>SKVC01000127.1 GCA_007129655.1 Thermoplasmata archaeon
ATGGGCATATTGAAGGCAGGAGGAACCTTTGAACAGGATATAACTCTGATATGCGAACCGGGGCATCATGCAACATATGAGTTCTACGCTGCAGCGGACACGGTTTTTGGAGAGGGAACTGATACGTTGAATTTTGAGATAGATAATCTAGATGGGACGGAGATGGCATACCAAGATATCTTGCTGGATATCCATCATTCTTCACCGGAACATATCGACGAGACAGAGATGGACGTTTCCCTCCTGATAGACTTATATGCATTGGAGAGGGGAGAGGCAGGAGAGTTTATGGATATTAACGTAAATTTCTCCGCATCCATATCATCCATGTCCGTACCGGACTCGCTCGGTCGGAACATACCCGAACACTTGAGCTTGGAGTATCTAGATGCTCGATCACTTCGGATATTGTATATGAACGGTCTCGCCAGACCGGTAAACGATTTTATACATTCCATTGAAAATCTGCTGAATGACCAGGTAAGCTCTTGGGGCGATGAGGCGGTCGTTGAAAATATAGAGAAAGTGAATTTCGAACTTGAGGATTCGGATCTACCCGTATTGCTTTACTACAATGCCAGTGTAAGAAATAACATCGGTCAGGAAAATGAAGACTTATCGGCTTTCATTCCGAGAGAATTTACCTTCTCCGAAAATGTGGTCATACCATTGACAGGACCATCCTATATGCCTGTGGATATAACAATCTTGATACCCGAAGGTTTGGAATTGATAAGAGCTCGGCTATCCGGTAACGACCTTACGATATATACCGATGAATCCGGTAGACAGTATACGACGATAAGTCTAGAACCCGAAGACAGCAAGAGATTGAGCCTCATTATAGGTACCACGGTAGATATTATGGATTTTCTTCCCTTCGGCATATTGATAGGCGGACTTCTTGTGATATGGATAGGGTTAAACGTATACAAAATAAAACGTCCTAGACCAAAGGTCAAAAAAAGAAAAAAATGAACATCAGAAGACCGCTTCTTCCAGCCGCTCTATGACAAAATCTCTGTCCAACTGTGCAAGGAATCTGCCGAGTTTAGGACCCCTGGACTCTCCGATGAAAATCTTGTAGAAAGCTCTGAAGGCCTTGCCCTTTTTTATGCCCGTCTCTTCAGCCGCATTGTGTACCGCTTGGTGCAGTGATTCCGGAGTCCAATCTTCCTCGGGTTTGATCTCTTCGAGATATCGTTTAAGAAATTCCCTTTCTTCATCTGATAACTCTATTTTAGGTAAAGATTCTAGTATGGAGAATTTGACCATGTCCGGAGCGAAGTTATTCAACCAGTACCGTACCTGTTCTGCCCTTGTTTCGAACAATTTTTTGTCGTGTTCGGTGCAACCTTCGTCCCGAACCAATCTCCATATATGCTCTTCATCTTCATAGATCTGAACCAGATTTACCAGATGTCTGTACGGGACTCTGAAGGGCTGTCGTGATGGTATTTCATCTACCTGGGAAAGTTCGTAGACTCTACGTGAGTCATCGTCCAAGGAACCGTCAAAGTAACCGGCCTCCCAAGCATCGTATTCGTCAACCATATCGAGGACACCTAATCCCGGCTCTATATCTATGTGAGTTTGTAATTTGTATTTGAAAAGAAGAAAACGGACGACTTCGGGTCCTACGGTGTCCAGCATATCTTCAGCTTTGATCGCTACACCGGTAGACGACGACATAGCCCCCTTGCCTTTAAGCTGGATCCATTCGTATACCACCGGATTGGGCGGGCTTCTATCGAATATATCTTTAACTATCAGCTTACCGGTATCCCAGGAGCCCCCGGATGCCGCATGATCTTTTCCCAATGGCTCGCAGTCTACACCGAGTATCCACCATCTGGCAGGCCAATCGCAGCGCCACGGTAGCTTTCCTTCGGCCTTTCTGATGTCGGACTTTCCTTCATACCCGCATCTGCATGTGTATTCTACGTAAGGATCGGAAAAACCGGTTACCTTGGCGTGCATCTTTCCACATTCTCCGCATATCGGATTGTATGGATACCAGTCGTCTTTCAGTGTTCTCCCGGTTACGGTGGTGAGTATTTCCTTGACCTTTTTTCTGTTTAAAATCAGCTTTCTTACAGCTTCTTCGTACTCTCCCTCTGCATACATCTCATGGGTATGAAGTACGCCGCATTCCACCCCTAAACGGTGTATCGATTCCAGGAAAGGTGCGAGAAAATGTTCTGCATAAGTTTCATGATCACCGCATGGACACGGTATCTCACTGAGGGGTTTACCAACGTACTGCTCGTAATTTTCTGGTAAAAAAGGATACACTTTACGTAGAGGGTCTATGGAATCTGCGATGTAAACCAATTTGGCATCTCCTTTGGCCCTGCGTATAGCATCTCCTGTGAGTATCTCTCTCAAACTGCCGAGATGTATTGGTCCCGATGGAGTGATACCCGTAGCTATCAAAATTGAATCGTCTAATCTATCCGCTTCGACGTCTGCCCAATGCATGTGAATCCCGTTTATCCGATCACTCTAGCTCTGATGAGACCACGCAGCGGAACGCCGATGACTTCGTCTTTGCTGTCCTTGTTGACCGTTACCACACAAAGAACCGGTTCTGCGCCTTCCTCTTCCAGATCCCTTATGGTTCCCTGCATCGT
Organism: Thermoplasmata archaeon; assembly: GCA_007129655.1. Taxonomy (GTDB): domain Archaea; phylum Thermoplasmatota; class Thermoplasmata; order Halarchaeoplasmatales; family Halarchaeoplasmataceae; genus Haladaptatiplasma. Next base: position 2,634 of record SKVC01000127.1, read on the forward strand.
TTCACCGGTGCTGATAACATCGTCTACGATAATCACTCGTTTTCCATCTACGCCGGCGTAATTCGAGCTTAAGGCTCCTCCGCCGGATTGGCGTTCGTGCTCCCTGGGACGATATATGCACAGCTCTTTACCCAGTGCGTCGGAGATAAGTGTGGCAAGTGGTATTCCGTTGATGGCGATACCTACTACCGTATCGAAATCCGCATCCATCTTCTCCATCTCTTCCAGTATGATATCTGACATCATAGCGGCTAGAAGACCGATCCTTCCGCCGAATACTCCGATGGATCTCCAGCCTATCTGTACGTCGATAGGTGGCTTTTCATCCTTTACGTTTCTGGTCAACAACCAGTTAACCGTATCAACCGATAGACTTAGTTCTGTAGCTATTTCTTTCTCTTTCAGACCCTTTTCTTTGTATTTCATGGCCGTTTCAACAAGGGATTCGATACCTTTCATCTTAAATCACTTCAACTCACTTAACAAATCGCTGATATTATAATATTGTGGTCGGTTAAATCAGTCAGCCTGGATTATGGATTCCTCTAGCTCCTGGATATACTCTGTTTCATTGGGTAAAGTCAATTTCAATTCCCGGGCAACCAGAAGGAGTGCCACTTCTATCTCGATGTTCATACGCTCTTGTTTCTGATTTACCATGGATATTATCTCGGACTTCGACTTGCCTTTAGTACCGGCTAAAATCTCGTCGAGTATACGTTGGAACACCGGACGTTTCACCTCTTCGTTCAAAATATCTTTAGACGGTTTAAAACCCAGAGGGATGTCGACCGTTCCGGGATCGAAGTTGGTTCGAACGGTGTCGTTATCCCGGATAACTAAGTCTGCCTTCTGTGCGATCTCCAGGACCTTCCTCATCTCTTTGGATGTGAACCATCCTAAGTCCGCCGCCGGCCCGTATACGAAGTCGTCTACTGACATGTTCGCAGAGCCCTTTCTCTGGAATACGAAGGCGAGTAACTCCCTCAATCCACCTTCTGGCGTTCTAAAACCTCCTGGAAACTGAGTATGATACCGTTTATATTATCTGGAAGATCGTTTAATTTGTTAAGATCCCTTCCGCCGATATATAGACTGTGATCTCCGTCCGGGAGGGAAGCAACAATATCCATATCGAAGGGCTCTTTGGAATGATCCAGTAGAACAAAAGTGTCGATGCCGATATCGAGTGCTTTGTCGATGATGTCATATATCTTTAACGAGGCGACATTATTTTTCGGTGAGATTATACCGTTTTTGTGATCTATGGAGAACACCATACGATCGCTCATATCGACTGCGTCTTTTAACAGTTGTAAGTCGGGCATCCGCCTGGTGGAGACCACCACCCTATCGGCACCTATGACGTAGGCGTCGATTATGGTGTCGATGTCCCGGGAGCCGATATCTGCCCATACGTCCTTTCTGGCACTTAATCTTCTGATCACTTCGGACTGGAGCCGGTTGGATTCTATACCGTCTATATCGAACAGGTAAAGTTTTTCGTAGTCCGCCAGTGGTTCCATGATATCGTTGATGTCGGAGTAATCTTTGTTTTCAATAAGCGAAGTGTACCTACCGTTTTCGACGACAACCGGTGATCCTTGCTTGAAAGATAGAGACGGTATTATTTCCATGATGGAGCCGTATAGGCGTTGCGGTAAATAAAACAATCGCATTTTCGAAGAGGTTTAATACTTCTGTAATCGTATGTTTATCATGAAAAATTCCATGAAATGTCCCCGATGCGATGCGGATATGAGAAGAGCGCCTTTGAAGATATCGGATATGGATGTATGGGGTTGGAAGTGCCCGAAGTGTTCCAAGGTGATCATCGAATTGGAAGACGCCGAGAGTGCCATACAAGGAAAAAGAGGGGATATAATCGTGCGCGGAGACCTGCAGTACTTGATCCGCTAGATTATAAGATGTCTGATGTAGGCGATGAAGTTGTGTAGTGGCATGCCCTTTCTCCAATCCATCTTGTAATTGCCGTGCATGGTTGTTTGTATAAGGGGTATCCTGCGTTGTAGCAGCTTTTGTTTTTTCTTCAGACCGTTTATCTCCAGAGTAAATATCCTCCACTTATCGCCCCGCTCGCCCTTCAGTCTGAATGCGTAAAGAGGTAAAACACTGCTGGCGGTACACATGCTTATCATCTCTTCCGCCTGTTCGGTGAGCCGCTCTTCGTCGCTGAAATATACCACCGGTTTTTTCGATGATTTAACCTCGATGGGAAAGGACAGTTCGCCTCTTATGGCGATTATATCGATACCGAGGCTTCCGCCTGCTCTGACCACCATGAACGGTATATCCAGTATAGAGTAATAATCCGATATCTCATCCTCCGTACATGTCTTCGTTAAGCTGGCGAGCATCTCTTCGTCGCCGGAGAGAACTCCCCTGATCTCACGTTCGTACATCCCGGTGACCATCGATGATAAAACCGTTAGATGCTATATAAACATATACGGCAGGGGTGCGTGAAAGTAGTTACGGCTCCAGCCTGCTGGTATCCCTGGGGAACAGTATACCTTCTCTTATGTTGTCTAAGTCGAGCATCTGCTGTACGAACCGGTCCAGTCCCAGCCCGATACCTCCGTGTGGAGGCATACCGTACTTGAATGCTTTGAGGTATGATTGGAAATCTTCCGGGTCGAGGGCTAACTCTTTCATCTGTGCCGTCAGTACGTCGTAGCGGTGCTCTCGCTGTCCGCCGGAGACCAGTTCCTGGCCCTTGTACTCCAGGTCGAAATATGTGGTCAGCGACGGGTCGTAATCCTTTCTCATTGCGTAGAATGTATTCTTCTTAAGCTCCGACGGGAACTCGGTGATGAAGTATAACTCGGTATCGTAATTTTCCATCATGTACTCTCCCAGCATCTTCTCTCCCTCGGTATCCACGTCACGGGGTTCGTCTTCCCACTCCTTACCCAGGTCCTCCAGTATCTCGATACACTCGTAATGAGGTACCTTTCTAAATGGGTGCGTGGGAACGGCTATATCCACATCCAATTTGTCCAGCATCTCCGCGCCGTGCTCCACCACGTAGTTCAGCGCGTGTTCCACCATGTAACTGGTCATATCCATGACATCGTCGGAACTGTCGATGAAAGACATCTCAAAATCCAGAGATATGAACTCCGAGGTATGCCGTATTGTATCAAAATCCTCAGCTCTGTAAGCCGGTGCTATCTCGAAGACCCGCTCGAATCCGGCGGACATAAGTATCTGTTTGTATAGCTGTGGACTCTGTGCGAGGTATGCTTCCTTACCGTAATAATCCACCTTGAACAGTGTGGCCCCGCCTTCGGCACCGGAGGCTCCTATCTTAGGTGTGTTTATCTCTATGAAATCTTCGCCTAAGAAAAAATCTCTCAAGCCGCCGAGTAGTAATCCTCTGAGTTCGAATATGTAACGTTTTTCTTCCTTTCTTAGATCTAGAAAACGATTGTCGTACCGGGTGCCCATCTCGGCGTCTACCTTGTCGACTACTCCCAAGGGTAACGGTTTACCAGCTTCGCTCTCCACCCGTATGGATGTGGGCAGTATCTCATAACCAAAATCTGTCTGATCCGTGGCCTGTTTTTTTCCTTCGACTATGACAACGCTTTCCCGGGGTATGTTAACGATGTGGTCAAAATCTTCGCCTACTTCTTTCTTCACCACAACAACCTGGAAAACACCGGTTCGATCCCGTACTTTGAGGAATGCTATACCGCCAAGGTTACGTACTTCCTGCAGCCAGCCGGCCAGCATGCACTTTTCACCGTCTTCCAGCTCCATAACGCCTTTTGAGTGTATACGCTTCATGTTTCACCTTATTGGGGAGGGATATATAAAAGGATTTACGGAGAGTCTTTGATGAAAGATTTATATGGTGTTAGTATATGGATGGATATCATGTCGGATGAACTCAGCCATCTGGAGAAAAGAACACTACTGGCACTGGACAAACACGGAGGTGCGGCATCGCCTTCGGAGCTTACGGAATCCGGTGAATTCGAGCAGGAATCCCAGGTGATGAACGCCGTATCGTGGCTTAATTCTAAAGGACTTGTGGAAGTCGACGAGAAGGTGACGTACTATTATTCGTTAGCCAAGAAGAGCGTCGGCGATAAGGATTTACCCGAAAGGACGGCACTCAAGTACCTGAAGAAGGCCGGTGGTAAGTGCAGTATCTCCGAGTTGAGCGAAGGCAGCGGTCTCGGAGGTAAAAAAACCGGCATATCCGTAGGTTGGCTGCGTAAGAAAAAATGGGCCGATACGGTGAAGGAAGGCGGCGAAACTGTACTCGAGATGACTTCCAAGGGTAAAAAGGCGCTGCGAGAGAGAGGAAAGGACGAAGAATTGATACGTAAGTTGTCTAAGGAAGGAGAGTTACCGCTGGAAGAACTGGACGAGTACGCTGTAAAGAAATTGAAATCTAGAAAGGAATTATTGGATGAAGAACAGAGGATTTCGCGTACTGTGATACTCACCGATGAAGGAAAGAAAGTGGTTGATAAAGGAATAGAACTGAAACCACAGATATCACAGTTGACTCCAGAAATAATCCGTACCGGTGCATGGAGGGAAGCCGAAGTACGACCATACGACATCCAAGCCTTCGCACCGACGGAGTACGGTGGTAAACGGCATCCCATGAAACGGGAGATCGAAGTTGTTCGACGTGTGTTTTTAGATATGGGATTTACCGAGATAAATTACGACTTTATCCAGAGTGCATTCTGGAACTTCGATGCACTGTTTTCTCCCCAGGACCATCCTGCCCGGGACCTTCAAGATACTTTTTATCTTGAACGTCCGGCGACTGTGGACATCGACGACGAAGTGGCCGAGAGAGTCAAAGCCATGCATGAGAACGGTGGCGATACACGCTCATCCGGCTGGGGCTATAAATGGAGTAAAGAAGAAGCCCGGCGAGCGGTTTTGAGAACACACACAACCGTTGCTACGTTGCGTCATCTATCGGAGAATCCGGAGCCGCCGGTGAAGGCCTTCGGCTTAGATTGGAATTTCCGCTCGGAGAAGAGTGACGCTACTCACCTATCCCAGTTCATCCAGATCGAAGGAGTGGTAATGGAAGAAGGTGCCAACCTGAACATGCTCATAGGTCTGATGAAGGAATTTTACCGGAAGATGGGATTCGACGATGTTAAGGTCCGGCCGTCGTACTTCCCGTTCACCGAGCCCAGTTTGGAAGTGTACGCAAAGTACAAGGGCGATTACCTGGAGATGGGCGGAGCCGGTATCTTCCGGGAAGAGGTCACCCGACCACACGGGATCGACTGCCCGGTGCTGGCGTGGGGTCTCGGATTGGAGAGACTGGTGATGCTCCGGCTTGGCATCGACGACATCCGGGACTGCTACACCGATGATCTGACGTTTTTGAGGGAATATCCGCTGCTGTGAGTGAAATCCGCTACAACGGACTTTAATCCATGTTACCAAGAGGTGATATGCTTGTAGGGATAATTTTTTTATGCCAAAAGGGATAACGGTGCCGCAAGCGGTTGATCCTATTACTAAATAGAGCTAAAGGCAAAATGTTATTTAACTTACGGCCCTATATTGAGAAAGATATATGACCACTTTGAAGATAAGTAAAGCCGACGAAATAATAAGGGAGGCCATCAGGGCCCGGGAGTTTACTGGTGAGGAAACACTTTCTTTCGGTGTAGAGTTGATAGAGTTATGGTTGGAATGGAGGAGGATGGATGAGAAGATTAAGAGACATCCTTAAAGATGCTATCTCTTGCCTGGATGAGATGGGGATAGAATATGTCGTCGTGGGTGGTTTTGCCGTCATGTACCACGGTAGACCCAGGGCAACAGCAGACCTTGATGTCGTTGCCGTGCTCGATACGGAAAAATGTGAAAAGTTATCTATCGGTTTGAAGGAACGAGGTTTTTTCGCTGATGTAGACGATATAAAAACTGCTATGAAAGAAAAAAGTCACTGCACCATAGAAGATGAAGAAACTCTGTTTCGTTTGGATATCAAAGGAGTCTGTGACTCGGCGGACCGGCGTGCGTTGGCACGTAAGATGTTGATCGAATGGGAGGGAACACAGATGTACATATCATCCGCTGAAGACACGATACTTAACAAACTATTATGGGGAAGAGAACAGGATATTGAAGATGCTTTGAGCGTGATCACGAGAAGAAGAGATTTAGATGAAGAATACCTGAAAGATACTGCAGAGAAAATAGGTTTGTTGGGTAAACTTGAAGCTCTTGAGAAGCTAGCTCATTGATACTCAATTTGTGATCGGTCGTACTTCATTGACTGCACTTTCGAGTTGTTGGTTCAGCCTTTTTATAGCTTCCTTGTCTAACGATAGTATCCTAAGCATCACCCGGAGGTTGATTATGCCGAACCGGTTAACATCTCCGTTCACGTAGATTACGAAACTGTCTTCGGACACTAACTTTACACTATCGCCTCTTTCAAAAAATCTGTCGTATCCGTCGTAGTTGTGTTTTTCCACAAGATACCAATCCGTAGATAATTTATCCTGGATAACGGAAACTGTGTTATCGATATTTGGTTGCAGATATTCTTGTACCATCTCGGAAGACATAGGGATCTTGATGGTCCACGAGACAGAGGAACGGTACGGCCGATTTAAAAAATACAAAGATAGCGGGATCATCGCCGTAGCGGCAATAGCGATCATCTCAACAAAGCTAGACGGGTTCAGTATGTCGAACGTGGGATATAAAAAATGCAATAGTAGGGCCATGGCCGCGAAATATATCAGTGAAAAAAGAAAACTGAAACGATAGTGCTTCCCGGTATCTACCCTATCTACTTTTTTTATTGTCATGGTTACTGTGTTATCTGCGAATTATTTCGCTTCATCTTTTAACACCTTCCTTTTCTAATCCTTCAAAATAAGATCCAAGGATCTCTGAGCGGCATTTTCTCCAAAATGCCTGTTCAGGAGTTTCTAGATTATCCCAATCTAAACTCATATGAGGTTTGATTGTATTGTACCATTCTAAGAATTCATCTAAAGTTTCATACCTGTACCTGTGTTGTTCATAGGTATGGAACCATTTTTCGATCTTACCGTTACTTTGTGGATGATTATACTGGCATAGGAGTTGTTTGAATTCTTTTTCTTTACAATATTGTTCAAAGGAGTGATTTGCTTTACCTTGCTTATCTCTTTTATTAGCATAGAATTCGGTCCCATGATCCGTTATCACTTCTCTTATTGGTTTGACGTGTAGATATGTTTCATATGCTTCATCAAGTAACTCGATAGAAGCTTCGGCACTTCTTCGATCGTATTCTCCGCAGGACAATATCTTCCTACTGGCATCGTCTAAAACAGCACAAACCCATTGTTTGTGCTTGTTTTGATGCCAATCCATATGAACAGCAGATAAGCTATGATTCCGTTCATACCTTATCCAAGGTTTTTTTCTACCTTTCTTGTTGTCGTTTTCTCTAGCCATGTTGTTCTCCAGCAGGATTTCATGTACTTTGATATCCGCTATTTTGATACCATCCTTCTCTCGAAGATATTTAGCAATTGAAGTTGCACCTACATGCAACTTCTTCCAAGTTTGAATTACTCGTTCTTCGATGTTGTCAGGATAATCCATACGAGGTTTCCTACCGCGTTTATTTATGGTCGGTATTTCGCCAGTATCGTTGAACTCCTTGATCAACTGTTGGATTCTACGTCGTGATACGTCGTATTTATCGGCTGCGTAACGAGTGGATAAACCATGTTTCGTCACGTACGCTATTATTTTCCGGACATCTTCGTTAGATAATCCCATAAAATGAGTATCAAAAGGTGTACTTAAATCTTGACGAAATTTTTGGAGAATAACATAATAGTAGGGCCATGACCGCAAAATATATCAGTGAAAAAAGAAAACTGAAACGATAGTGCTTCCCGGTATCTACTTTTTTTATTGTCATGGTTATCCGAAATGATCCTCTAGCTCCTTTTTACCTATCAGTCTCACATCTTCTTCTTTCAATTCATCCTTGAACCCGGACCAAGAGAAAAGAACGAACTCTCTTTTTTTACAGTCTACATGTTCGGACTTTTGTTTTAAACGATCAAGAATTTCCATACCAACTGGGTTTTTACTGTACTTGCATTCTCCGAACAGTGTACAGTCGTTATTTATGCCAACGATGTCTATCTCTTCCCCACCACCTTCCGATCTTTGGAAATTCCTTCGTCAGATATTCCCGACATATCTGTTCGAATAGAAAGGATATAATGTAAGAACTATTCGACCAAAGGATCCCTTCACAACCCTATGCGTTTCTTGATGTCTCCCAGTATCGTTTCTTTCTTTGGTACCCGGTGTATGAGATTCTCCATATCACGTTCCCATCCGCTTGTTGAATACTCTTCCAGGATATTTTTTGGTTCTTTCGGTTCCATACCAAGGTCCGTGAATTTTTGTTCCAGTAATTCCGTGTCCAGAGAGATCCCTATGTTTAAAAGGAACCATATGTCGTACAGATCTCTCGGCATCTCCCTCTGCACCAAGGCCCTGAATTTCTCCGCTAAGATCTCTTGGGGGTCCATGACCTTTAAGCTGTAAGTACCTACGTCAGCATAATTTTCCATGATCGTACTCCATGCCGTTGTTTTGTGAACTTTGTATTTGAAGATATCTATCTGTATGGAACCCCTTGATAACGTCTTTCCCTGGTACAGGGGGCCACTGTATCTGATCTTGGCCAGACAAACATCCTTTCGATCGTCGAAGTGGGATATCTCCGCATCGATGCCTGTTCTTTTCAGACCTTTGATTCCGTGTTCCAGCATCTCTTTTGGATCTCCTTTTAAGATATTGAAGTCCAGATCTTCCGAAAAGCGGTTGAGTTTGTGGATTTTACGTAAACAGGTACCGCCCTTGAAGACTAACATATCCTCTCTCAGGTAGATATGCTTCAATATTATGCTCTGGATGTAGTCCAGTTCTAATATGTGCAGCGGTACGCTTTCATCGTGTATTTCTCTTAACTGCTCTTTGGTCAACATACCATCACATTCCATCCTTTGTTTTTCTTGTTCCCAGGCCTTGATGGTTCTAACTGTACCGGAGAGCTCGATATATTTCCTTTTAATCTTTCCATGGGAAAATTCTTATCTGTTTTTTGAAGTAGATAGCCCAGTCTTGAGTTCAGGGATCTGTTGTTTGTTTTTAAGGCATAATCCACTATCCTTTCACCGTCTATTTCCGCTTCGTTCAGGGATCCACGTATGTGTGATAAACCACCGGCGTGATCCGGGTAGAGCAGGCAATCTATGAACAGTTTTTCCGGTTCGGCTATGACCAGGTCGTTCTCTGAAATGTATCCGAAAAAATGACCGGTTTTAACGAATTTGATCTTCATGCCCTGGAGTTGGATGATCTTTTTGGGTTCGGTGACCATGATGTGGATGGTCCTGGGTACCTGGGTGGTATAACCGTAATAATGCAGCCCTGACCATAGTGAGACGTACGACGGTTCAACGATATGCGAGGCGATCTTGTAGATATGTTCTTCGTTCATCGCCTTCGAAGAGATGTATTTACCCCTTTCGATCCTGTAGATTATATCTTTAGATTCCATCCTGCTCAGTATCCTGTGTGTGTTTTCCCTATCTTCATTCAATATATTGGCTGCGTTCAGGGGATCGAACACCAGGATATTTCTCCTTTTCAATTCTTCCAAGAGTTCCCTTTCTCTCGAAGAGATCCCTTTGTATTTCATTTGTTTAACCTCTTATTATATGAGAGTATGAACTAATGAATTATATATTATTTTTGGTGCTTTTGCGTGATTCTCGATCGTAGATGGGCGGGGTAGCCAGTGTTGTTCTGCCTTGCTCTAAACCTGCTTTTACCGGATCTATCAATGCAGACCCAAACTTATCTCGATAGCCTTGTCGACCTCTTTCATCTTATCTTCGGAAAGCCGGCCTAACTTTTTGATTATTCGAATCTCTATATCCAATGTAACTATCTGATTTAGAAGAACGATCGAATCCTTTTTAACACCACTTTCTCCAGCTTTGATTTCTACGTTAACTGGATAAACCTTCTCGTAACTGCTGGTCAGAGGTGCAGCGATAGTGGTGGGCGAATACTTGTTCCCGATATCATTTTGGATAACCAAAGCAGGCCTGGTTTTACCTTGCTCGGAACCCTTTGTAGGGTCCAGATCTACAAGGACTATGTCTCCTCTTTTCACTTCCAAGCTATCACAGTCTGTCCAGGGCTTCTTTTGATGCGGTCAGCATCTCTTCGCTTATTTTTTTACTCGTCTCAGCCATCTTCACGTATCCCTCTTTGAGCTCTTCGCTCAAGTCCACCTTCTTGATCACTATATCGCCATCCCTATCGATGATCTTGACCTTGTCTCCACTGTGGATATGTTCTCTCATTCTTATCTTCTTGGGTATCGTGACCTGCCCTCTTTCACCCACTATCCGTATGTCTGTTTCCGCCATGTAAATTCATATCAAATTCATATCTAATAAGTTTTTCCCACCACATGGGCTTCTATTTCCGCTTCGTTCAGGGATCCACGTATGTGTGATAAACCACCGGCGTGATCCGGGTAGAGCAGGCAATCTATGAAGAGTTTTTCCGGCTCGGCTATGAACATGTCGTTCTCTGAAATGTATCCGAAAAAATGACCGGTTTTAACGAATTTGATCTTCATACCCTGCAGCGGGATGTGTTTTTAGGTTCCGCGACCATTATGTGAATGGTACCTGGGTGGTATAACCGTAATAATACAGCCCTGACCATAGTGAGACCTACGACGGTTCAACGATATGCGAGGCGATCTTGTAGATATGTTCTTCGTTCATCGCCTTCGATGGAGGTTTTTTCGAAGAGTATAAATACTTCTACTCGGTATACCATGGTATATGTCAAGCGTAAAAACCATAAAAATCGACGAGAGAACACATCAACATATCAAGGACTTCATGACTAAGAAAGGTTTATCTACCTTTGGCGAGGCTGTAAAAGAGGCTTTGGAGAAGGCTGATGGAGTTGTGGATGAAACAGGTTGGATCGTTTCTACCAGGGACACACTAGGGGGCCAGCCTCGGATAAAAGATACCCGGATAGGTATATTGAACATCCATCGATGGTATCACGAAGAAGGGTTGACCGTGGAAGAGATCTGCAAGAATTATTCCGTAGAAAGTGAAGGTGTGAAGGCCGCTGTGAAATATATAGGGCAGAATGGGGATGAGATCGAGTTGTTGAGAAAAGAAGAGGAGTTATCTGAAAAAGCATCCCGGGAAAGGGCTAGAGAGAGGATGTTAGCTCTATGAGGATATGTCTGGATGAAAACGTTCCGGATCATGTTAAGATCCGATTAGAAGCCAAGGGCCACAATGTTGAATTCTCCAGAGATATCGCAGGGTCCGGCGCATCCGATAGAGAACTGTTGAAGATATGTGCTCAAGAGCAGAGGGTACTGTTGACCAATGATAGAGATTTCGATAGACTCCACGGGGTGGTCCATCATGAGGGCATATTGAGGTACAGTTTAAATCAGCAGACCAAGGAAGGTTGGAAAAAGGTGGTTGACGGCATCGGTTTGATCGATAAACATTTAAAGATGAGAAACGAACTTCAGTGGCCGAAGCAATGGGCGGATACGTTTTGAGTGAATTTTTCCGGTATTATCATTAGTTTCCGGTATTATCATCGTTATAAAGGTTATCAATGTCCCTTTGTATATTTTCTATAGTTCTTGGAGTTGGTATGCTACCTTGCACCCCACTCTAACAGACCTCCGGATGAGATATAGATGGATGTCAATATACCGAGCTTCGGTGTCCGATGGTTGTTATTTTAACTTCTTTGTCTATGGAACTTCGACGAAAAGGATCAAATTCATCTAAAATATTTAGGAGGCGTTCGATGATGTTATCGGGTATGTCAATTTCCCTTCTCAAGTCGTTTTTCCAATCGCTTTTTGAAGTCTTCCTTTGAAAGTTCTTTGAAGTCATCCAATCTACGATTATGTTTTCTTAGATGTTCGGCGGTTACATCCTCAAGAGATACGTTATCCATCAATAACTGAAGTACCTCATCATAGGTCCAGTCTCCCAACTTATAGTCCGCCAATCGCTCCTTCGTTTTCTTGTGGATGGTGATCGTGGTGGCCATATTGTAACAATTGTTTCAATTGTATTAATAGTTTAGGGTGTGTGGGAGATGGCTATTGGATAGCCACTGTTTTGTTGCCCAGCTCATGGTCCTTATGGATAGAATCCACTAAGCGTGTATGTCACGTATTCTTCCCGTCTATCCTCACCTGCCCGCACAAGCCCAGCGGCGGTGTTCTACGAAGAGGGGGGGGCTGCCTTCCTCCCCGCCCTGTTATCCCCTGCGCTGGCCGCCGCCATCCCCCGCCGGCCTGCTCGGGGTTTTGTGGATCCTTTACCGGCATCTTCATTTAAACGATGTATTTATAGATAGAACGGTGTGCCACCGAAAACCGCATAGAACTAAGATAGACAAAATATATATACGTTGGATGCCGATAAGTATGATAGGTGTAGAAGCATGTTGGCAGAAACAATAGTTAAAAAAGGAGATTGGGTATTACTACGTAATAATACCCCCATCGTCTCGGATTCCGATTTATCCATCATTTTAAAGGAATCTGAAAAATATGATGAAGACGAAGTTGTGATTTCGAAGGAACCGTCCTCTGAACATTGCTATTATTAGTATGTCTGTTGGAAGCAAATTTACATATCCATACAAATTACCACCTGCTTTGAGAAAAGAGGATGTGGATGGACCTCTTTATCCACTTTTGAATATTCAATTGTATAATTGTGACGGGGGAAAACCACTTTCGTTTGAAGGATTATTGGATTCCGGAGCTGATGGTTTATTCATACCTAGACAAATTGCGGATGCTTTAGATCTACCGAGGTTGGGAACGATAAATACTTCAGGGGTTTTAAAATCGAGCGATTGTATAAGAACGAAAGTTGGCTTTAAGATCGGACGTTCCAGCGCTCGAAGGATAGATTTTGGCGTTATCGAAGCAACATATCCCCTCGAAGAAAGCGATCCAACATCGCACATCCATCTCAGAAGACAAGATACACAAAGCAGTGTTCAGCGAATACGGTTATCATGAATTCGGATGAGCGAAA
>SKVC01000031.1 GCA_007129655.1 Thermoplasmata archaeon
ATATCCCTTAGATGACGAAGAGTTTACAGAACGCAATATAACTATAAAATGGAATGCAACTGATGAAATAAGCGGCATCCTTCGTTCTGAAATTCGGATAAACGGAGAGCGATGGATTGAGATAGACGACGAAAACAAATCGTTTACCTTTTTTAACTTGAACATCGGTAACCACATTGTGGAAGTCCGTACATGGGATAGAGCAGGACATAGCTCACAAGATTCTGTTATGTTCAAGATATATGAAGAGGAAATTGAAGAGGATGAAACAGATGTGTCGGAGGAACGCGAAAAAGATGAACTTTCTACAATTTTATTGATAGCTATCATGGTAGGTGCATTAGTGTTGATGGCTTTGTTGACTTTAGCCATAATAAATGCTTACAAAAAACCAAAAGAGCCCATAGATGGAAATTGGTATTTTAAGGAGTAGTTTAGGGAGGGGTTTTGCCAGAAAGGTTAAATATCAACTTCGGAATCGTGGTTTCCTAATAAGTACCAGTATACCAAACTCATTCGCATTAGTCATTCCGGGCCGGTGGTCTAGTTGGTTATGACGTCGCCCTTACAACTGCTCTTGCAGTAAGTCAGGCGAAGATCGGCGGTTCAAATCCGCCTCGGCCCACTCCATCAAACTTAAATATAATACATAATTATCTGAGAAACCCATTAAGGGCTCGTAGCTTAGTTTGGTGGAGCGTCTGGCTCATATAACGCAAACGATGTTTGCGTTTGAGTAACCAGATGGTCGCCGGTTCAAATCCGGTCGGGCCCACTTTCACCGCATTTTTTATTTAGTTGAAGTTATTACACACGTGTCAAACTGTAGTAACATGTCTAAGAATTAGGGCGTGTGGCCTTACGGAGAATATGACAAGTATATTCCCCGCACATTAGAGACCATAAAAAGATGCTCTCTAATATAGTCTGGAAAATTAGTAATTTTCCATACACAATCAAAGCCTCCAATGAGCCTTTAAATATTAAGAGGAATAAATCCCTCTCACCTTCGAGGGTGTTATCTAAAAAACCCTCGAAGATAGTCTGGATATGCCCTGAAAACCATTTCTCATAAGCAATCAAAACACCATGGGCGTGTGGCCTAGTCTGGATATGGCGACAGCCTCCTAAGCTGTAGGCCGGGGGTTCGAATCCCCCCACGCCCGTTTTTTAGTGGGGGATGAGAACCCTTGGGTTCGTGAGTCAATCTGTGATTGACGAACGTTTGGAATATTTACATAGTTAATATTCCGAAAAGAATCCCCCCATGCCCGTAGAAAATTTTATATTTTCGAGGGCTACGAAAAATCCGAAGGATTTTTGGTAAAGCCCGTTTATAAATCTCTGATTTTAAACGTGTGACCGATCTACTCACCATTCCCTTGGCCATCCTTATGGGTATATTGATAAAGTTTGAAAATGATGAAGATGGTTATCATAATACCGGTTAGTACATAGGGGCCTTGGTGTGGATACAACAAATTAACAGAAAAGAAAATCATAGCTACAACTATGAATAACATTATCATCTGCTGGTATGTCATTTTCATTATCCTGACAAAGTCTCAGATAGATTAAAAGGTTGGGGTATTCCTAAGGAATATATCAAACGATTTTGTTTTATTCCTCGGCTTCTTCCTGTACCTCTTCAGTCTCCTCTTGAGATTCCTTTGCCTCTACTTCCTCATTCTCTGCTTCTGCCTCTTCATCCTCTTCTTTAGTAGCATAGGCTTCTACGAACCTAAGTGTTTCTATGTCGAGAAGATTTCTCACATCGCCGACAACTCGATATTTAGCTACGAACCAAGCTTGGTCGTACTTGCAGACATCGGGAAGTATGACATCGATCTTGTCATCACTTATATCTATTTCAAAATCGACATCGTCGTAATCTTTTATCAATATCGCTTTAACGATCTCTTCCGGTGTTTCAGCCTTTTCAGTTATGGTGAAATCGTATCGAACTGTCTTTCCAGCCAAGGGATTGTTGAAATCTACACGGACACGACCTGCTGTGGCCTGGATGATGGTACCAACACGGTTCTCCATCTGTACTCTTCCTCCTTCGACTATATCGATGCCTTTTCTGTCCAGTTCACGACGGCTAAACAATTCTATTTTACGTGGATCTCTATTTCCAAAACCCTCTTCGGGTGGCACTTCAACGGAATCTTTCTCTCCTACTTCCGCATCCATCAATGCTTTTTCGAATCCTTCGATGATCTCTCCGTTTCCTAATATAACCGGTTTAGGACCATATTTTTCATCTTCATCGAAAATTTCTTCTTTCTCTGCTGTTATCCTATCTGTAGTATCGAAGATCATCTCGTCTCCATCTTCTTCGTCCGGTAGTATCCAGACATCGTAATCCACGTATACTAGGTCTTTATCTTCCATTTGTTACACCTACTCGGAGGTAAACGACCTTTCTTTTTAACCTTTCTGTTCCGTTAAGCTTATCCGTTAGAACGATTATGACGACTACATGGAATTTCGAGTAACTACTGTGCTGAGCGCGGACCAACTCATCGATAAAGCTTTTCTTAGAGCATCTAAGGTTTCGAAGAGCGGTAAAAATCATGCAGAGAAGGTAAAGAACACTACCTTGGCTAAACTCAAATCTGTATCAAAGGCTATAGAGTCAACTCTCAAAAGATATGAAAAGGAGTTTCCATCATTCGAGAATCTACCTCCCTTTTATCAAGAAGTCATCGACATAATACTCGATACGGATAGACTCAAAAAAAGTTTAGGAGCACTTAACTGGGCTAGGCGCCGTATAAAACGAGTTCTGATGGAAACAACTAGAGAGGTTTCAAAATCCAGTGAACCCGGCAAAATTGATACTTCACGTAAAAAAGCATACGCCAGAACCGCTTCTTTCCTTAAACAGATAAACGATGATCTAGTATTTCTTCAGGAAGCGCGAACGAAGCTCAATTCACTACCGGATATAAGAACGGACATACCGACTGCAGTTATAGCCGGATATCCGAATGTAGGTAAATCGATGTTAGTATCAAAACTATCAACCGGTAAGCCGAAAGTCGCGGTTTATCCATTCACCACCCAGGAAGTGGGCATAGGTCATTTTATGGTAGATGTTTACAAGTGTCAACTGATCGATACTCCCGGACTGCTTGACCGAACGGAGGAAGAAAGAAATGTCATCGAGATGCAGGCAGTAAGCGCTTTAAAACATCTCGCTAATCTGATCGTTTTCTTGTTCGACCCCTCAGGAACCTGCGGATATCCGTTGGAAGATCAGAAAGCTCTAGCTGATGATATCCGCAAATCTTTTCCAGATGTAGAAATGATAGAGGTCGCCAATAAATCGGATATTAGTAATGAGATGTCAGATAAACTCAATGTCTCCGCACTAACGGGAGAGAACCTGGATTTACTAGAAGATATGCTAGCTAAAAAAATAAAGTTTATATATAAGGAAATGGCTGAATAGGTAGATGTACGTAAAATTAGTCGACGATGTGCACTTCAACTTCAAGATAACGGACAACTGCAAGGAATACAATATAGGGTCCGGCGAAGGTAAACTATACCTTTCCAACGACGGTGTCATTCTGTCCGACGGTAAATCATGGTACAGTATGCCTGTTAAGGGTATAAACAACATCGATAAAGTAGAGGGAAGCAGACCTGGCTTGCAATTCCAGATACCCGGGTTGAGTGTACTAGTAAGAGGACATCAGAAATCCCATCTATGGGCACTTAGACATTTTCTTCTACCCTTCTTGAGTGATTGAACCGTCGGAAACAACACATTTTCCGTTTTTGTATACTTTATCTACAAGATTAACTCCAAAGTGATAGGGTAGATGCTGTAGATTCGGAATATCTAGTATAACGATATCTGCGTTTTTACCTTTTGTCAACATACCTATATCGTTTCTATTGATCGCCTTCGCAGCGTTTATGGTCGAAGCTGTTAGGGCCTCGTGGGGATGCATCTTCATCTGTAGACAGGCAAGAGTTATGATCATCTGTATGGACTCGGTCCAGCAGTTGGGGTTAAGGTCCGTTGCTAGAGCTAGGGCCATTCCTGCTTCCATCATACGTCTTGCCGGTGAATATTCGCTATGCATTAGCATGAAAGGAGTACCGGGTAGCAATATACCTATGACACCGCTCTCTGACATCGCATCTATATCTTCTTGGCTGCTCTTTACCAGATGCTCACACGATACCGCGCCGATCTCAGCAGCCATTTTACTGCATCCGATGTTCTTTATCTCATCGGCGTGGACACGAATTTTCATTCCAAGCTCGGCTGCTTTTGTCAGCAGTTTACGACTTTCTTCAGAATCGAAGACCCCCTTCTCGCAGAACACGTCGCAGAATTCAGCTAATTTTTTCTCGGCGATGATCGGTAATACTTCTTCGCAGCAGTGATCTATGTAATCGCCGGTATCTTCGAACTCGGGAGGAAGAGAATGTGCTCCGAGATATGTGGGAACCAGATCCAGATGATGTTCCTGGCTCATCTCTCTGATGGCTTCGAGACATTTTAATTCATTCTCTAGGTCCAGTCCGTAACCGCTTTTTGCCTCTGCTGTTGTAGTACCGTAGGACAGCATAGTGTCCATCCGTTTTTTCATCTCACTCTTTAATTGTAGTTTGGATGCTTCCCGTGTCATTTTCACCGTTCGCAGTATGCCTCCACCTGCTTTGAGTATCTCCATGTACGTTTTTCCCTGGATCTTCATAACCAATTCGTCTTCCCTGGATCCGGCAAAGGCCAAGTGTGTGTGTGGATCAACAAAGCCGGGGATGACTGTTTTACCGGTTGCATCTACTACTTCCTTGGCGTCGTATCGTTCAGACAATTTTTCTGTGTTTCCTACATCGATGATCAGGCCATCGTCTACGGCGATCGCTCCGTTCTCTATACATCCGGTATCCTTCATCTCTTTTCCCTTCCTAGCTCTATCGGGGCCTTCGAGGGTGTGGAGTTCGCCGCAATTCGATATCAATAGTTCTATCATTTTATATGACTCCTGCATTTTTCAGTAAAAAGTACGCGAATACGATAAATCCGATTATCATGGCTATCACAGCCCATATATGACCTAGAGTGATGATTAAAAACAGTTTCGCCTTTCTTTCAGGCGTATCGAAATAGGCCTCTATGAGCTTTTTCAAATTTGTCACCGAACCGATTAAGTTTCTTTTTGTTCCATCAGCGCCTTGATCTTCTTCCTTCTGAAGAAATCTTCTCGCTCCCTTTCATCTATCTGCCGCTCTATGTACTTTATGGTGGCATCGAGCCTCGGTATGTAGATGTATTCCAGAGAATTCACACGACGTTTTGCCTTCTCTATCTCGTCGGCCAGTTTGTCCAATCGACCTTCGATTTCAGCCAGTTTGATGGTGGTTTTCAATGTTTCTCTGAATTTAGATACCGCTTCATCCAGCTTGACGGATGTATCGGCAAAGCCGTAGAATCTTTCTTCCGGTATCTCGGCTTTCATGAGTGGAACCTTTACCCCCATGATGTTGTCTGCCTCGATCTCTACACCTTCCATTTTGTTTACCCCTTTAGCTATGGACGATATTTCGTTTCGTCCCATGGACATCTCAGCCTGTATCAGTGCCCTGTAACTGGGAGAAAGCATCTTCTCAAGTTTAGCCCTAAATTCGCGACGCTGGTCGACGACCTTGAAGAATTCGTTTATCAAGGCATCTTTCTTTTCGCTCAAAAGATCGTGCCCTGTCTGGGCTAGCAGCTTACGTTTCTTAAGTCGGAGCAGTTCCATCCTGGTAGGTTTAGCGTCTTCGAGCCTTTCAGCCATTGTATCTAAGGGAAGGATTACTATGTGGGATATATCTTTTTTCCTTCGATAGCTTTGGTTTCAATAATGTTTATTATAAAGGAATCAATTGTATATATCGTTGGAAAACATGAATACGGACAAAGTGGTTGAAACCGTGAAGAATATGGACGGGTTCGATGATGTCCAGTTTATCATTCTGTACGGCTCTCAAAGTGAAAGTCGGGCAACGGAAGATTCGGATGTGGACATATGCGTCGGATATGATGGTAGCCGAGATGAAGCTTCCCGATTCAGATTCAAAGTGATCTCCAAACTCTTCGACGACAGATACGATGTCCATATTTTCAAGTTACTTCCTCTTTATGTGAAAAAAGAGGTGCTTAAAGGTGAAGTTCTATACCGGAGAGATAAGATCGAACTGTATGACATAGCATATCAAACGATTAAGGAGTTTGATGATTTTAAACACAGATATTATGACTACATCGGTAAAGAGGCAATAGTATGAGGGAAGATAGAGAAGAATGTATCACATCGATAAGATAGAACGGTTCCTCGAATAGTCTATCAATTCCGGCGGAGTATCTCAAGTACCTGCTGCGTCTCGGGTAAAAAATCATGGCATCTTTCTACTTCTTTTAAGATATCTTCCAGTGACATGAATACTCCACCCTCGAATTCGTCTTTTGCCAGTCGTATTTTTTCCGGTTCGACTTTTACAGTGTATAACTTTACGTTCTCAGTCTCTTCCGGAATATCCTTTGTGAATCGTCCTATCTCTTGATACTCGCCGAATGTTCCTATCTCTTCTTCGACCTCTCGTTTCAGTGCCTCTTCGTATGAATCACCGGCACCCACATGTCCACCCATTACCACACTCCGATATCCTGGGAAAAAATCTTTGTTTTTGGTGCGTTTGGTCACCATTATATTTTCATTGGGAGAAAGTACGAAGAACATCACTGTCCTGTGCCTCTTTCCGCTGGAATGTGCTTCGTCTCTGGTACATCGACCGACTACATTGTCCTCTTCGTCGACTATATCTAAATACTCTACCATGGCCGTACCATTTGAGTAGTAGTATAAAACATAACCTTTGTATGGGCATACAAATGTTTATTTATATCTTGTAAATGAAGATTGGATGAAAGATGCCCCTAAGGAGAGCTACGGATTCCGAGGTATCTTAGATGATTTTCTAGTTGTTATCAAATACAAACAACTGCTCATCCTATCTTTTGCCATCTTAGTCAGCATGATCGGTTTCGGGCTGATAATGCCCTTCCTTCCGATATATGCACAGATGTACGGCGCAACGGACACCCAAGTAGGGTTGATGATGGGTATCTTCGCCGTTGTCAGGCTGGCAACTTCTCCCATAGGTGGATGGCTAGCGGATAAGATAGGGCGAAAGCCCTTGATGGTCTTCGGCATGTTCCTTTATACAGTTGTAATGTATCTTTTTGGAACCGCAACGACACTCCCAGAATTGTTTCTGTATAGAGGCGGTCAAGGCGCGGCCTCCGGACTGGTTTGGCCCGTTGCCATGGCCTACGTCGGAGATATTGTAAAGGAAAAGGACAGAGGCAAGGCCATGGGCTTGTACACACTGATGTTTGCCACCGGAAGCGCCATAGGACCGATGATGGGAGGATTGATATCGACCAGATACGGACTTGCCATGCCTTTCTTTATCACATCTTTGATGGCTTTACTCAGTGGTTTAACTCTTCTATTCGGTTTGAAAGAATCGTTCATCCCTGGAGAGCAAGTGGATAAAATATCAAAAAAATTACCGAAGGCTTCCTTTCTACGTCCTTATCAATACTTAAAGAGTATAACCCCCTACCCACAGACATTCCTGGGTATCTCAGTGGGTTCTTTCACTCTTTATTTCGGGTTGGCCGCTTTATTCCCAATGCTTCCCATATACGGAATGGGTGTGTTGGGATTGAGCAGTTTTGAAATAGGAATTTTGTTCACGGTCATGGGCGTAGTTCAGATGGTATTCATGTTCCCTTCGGGCTGCATAGCCGATAGGGTAGGGCATAAAAAGATGATAGTTATAGGTGCTTTCATCGCTGCTGTTTTCGCTGGTTTGATAGTGCTGGCAGTAGGTTTTTACTCTATAATATTCATCGTCGCGATATACACCATGGGTCGTTCCATATCAAAACCTTCGATACCCGCCCTTGTCACTTCGCTAACACCGATCAGTAAAAGAGGTCGGGGCATGGGAATATATACTTTCTTTGAAAATTTTGCATGGGCTGGCGGCTCCATAGCCAGCGGTATGATATCTGATCTTTTCGGTAAACAGTACCCATTCATATTCGCGATGATCATCGGGATAATCGGAACGGTTATTATCATCGTAACGGTTGTCGAACCCGACAGATTTTTAGAGTGATTACTTTTTTATACCTAACGAACTTTATCCTTTGCATGGACGAACTATCGGCGAAGGTTGTTTTACTCGGGAGTGGTGCAGTCGGTAAAACTTCACTAGTCCGCCAGTTTGTAGAACAAAGGTTCGATGATGATTACATCACCACCATCGGAGTCAACGTAAAGAAAAAGATGCTCGCCGAGTTCGGACTGAAATTGATCATTTGGGATATATACGGTCAGAAACTGAGCAGCCGTCTACACGCATCTAACTACGCCGGTGCTAACGGTGCGATCATCGTTTGCGATCTTACTCGCAGGAGTACCTTCGATGATATAGACCATTGGATCCAGGATCTTTTTGAAACCGTAGGGCGTGTACCCGTCGTTGTGTTAGGCAACAAGGTAGACATCATCAAAGATTATGAATCCGGAAGAGACCACTCCGATTTTCACGAATTCATGCTTCAAAATCATTCGGAGATCGTCAATTACTATCGTAAGGTCTACACAGATGTACCCCAATTCGAAAGGATACCTCAGGATGTGATGAAGAGATGGTTGTCCAAGAAGAACGACACCGTTGGTCAGGACCTTCCCTTCTACAAGACAAGTGCTAAGACCGGGGAAAACGTAGAAAACGCTTTTAAAAAATTAGGTGAAATGATATTGGATAGTGATGCTATATGAAAACTCTTGTATCCATGCCGACCGAGATAATACCATACCTTCGTGAAACTATACTGCAGTCCTCCGGTAAAAAAGAAGCAGACTTTGCCGTTTATCGCTTCGGTAGCGAATGGGGGCAGGCGGTAGTGCGTGTTAGCGGAGAAAGCTGTACCCGTGATGAATTGACGAATAAAGCCGCTCTAACAGCTGTTCATACAGGTGTGACCAATATGGACGTGGCCATCTTCGACGATTTTATCAAAGTTAATCCATACGAAAATACCATTGATGATGATTACTTCCTTGCAGGCTACGTTGCCGGAACTATCTCCGAACTCCTGGGCACGGAACACATCGCAAGGATAAAGGATGACCATATAGAGGTAGTTCCAGTAAAGGATAAGATAGAGAAGGAAGTATCCGAAACTGGGGAGGAACGTAAGGTGATAGATCTGGGTAAGCTCAAAAGAGGGAGATCTTACATCGTTCTCGATGATACTAAAAGCACGAAGACTTTCGATATTTTTCTAGCTTCAGTTGAAAAGGGAGCACCAGGGTTGTGCTTTACTAGAATATTCCCCCCAAAGATAAAGGAGCTTGGGGACGGAGATTTTTCAATATTCTGGCTGAGTACGGTTGACGGCTCCGGGGACATAAACACCGTCAAACCGGAGAGATACAATGAAGAGATGTTGAAGATCATCAAGGGATACCTCTCTGTTAAACACAGTATATTCATGATACATGGGATCGAGTTTTTGATTTCCAACAATGGGTTTGAGCCGATATTCAAGTTCCTGGAGAATTTGAAAGAATTAACCGAAACAAACAAAGGGATCATGCTCATGTCCGTTGATCCAAAAGCCATGGACCCTGGAGAATTCAATATACTTAAATCGGAGTTCAATATAGCAGATGTTTGAGATATTTACGTCTCGTCACTCTCTCTTTTGGAATAATATCTTATGTCGTGATCAACATAGCCTAATTTTTCAAAGAATCGCATGGATTCAGGATTATCTCCCTCGATCAGGGTTCCTATGATCTTGATGTCTTTAGCGTAGAATTCGTCCTCTATTAGTTTTACAAGACGCGTCCCGATCCCCTTATTTCTGTACTCCGGTAGAACCGCGAGCCTGTTTATCCAGCCCTTTCTTCCGTCGTCAGTACCTACTATGATAGCTACCAGTCTGTCTCCGTGGTAAACCGCCTTCCAGTATTCGGGCTGTTTCTCCACCTCCCGTTCTATACGTTCTCTGGTATCTCTGCCCTTGGGTTTGTAGGGTAATCCACAAAGGTCCCATAGCTCGAGTAGAGCGTAGTAATCCTCCGGGTCGAAGGTCCTGTATTCCATATACACGGTAAATCGGCCTTCTTTATTATTGTTTTTTCGTTGAAACAATCACAATCATTATATACGCCCGTGTTGAATGCCGTTTCAGGTGGAGTATATGAAAGAAAAACACACAAGATTATATATCCCTGGACCCACAGAAGTTAAGCGCGAGATCATCGAGGCGATGAACGAATGGATGTTCGGACATCGGTCCGGTACGATGACAGACCTGTTCACTACCATCACCGAGGACACCAAGAATTTTTTAGGCACGGACAATCACGTGATCGTACTAAGTGCATCCGGAACGGCCTTTATGGAAAGCACGGTTAACGACCTGGTGGACAAAGACGTTCTCTGTTCGACCTGCGGTAGCTTTAGTACAAGACAGGCACAGATCGCAGAACGACTCGGCAAGAACGTAGATAGACTAGATTATGAATGGGGTAAAGCGGTAAAACCCGAGGATGTTCGCGAGGCTCTGGAAAAGAAAGATTATGATGCTTTCACATGTGTGATGAACGAGACCTCCACCGGAATCAGAAACCCGATCGAAGAGATCGGAGATGTGATGAAGGACTTCCCTGATACCATGTTGCTGGTAGATGCCATCTCTGCACTAGGTGGAGACTACATAGATATAGATAAACACGGAATAGACGTTATATTTACCTCTGTTCAGAAGGCTTTTGCCATGCCACCAGGATTGGCTGTATGTGTGGTCAATGATAAGGCATATCAACGCAGTAAAGAAGCGGCTTCAGGTTCATTCTACGCCGGCTTAGCAAAGAACATAGATTACTATAAGAAAAAGGGACAGACACCTTCTACACCAGCGATCTCATTGATGTTGGCTTACAAAGCTCAGATGAAGCGTATGCTGGAAGAAGGACACAAAGGGAGAGATCAGAGACACAAGGACATGGCGAGCTACACACAAAAGTGGGCGAAGAAACACTTTGAAATGTTCCCGGAGGAAGGCTACTGGTCTCAGACGGTCAGTACGATCAAAAACACCCAGGGATTGAACATCGAGGAACTACGTCAGGGAATAAACGAAAAATACGGTTTACTATTCTCCAACGGCTACGGAAAGCAGCTGAAAGAAAAGACCTTCCGTATCGGACACATGGGGCAGCATACCCTAGAAACGGTGAAAGAATTGACCGATATTATCGAAAAGGAAGCAGGACTGTGATGTATATGAAAAAGATACTAGTTTGCAATCCGATAGCGGAAGAAGGCATAGAGATGATGGAGGAGGCCGGTTTTCAGGTAGACCAGAAGTTCGACATGAGTAAAGAAGAGCTTACGGCGACCATACCTCCTTACCACGGTTTGATAGTCAGGGGATCTACAAAAGTAAGAGAACCAACCATCGATGCCGCTGAGAATCTGGAAGCAATAGGACGTCCCGGGATAGGGATGGATAATATCGATGTTGCATACGCCAGAGATAAAGGGATCGGGGTATATAACACACCGACGGCCACCACAATATCCGTTGCCGAATTGGTCATGGCTCACATGTTCGCTTCCTACAGAGATGTGGTTGCCGGGACCGTCAGTTTACGTGAAGGCAAATGGATAAAAAAAGACCTAAAAAGTAACGAAGTCTATGGAAAGGCCATGGGTATAATCGGCTTTGGTAATATCGGCCACGAAGTAGCGAAAAGGGCCGATGCCCTGGGTATGAAAGTGATCGCCTACGACGTCATAGATGTAGAAGACCCAGAACCTGCAAAGATGGTCGACTTCGAGACGATCCTTAAAGAAAGCGATGTGATAACTCTTCACGTACCCCACATAGACGCTACACATCATCTCCTTAGCACAGAAGAATTCGGTAAGATGAAAGAGAATGCCGTACTCATCGACTGTGCGAGAGGCGGTGTAGTTGATGAAGATGCACTATACAAAGCATTATCTAAGGGTGAGATACGGTTCGGCTGCAAGGATGTTTTTGCAGAAGAACCGCCGGGAGACAACAAACTGCTTACTCTTGATAACTTCCATGCTACCCCACACATAGGGGGACAGACCTGGGAAGGGCAGAAACGTGCGGGAACACAGGCCGCAGAACAGGTCATCGAAGAACTCAAGAAAAGGGGTTGAAACTGCATGGTGGAGATCCGCCCATTCAGGGCCATACGCTACGACGAAGACAAGGTCGAGAGTATAGATAAGGTGATAACACAGCCTTACGACAAGATCGCAGAAGACCTACAGACAGAATATTATGCCAAGAGCGAATTCAATTTCTGTAGATTGATACTGCCCAAGGAAAAGAATCGATACGAAATGGCTGCAGGCAGATTGGATGCTTGGCTTCAAGCCGGGGCACTCTTCAAAGACAAAGAACCGGCTTTCTATGTTTATTATCAGGATTTTGAAGTTCTTGGTAAAAAATTTACTCGAAAAGGATTCATCTCCGCGACCGAGCTGCATCCGTTCAAGGAAAAGATAGTTCTTCCTCATGAGAAAACCCATGCTGGGCCTAAGATCGATAGACTCAATATGCTTCGGGCAACACAGAAGAACCTGGAGCCTGGCTTTTTGCTTTACAGCGACCCTAAGAGTGTGAGCATAGATATATTCGATTCAGTTACCAAGGAAGAGCCGTTATACGAAGCGGTGGACGAATACGGCGTACATAACAAAATCTGGAAATTAAGTGAACCCGAAAATATCGCAACGGTGAAGAATATTTTGCAGGACCAGCAGATCGTCATAGCCGATGGACATCACAGATACG
The DNA here is from genome assembly GCA_007129655.1 of Thermoplasmata archaeon. Classification (GTDB taxonomy): domain Archaea; phylum Thermoplasmatota; class Thermoplasmata; order Halarchaeoplasmatales; family Halarchaeoplasmataceae; genus Haladaptatiplasma. The sequence goes on from SKVC01000031.1 coordinate 12,941, forward strand.
AAACCGCCGTCAGTTACAGGGACGAGATGAGGGAGGAACACCCTGATTGGAAAGAGGAAGACGCCTTCAACTGGCGGATGACGTTCATGGTACCGGTTGAAGATACCGGACTAGTTGTACTTCCCGGACATCGATTACTACTAAAACACAAAGTTACCGACGAGCATATGGAGAAGATCCGAGAATACTTCAGTGTAGAAGAGATGGACATCTCGGATGCGGACGATTTCCTGGAAAAGCACAAGGGTAAGATAGCCTTCATGATGTACGATGGAAAAGATGCCTATGGGGTCTTGCTCGAAAACATGGGATCGCTGGACGAGTTGTTACCGGGAGAGTACTCCGACGATTATAAAGAACTCGACGTCGTCGTGCTTCGAGATATCATCTTCGAACATATAATGGGTGCCGAAGAACTCGCCATCGACGAAACCATCGCATACGAACGATGGGCGGACGATGCCATAGAGCGTGTTAAAGAAGGTAAAGCAACCGTGGCCTTCCTTGTCAACGCAACCAGACCCGAACAGGTTTTACGGGTAGCCAAAAACGGCGAACGGATGCCGGAAAAGTCAACTGACTTCTATCCCAAGGCGAACTCCGGATTCACCGTGATGGATATCGAGGACGGCGAGAAGCTGTAGACTATCCTAACTCGTCTCTTAGCTTGAGCATACGTTGAGCACTAGCTGAGAAACCGGCTTCCCTTGTTCTTCTAATCATATCTTCGAATCGCCCTTGACCACCGGCGGTGTTATCCGCGTGGCAGATGATCTTTTCCTCCAAGGTTTCCGGCAGATAATCCTTGGCCGGTAGTACCTGTTCCAACGCTTCTTCCTTTGTGATGCCGCCACCGACGTGGCGTTCGACGATGTTAACCAGTTCCTTATCCCACCCTTGTTCTCGGATGATATTACCGGCTTCGACACCGTGTTCTACTCCGTGGATAACTGTTCTACCGATATCGTGGAGCAACGCTCCGGCTATCAGTAAACGGAGGTCGCCACCGTGTACTTCGTACAATTCCAGGGTTTGTTGAAGTACTGCCATGGTGTGTTTGAACAATGCTTCGTCCATACCACTTTCGGATAGTAAAGTATAGCACTCTTCGGCGGAAGGTATCTTATCATAGTTGATCACACGTTTTCCACTATTGGATGGGAGAACAGATAGTTTTCCATGGGTAAGATCCGGAACCTTGCTCCGGTTAAATCTGTCCATGAAGATCGCCAGTGCCGCCACTTCCGAGTGTGGCTGACTGCCTACGGCAACGTTGTAGTCCGCCAGATCGTAAACTTCTCTTGGTACTTTTTGTGAGCCAACGATTATCAGCGGATCTTTCGGGCTGTGGTTTTCAAAGAATTTATCGATGTCTTCACCGTACATAGTTAAATGAACAACATCGCCGGTCCATTCTTTGACTAACCCTCTCCAATCCTTTGCCTCCGACATCTTAAAATCACCGCCGAATCTATCTGTTACGCCCTTAACACTCTCTTCTACTCTTGAGTCTAGTTCGGTAAAAAAAACGTTCTTTGCACCGAGTGCCCGAGCTGTTAGGCACACATGTGTTGACATCCTTTTGTCTCTCTCCGGGCGGTGACCCAACCTGAGAACTGAAGTCAAGGGTATTCACCAATCGGTATCTCTTTCCTCGGGATACAGTTCTTCTTCATTCCTTTGTTTTCGTTTCGGCGAGGGTTCCGGTTCAAGCTCATCGTCTAAATCGTCCACCTCATAGTCGTCCTCCTCCTCTTCCTCGTAATCTTCTTCGATACCTTCCCATCCGCCACCACCGAAACCACCTTCTTCGATCAATGATATTACTACTCCTTTGACCAGTGTGAGTGATGTAAAAAAGGTGAAAATAGAAGGTAGTACGATGTAAAGACTCAATCCCGTACCATCTAGTCCTTCAGTATTGTAGTTATGATAAGATATCCAGACTATCGCGGCTACCACTATCCCTGCGAGGAACTTTCCGAGTATATCCGAACTTCCTCCGAGGTCCTCCATGAAGAAGAACAGCGGTATGAAGATACCGAATACGAAGGCCAAAACAGAAAAGAAAAATACCATCTTCGTTGGGTCATCTAAAAGAGGCAGTATAACATAAAGGAAATACGTCACGATTCCGATGATAGCCATACCTGATATCAAGGCAAAAGTACCGGTCGAATATCTGTCAAAGATATCAAGATCGTCCAGGTCCATTTAGACCACCATTTTCATCATTCGGGCATCTCCAGAATTTTGTTTCCTCTAAAGTAAAGTTTAGTAGATCTTTTTACCAGGCTCTTAAGGGTGATCGGTGTGACCTCTAAAATGTTCTCGATGTCCCGGGCATAATCCGTTCCTTCACCCATAGCCTCTAATATCTGTCCTTCGATCTCCTTGAATTCTTCATCCTCGATCATAGCCGCATAGAGCACGTCACTGATCTCGTTTATCGGTACGGATGCATCGATATGAACGGCTGAATAATATGTATGGTAAGCCTTCTTTGTTTCACTATCGGTATGCTGCCATCTGGTTTCAACCAACTTCATTTTTTCGAACAATTTCAAGGCTGATTTGCCTTCTTCTCCGTAATTTTCGTCTATCTCATCCTCTGTTATCCAATCTTGTGCCAATGTTGTAAAAACATCTCGCTTTGTTCTGGTACTCACCGCACGAAGAACGGGAACGAAGTCTGTTACATCCTTGATTACCTTTATTCGGGTCATTTGTTATCTATCCCATAATGTAATTGCACAATATAATA
>SKVC01000019.1 GCA_007129655.1 Thermoplasmata archaeon
GAAAAATTAGCTTATCCGTATATCGTAAGCCATATGAACATCTACAGGCGAATAGGTTCTAACACAGTGTTGTTTGAGGATATATGCATCTTTTCCGAGATCGTTGATCTCGTTAACCAGTTCAACCGCTCTTTCTTCGACTTTTTCTTCAGGTAGGATCTCGTAGTAGTGTATAATTCCTCCTTGTTTTAAAGAATCTAAAGCTTGTTTTATGTATTTATCTGCGGAGTGAGGTAGGTTCATGATCACTCTGTCTGATCGTATCTTTGGAGCTATTTTAGCAGCGTCGCCTAGATGAGTTTCGACAATATTTACGATATCATTTTTTACAGCGTTTTTTTTCAGTAGTTCTATGGCATCCGGATTGATGTCAACTGCGTGAACTTTCTTAACTTTGATATGTTTAGCTATCAGGATACTGAAGGGACCCACACCGGCGAACATATCCAGAACGGTTTCTCCTTCCTGTACTTGGTTGACCACACGCCATCGTTCCGTAGCTAGCCGGGGTGAAAAGTAGCTCTTGGCTAAGTCGACTTCTAGCTCGATACCGTATTCTTTGTGTATCGTTGTGGTCTTTGATTCGCCGGCGAGCACTTCCACATCTCGTACCCTGAAGTCGCCGGTTACCCCTCTGTCCTCCAACACGGTTTTTACCTTTTTATGTGTGTCTATTATTGCGTTTCCAATCTGTTCTTTGTGATCCGTTAGTATTTCAGGTATCTTGATTATAGCGATATCTCCGACTATGTCATAGGAAGTTGGCAATTCATCTTTTAGGTTTTCTGGGATTTCCATCAATTCTCGATAGTCGCCCACCTCGATAACCCTCTCTTTCGGTTCACATTCCACTGTGGGATAGCACTTAAATTCTCCCGGTAATTCTTCCCTCAGAGGAAGCAGCAGATATTCTCCTTGACTACCTATCTTATAGCGGTTATCCAGGATTTCTGCATCCAAAAGCTTTTTTCTAACCTCTTCTCCTTCGGTCTTAGGTACTTTCAAACATAACATCTAACGAGGTCTATGATATGGGAGAATTAATATTCATCGGTTTGGGTCTTTTCGACGAGAAGGATATAACCATCAAGGGCAAGGAAGCCGTTGCCCGGGCGGACGTGGTGTACTCCGAGTTCTACACGAGCAAACTAGCAGGAGCTACCATTGAAGATGTGGAGAAGGAGCTGGGCGTTAATGTCGAAGTATTATCTCGCGAGCAGGTGGAATCATCGGATACAGTACTCAAGGCGGCCTTGGATAAGACGGTAGCCTTCCTCACAGCCGGAGACCCCATGGCTGCCACAACTCACGTTGAGATGCGTGTTCGTGCCAAAGAAAGAGGTATCAAGACCAGTGTGATACACGGTATCTCCATCGTTTCCGCCGTGCCGTCCGCACTCGGTGTGATGCACTACAAGTTCGGCAGAACGGTAACGCTGCCGTTTCTTCGTGAGAGAGGATATCCACGGAGTCCCTACGACCACATCAAGTCAAACAAGGATATCGGGCTGCATACACTGGTATTGCTTGATATCGATGGTGAGCATGAGAGGTATATGACAGTCAACGAAGGCGTCGAAGCGCTACTGAAGCTGGAGAAGGATGTAGATGAAGGAGTTATTTCAGATGACACGGTGATGGCCGGGTTGGCCCGTGTGGGCTCGGCGGAGCCGGAGATCACGGTTGGTAGTCCGAAGGAATTGCTGGAACACGACTTCGGCGGCGGGCTGCAGTGCATGGTGGTTTTCGGCGAGCTGCATTTTATGGAAGAAGAAGCGTTGGGGTTGTTTTAGATATAGCAAGCGGCTTCCGCTCTGGAAGAACTAGCGATAAGGGAAGGCATCTACCAGCGGATTTCAGTCGCCGTTATTATGGAACTGTTAAATGAAAAAATAATATCAAAAAAGGGTGTGAATGAGATGATAGCGGGTCGGGGATGGGAGGGCGGAGTACTCGAGGTACTGGCTGAGAAGTATCTAGATGATATGTGAAATTGGGTTATAGTGGAACTCAAGGGGAATCCATCCACTTTCGATCAACTTTTGTCTGCTTATTTCCCAATGTTCCTGTAGAAGTGGTTTCACATCGTGACATCTCCGATCTATGTTCACCTCCATATCGGATCTTTCTTCGGGACTGGATCCATACAGGACTTCTCAAAAAGGATCTGTTTCTATAGTTAACTATAAGTATCACCTACGATTATATCTGACTATATCATGTCAACCACAACGATCCAAATAAAGAAAGAGGTTCGCGATGAACTCAAAAAAGTCGGAAATATGGATGACGACTACAACAGCGTGATAGAGAAATTGATAAGAGAACACAATCGGAATAAACTGGTAGAGTACAGCCGTAAAGTAGTCAAAGAACGCAAAGAAGATTTTGTGAGTTTAGATGAACTTTGAAGTTCTTATATTGCCGGACCTCTTCGAGGACATACACCCGGATAGAGAAGAGCAGATCAAAAAGTCCCTAAAAAAACTGGAGGACCCATATCCGGGTAGAGGGAAAGGAGATAAGAAGGAGATCAAAGGGGCCGATGATGTTGTGTACCGTCTTAGGATCGGTGATCATAGGGCATTCTACAGGATAGAAAAAGAGGATTCAAAGGTATACGTGTTCGATATTCTTTCTGCCGAGCAGGCTCATAAAAAATATGGTCGGCTTTGAATCACAGCACCTGTTAGATCGATGACCGAGATCATCATATCTGCCTGTTTTTGGAAAACAACTTCTCTTTATCGTGAACAAAGTGAAAGTGTCAAGCAACTACAACCTAAACCTTTTTACCATCGTATGTGTATCATATTTCAATGGAGATACGCTACGGAGACGGAAAAATATCCTTCGAGAAGGAACTCACACTACTTGATAAGTTGGCTATCGATTTTTCCGGATCACTGCAGAAAGAGGGGATCAAACATGTTTTCGTTTCAGGTTATATAACAATACTTTTCGGAAGGAGCAGGGTGAGTGAGGATATCGATCTTATCGTAGAAAGGCTCTCCAAGGATAAGTTTTTGTCTTTGTGGGAAAGGTTGGATGACTACTATTGTCACAATACTACAGATCCAATAGAGGCCTATGAAAGATATTTGGAGCACCAAATAGCCATAAGATTTTCCAAAGACGAGCATGTGATACCTAACATAGAGTTCAAATTCGCCCATACCGACCAGCATAAGGAGGTTTTGAACAATATAATAACCGTGGAGTTGAACCGGAATTTATTGCCCATAGCTTTTATTGAATCACAGATTGCCTATAAATTATATATGGGGTCACAAAAAGATATAGAAGATGCAAGATATTTGTACGAGATATTCGAAGAAAAACTGGATATGGATATCTTGAAGGAGCAGTTAAAGAAGTTAAACGTACCAAAATCAAAATATGAATATATTCCGGAGGGGTAAGATGGATGAAGTCGAAGAGGACAGAAAGAAAAATTTTGAACAGCGATTAATATACATAGAGGAATATGCGGATTGGGTAAAAAACACTCCTAACAAGGTCTGGTCCAAGCAGCAAAAAGAGATGATCGACAGCGTTCTACGGAGTGCGGATCGTATAAGAATCCAAGGTATAGTAGTGTCTGAGAAGGATTAAGTTCTATACACCCTACCCATGTTCAACAGTACACACCCATATACGGTTTAAGTAACTTTTATATATTCGGATAGCTTCACTTTTGAACCATGAACTGGGCATTCGAAGGTATAATCATTCCGGAGTGAGTTCTCCTCAGCCCAGTGAATGTTTTGTGGTTTTTGGAGGAATTAACGATGACAGAAAGCAGCGGTAAGTTTAAGGCCTTGGACAAGGAAACGCCCCTTCCCGAAAAGGAGCTAGAGGTGATACGCTATTGGGAAGAACGGGATATATCACGAAAATCCAGGAGTCGGATCCGCGATAGAAAATTTGGGTTTACAGAAGGACCACCTACGGCGAACGGCCTTCCACATATAGGACATGTACTTACCAGAGTTGTAAAGGACGCTTATCTACGCTACAAAACCATGGACGGCTACCAGGTAGTACCCAACATCGCCGGCTGGGATACCCATGGTTTACCGGTTGAGATCGAAGTTGAGAAGGAACTCGGTATAGAAAGCAAAGAGGAGATAGTGGAATATGGTTTGGAAAAATTCAATGCACTCTGCAAAAAAAGTGTCTTCCGCTACGAAAAAGACTGGCGTAAGATGAGCGAGCGCATCGGATTCTGGATCGATTACGATGATGCCTACATCACCATGAAGGACGACTATATCGAAAGTGTCTGGTGGAGTTTAAAGGAACATTGGAAGAACGGTCTGCTGGAGAAGGGGCACTATGTAGTTCCATACTGTCCGAGATGCGGCACGCCATTATCCAGCCACGAGGTGGCTCAAGGCTACCAACAGGTGGAGGACCCATCCATATATATCAGATTCAAGGCCAAGGACGAAGATGCCTATTTCCTTGCATGGACCACCACTCCATGGACACTGATCTCCAATCTGATGTTAGCCGTTGGAGAGGACATAGACTACGCACTGGTGAATTATCGGGGAGAAAAGTATTATCTTGCCGAAAAACTGGTTGAAAAGGTCTTCGATGATGCCGAATTGCTCAATATTGTCAAGGGAAGTGACCTTGTAGGTAAGGAATACGAACCAATTTTCAGCTTCGTGGCTCCGGAAGGAAAGAGTCACTATGTAACCAGTGCTGATTTTGTTAGCTTGGAGGAAGGAACAGGTATAGTCCATATCGCTCCGGCATTCGGTCAGGAAGATCACGAACTCTGTGAGGCAGAGGGAGTCGAATTGGTCAATCCGGTAGACGAAGCCGGTAAATTTTGCTCGGAAATCACTGATTATGCCGGTAAATTCGTTAAGGATGCGGATGAACAGATAATGGAGGATCTGGAAGACAGAGGAGACCTTATCAAAACCGCAACCACAACTCACACATATCCATTCTGCTGGAGATGCGATTCACCATTATTGTATTATGCTCTGGAGAGCTGGTTCATACGTACTTCCCGGGTAAAAGAAAAGCTGATCGCCAACAACGAACAGATATTCTGGAAGCCTGAACATCTGAAACACGGTAGATTCGGTAATTTCCTGGACGAATTGAAGGACTGGGCACTGAGCAGAAACCGATTCTGGGGTACCCCGTTACCGGTTTGGACCTGTGAAGAAGGCCATGAGATCTGTATCGGCAGTAAAGAAGAGCTAGAAAGTATGGCCACGGAACCTTTAGAAGAAGACTTCGAGCTTCATCGACCCTGGGTCGACCGTGTTGAACTCAAATGTCCGGATTGTTCCGGTACCATGAAAAGAGTGGAATACGTGATCGACTGCTGGTACGATAGCGGCAGCGCACCCTTTGCACAGTTTCACTATCCCTTTGAAAACGAAGACAAATTCAACGAAGCTTTTCCCGTAAGCTTCATCACAGAAGCACTTGATCAAACACGGGGTTGGTTCTACAGTCTATTGTCGATCAGTTCTTTATTATTCGACAAGCCGGCATACATGAAATGTTTGACATTAGGCCTTATTTTAGACGAAGACGGCGAAAAGATGAGCAAAAGTAAGGGTAACGCAGTTAACCCTACCCAGATCATGGAAGATATCGGCGCCGATGCGACTAGACTGTATTTTCTTTCATCACCGGTATGGAAGTCCACTCGGTTCAGCGAAGAGTTGACAAGAGAAAAGATAAACAAGACGCTCAACACTTTGACCAATGTGATATCATTCTTCACCAGCAACGCAAACCTTGACGACTTCGAGCCCGGTGAATACAAACCCACAAACGACATCGACAGATGGTTGCTATCAAAGAAGAATACGCTGATATCCGAAGTTCGAGATGGCCTCGATTCTCTTGAAATACACCGTTCCGCAAGGGCCATGGAAGATTTTATCGAGATCCTCAGTAACTGGTATCTTCGCGTTAGTAGAAGAAGATTCTGGGAAGGCTCTTCCGAAGAGAAAGCCGGTGCATACAATACACTGTACGAATGTTTGGAAACACTAACCAGATCGATGGCTCCCTTTGTTCCATTCATCACCGAGAGGATATATCAGAATATATTTTTGCCAGTACGGAAAGAGCCTGAATCGGTACATCTGATGGAGTACCCAACGGTTAACGAACAGCAGCTAGATCCGGAACTCGAGGCTCACATGGACTCTGTCATCAAAGTCGCTGAATTGGGACGAAACGCCAGACAACAAAAAGACGTTAAACTAAGACAGCCTCTTAGTGAAGTTATCGTGGTTACGGAAGATAAAGAACAGCGAGAAGCTGTTGTACGATTAAAAGAACTATTGAAGGACGAATTGAACGTTCGGGATATCCATGTAGAAGAAAGCGATTCTGGATTCGTAGAGTTGACTGTTAAACCGAACTTTGCTTCTTTGGGCCCAAGATTCAAAGGAGAAGCCGGTAAAGTGGCAGGTATAATCGAAAATGCAGATGCTGAAGAACTGAAGGCTGCATTGAACGAGAACGGTGAAGTCGAACTCGACGGATTCACGATCCTACCGGAAGATGCTGAATTCGAAGAAGTGGTTAAGGAGGATTACACTCTCAGCACCGGCACCGGAATGAAAGTATACGTCAATATCCACATAGACGAAGAACTGCGCAACGAAGGTTTGGCCAGGGACATCGTCCGGAGGATCCAAACCATGCGGAAGGAGCTCGACCTCGGATATACACAGAACATAGAAACATACTACACCGGTCATGCAGAGCTTGAGGATGCTGTTGAATACGGAAAGGACTACATCAAGAAGGAAACTCTGTCGAAAGCGTTGCAAAAAGGAAGTACTGAGGATGGCTACGAAAAGGACTGGGAAATAGATGGTATGGAGATCACCATACGGATAGTTCCTCTTTCATCAGAGGATGACTAAAGCTATCTTTTAATGTGAACCGGTTTTTCTCTTTATCCATTCTCTAAAGAAGGGATCGACTATCTCATTTTCGTACAATATCCCCTGGCGTTCTAGAGTCTTCAGTGCTCTTTGAACATGAGAATTGCCTTTTAATCCATACTTTTGTATGGTCTCATAGGAATATGGCTTTTCATCGTATGCAATAGCCTCCAGTGCCCTTCTGTGAACCGAACTCTTTATCATGTTCCATGTTTGCTCCAGATACATATCGTTATCTATCAAAATATGTAATACTTCTTCAAGAGAGTGAGAGGGATATTTTGACATCTCTTGATTCCATAGTTCAAAACAAAGTTCTTTTGTCCTCATAGGGTGTCCATCCGTCAAACGTAATATTTCGTCTATGATATCACGATCAACCTTGACACCGTTATTTTCAAAGTTTTTGATGATATACTCTATAAACGGTTTTTTTGGGATCCGACCGAGTTTCATGATCTTTGTGGATTTGAAAAAAGGCCTGTCGCCTTCTTCAAATATCTCTTTTAACATGTTTACTTGAGAACCGCTGAATATATACGTAACACGATCTTGTTCCTGTATCACACTTCGAAACAAACGCTCCAATCTACCACCGTTCAAAGTACTGATACGTTGAAATTCATGCATGGCGATCACGATCCGGATATCCTTTTTTTCAGCTAAAGTTTGAGGGAAACTTAATGCCTTCTCCAGATCTTTCTCCGTTTCAACTATCTTCAATGATATCTTTACATGCCCATCATCTAAGGGAGTGAATGTGGGTCTTAAAGATGTAAGAGTATCCTTTATCAATGAAAAACCTTTTTCGAACGAAGAGAATGTATTTTTTACAACATCGCTAACTATACTATCTGCCAGTTCAGATATATCGTTTATTCTATTGAAATCTATGTAAACAACTGCCCTGTCCTCTTTTAGCCGTTCGAATGATTTCAATATTAGACTGGATTTACCATACCTCCGGGGAGAATAGATGGTGATATTTTGACCGCTTTTGACAGTTTTAATTATGGTATCTAGCTCTGATTCTCTATCTACGAATCTATCTCCTTTGGCTAGGAGTCTGTATTCGAATGGATTATCTTGCATCTAATACACCTTTACGCATTACACATTTATGTATAATACATAATCGTATAAGAACTTTTCGTGTTTTCATGAATATGTCAAATCCTGCAACTCAGTAAAAACTTAATACCTTCCATGGAATTGTATGATATGGATGATAAAATCCACGAAGTATCTTTTTCACCTACACTGATCGGCAGGGAAAAAGAATTCGATGATTTGCAGTCCTTATGGGAGGAGATAAAGGGAGGAACAGGGCATACGGTTTTTATCTCCGGTGAGGCGGGTATAGGTAAAACACGGCTTGTCAATGAGCTGATCCAAAAAGCTCAAGAAGATGTCACAGTCATAAAGGGCTGGTGCCTGGCCGATGCCTTCGAACCGTTGATGCCTTTCAACGAAGGTTTTCGGGAAGTAGGATTATCTCATTTGATCTCTGAGAGTCCACCTCCAAAAGTGATATCTGCTTACCTGATGGATGATTCGGGATTGATGATAACCGAAGCCGAGAGGGATATGAGCGGATTGGACCCGGATATATTCGCTTCCATGCTTTCAGCCGTAGGGAACTTTGTTACGGATTCCCTGTCCATGATGGGAAATAAACAGACCGGGGGATTGAACACACTTTCCTATGGGAAACACAGCATCATCATTCAGACCGATGGAAATTTATCACTAGCTACTATCATAGAGGGGGAAAGTAGCGAATTATTGATAGAAGATATGAAAAGTGTTCTCAAAGAGATAGGCAAGGAGTTAAAGGATTGGGATGGAAGTGAAAATGCCGCGATGGAAGTTGCACCCAAGATAAGATGGTTCATCGATTCAAAAAAATACAGCGGTGTTCATCTCGTTGATAACCCAAAAATCAAGCAGGAAAATCTTTTCGAAAACGTCCTTTTAGGTCTCAGAAGGATATCATCTGAGAAGCCTTTGATAATCTTTTTAGATGACATGCACTGGGCGGATAATTCATCCTTAAAACTGTTCCATTACATCTCAAGGAATACCCGGAACAATAAGATCCTGATTTTGGGTACATATCGTCCCGAGGATGTTATCCAATCCGAAGAAGGCATACATCCATTAAAAACCCTGATGCAAAATATGAGTAGAGAATCACTGCTACATGAGATACCGGTGGGAAGACTGGATTCTCCAGCGATTGAAACACTGATCAAGAACATCCTGGAAGATGTAGAACTCAAAGAAGAATTCATCAACAATATATACACAGAAAGCGAGGGTAACCCTTTCTTTACACTGGAAGTTATCAAAATGTTGATAGAGGAAAGACATTTGAAAAGAGTCGATGGCAATTGGGAAGTAAATCAAAACTTGGAGGATATCAACATACCATCCAAGGTCTACGATATCGTTTCTAGAAGAGTGGATCGGTTAATACTCGAACATAGGGAACTACTAGAATGTGCCAGCGTGGTAGGTGAGGAATTTGAAAGTGGGGTGATCGGTAATATCATGGATATCAACAGGGTAAGCCTGCTTAAGAATTTGAACGTTATAGAACGAAACCATAATTTGATACATGCCATAAATCTCAAGTACCGATTCGACCACAGAAAGATACGAGAAGTATTGTACAATGGGATAATCGAAGAATTAAGAGAAGAATTTCATAAGATGATAGCTGAAGCTTACGAAAGTATCAAAGATGAAGGAAGGCAAGACTTGATATTCGAGTTGGCTAAACATTGGGATAAAGGGGGTGTTTATGACAAGGCCTACGAATATTACGAACAAGCTGCTAAGATTGCAAAAGATTCCTATGCAAACAAGCAAGCTATAGAGTTTTATAACAGGCTTTTGGAGATCATACCAAAACTTGATACCTTGGAAGATACGGAGAAAAAAACGATACACTATCTACATAAAAAAGGAGATTGTCTGAAAACCATAGGGGAATGGGAAAGTGCCGGAGATGCTTACTCTAAGTCTATAGATATCTCAGAGGATCTCGGCGATAAGAAGCTGATAGCCGATTGCAAAGTAAAATTGGGGAATCTAAGGTTACGTGAAGCTAGATACGACGAATCTTTGAAGCTCTGCAAAGATAGCTCGTCTTTGTACAAAGAACTTGGAGATAAAAATAAATATTGTGAATCACTGGGTAATATAGGTTCAGTTTACAACAGCATAAGTGAATACGACAAGGCGATGGAATTCTTAACAGAGATGCAGAAGATCGCAATAAGATTGCACGACAGCAATTTGATGAGTCAACTCTACGGAAACATGGGGAGCACCCATTACGGAAGAGGAGAATTGGACGAGTCCTTGGAATTTTACAATAAAAAATTGAAGATCGAAGAAGAGGAAGAAGACCTGTTGGAGATAGGCTACACTAGGGTGAATATGGCCAGTATTTACGTAAGACTTCAAGAGTACGATAAGTGCATGGACATGTGTCATCGGGTACTCGAAATAGCAAAGAAAACCGGAGACAAATTGATGGAGCAAAATGCTTTGGGGAAACTTGGCATATCCTATGCGGAACAGGGAGATTACTCAAAGGGTTTGGAGTACTACACGAAAAAATTAAACTTGGCCGAAAAGATGGGGGATAGAAGAAGTGCAGGTTACGTAGCCAATAATATAGGAGAACTTTACAAGGAAAAGGGTGAATACGAAAGGGCTTTGGAATATTTTGAAAAAGACATGAAGATCTCCAAAGAAGTGGGGGACAAAAAAGGTTATTCGATCACCGTAGGAAACATGGGAAATCTGTACAAGTTGATGGGGGAGTATGAGAAGGCTGAGGAACTGTACGACGAAACCATTGCCATCGGACGCGAACATGATATCAAAGACGTTCTCAGCTATTTTTTATCGGATAAAGCGGACCTATGCTTTAAACAGAATTTAATTCAGGAGGCAAAGAAATTGAACGATGAAGCCATTGCCTTAGCCGAAAGGATCAACATGTCAGAAACACTATTCCTTGCGCATTTATTGGAAGCCAAGCTAATATCCGAAACCGATAAAAACAGAGGCATAGACATCTTAGATGGGATGTTAGATGACGAACTCACAGACCCAGAGAAGGCTAAATTACTCTATGAATTATACCAAATGTCCGGTGATGATAAGTACAAAAAAGATGCCTTAGAGTTCTATACCAAATTATACGAAAAAAATCCATCAAAACATTATCAAGATATAATCGAAGAGATGGAAGATTGATCTTCTCTTTAAGGGCTCTTCCGTCGACAAATTATATATAACTAACTTGTTTTCTCTTTCTTGTAAAATATATGAAGTGATAACATGGACTGGGGAATGAAAAATCGAATGTCACAGTTGATACAAAAAGACGGACGCTGTCTATTCTTACCGATAGATCACGGATACTTCCAGGGGCCTACTACTAAATTAGAGAAACCAGGGAAGACCGTTGAGCCGCTGATGGAATATGCGGATGCTCTTTTTGTTACCAGAGGCGCACTAAGGAACTGCATACCGGCGGACAACACAAAGCCCATAATACTGCGGGTTTCCGGAGGACCGAGCGTGATCGGTGAAGACCTGGCTAATGAAGTACTTACCACATCCATCGAAGAGATAATACGGCTGAACGCTTCAGCAGTAGGTATCTCGATATTCGTTGGTAGTGAATACGAAACGCAGACTATCGAGAGCCTGGCATGGCTGGTAGATGAATGCGAGAGCTACGGCATACCAGTTATGGCCGTTACCGCCGTTGGCAAAGAGCTGAAAAAGCGCGATGCCAGATACCTCGGACTCGCATCCCGTATAGCCGCCGAACTCGGGGCTAGAGTGGTAAAAACATACTGGTGTGAGAATTTCGACAAGGTAGTCGAAGGATGTCCGGTTCCCGTTGTGATGGCAGGGGGACCGAAGGTTGGTTCTGACAAAGAAGTATTCGATTTCGTTTACGACGGTATCAGCAAGGGTGCTGCTGGTGTGAATCTCGGTAGAAATGTCTGGAAGAACGAGCATCCTGTGCCGATGATCCGGGCACTCAGAGCGATAATCCACGAAGATGCCACCGCCGACGAAGCGAACGACATGTTCGAAGAGTGGAAATAAGAATAGAACATGCGGGTAGCTACCTACTACAGCAACAGCGATGTCCGGGTCGAAGAGATGCCCGTCCCTGATATAGGGGCTGATGAATTACTGGTTAAGGTACACGCCAGCGGCATATGCGGCAGCGATGTCATGGAGTGGTATCGTATCAAAAAAGCTCCACGTATACTTGGTCACGAGATCGCCGGCGAGATAGCAGAAGTGGGAAACGAAGTTGATGATTACAAAGTAGGTGAAAGAGTGTTCGTTTCCCACCACGTTCCCTGTGAAGACTGTAAATACTGTGAGTCAGGACACACGTCGGTTTGCGATACACTGCGGAGTACGAACTTCGATCCCGGTGGATTTGCCGAGTACCTTCGTGTACCGGCTATCAACGTTGAAAAAGGCGTTTATCATTTACCGGATAACATGACGTACGACGAAGGAGTATTCATCGAGCCTTTAGCCTGTGTTATCAGAGGTCAGCGTTTCTTAGATATTAAACCGGAGCACACCGTTATGGTGATCGGTAGTGGATTATCCGGATCGCTCCACATTAAACTAGCATTGTCCAAAGGTGTTAGTAGAGTGATCGCTACGGATATCTCAGATCATCGACTGGAAGCCGCGAAGAAATTTGGCGCTGAAGCCGTGCTTAAAGCTGAAGATGTAACTCAGGATAGGATCAGAGAGATTAACGACGGACATCTGGTCGATAGGATCATAGTGTGCGCCGGAGTTGTGTCTGCCATGGAACAGGCCCTTGAAGTCGTTGATAGAGGCGGAAATATCCTTCTGTTTGCACCTCTAAAACCGGATGAACGATTGTCTTTACCGGTATGGGACATATGGAAAAACGAAGTATCTATCACCACTTCTTATGCCGCCTGTGACGGAGATATAAAAGAAGCTATACGGTTGATCTCCGACGGTGAAGTTACTGTAAACGATATGATAACCCATCGTTTACCCTTGGAAGAGATACAAAAAGGATTCCAATTGACCGCTCAGGGTGAAGATTCTCTAAAAGTCATCATAAAGCCTTGAATAGAAACTTTTATCAATTCCCAGTAAATAACCCTATACATGAAACGTAGCCTTATGGAAATACTCCGATGTCCGAAATGCAAGGGAGAATTAGAGTTGAATGTTATACAGGAAGAAGATGAGATCGAAGAAGGTACCCTTGAATGCGGTAAATGTGATATCACTTATCCCATAGAAGAGGGTATCCCTAATATGATACCTCAGAGATAATCCTTCTGTATGTTTACTACTTCAGTACTATTAGCCGCTTGACCATATCTTTCCAGCGGCTCTCTGTTCAGCTCGATAAAATGTATACCCCATTTGAACTCAGACATTATCTTTTCAGCCTGCTCTTCTTCCCCTAAGATGAATAAAGCCGCTGCCAGGGCCTCTGCCGTGGTCAGCTTCATTGGTCTACCGTAGTTAACAGGGTTTGCAGCTACCAGATAAGGTAGTGCCCTGCCATTTTTGTAATATTTAAGTCTTTCATCAGCCTCGGTCCATGTACAATCTACTGCCCGTAATCCGCCCTTTGCTGCCGTCTCCCGGTCAGCTGGGGACAAAGCGATCTTTGCTGTCGGTGTTAATAGAATTCCTGCTTTCCCTAGTTCGCTTGAACGACGTAGTTTTTTTGCAGATCGTTTTTTTATTAAACGACGTGCTGTGCATTTCTTCGGGTCACACTCTTCGTAATCATAGATATATAGATCCATTGTTACTACTTTTCCAGGTACTTTTTGACCATCTTGATGGCGCATACATCACCGCACATGGAACAAGCATCTTCGTCGGTCAGATTTTTCTCTGACCGGTATCGTTTAGCTTTGTCCGGGTCTACTACCTTGTCGAACATCTTCTCCCAGTCCAGTTCCTTACGAGCTTTTGATACCTCTGCATCTATGTCCGTATCCAGACCTCTGGCTAAGTCCGCAGCATGTGCTGCTATTCGAGAAGCTATGGTTCCCTCTCTTACATCATCTACATCAGGAAGACCTAGATGTTCGGCCGGGGTGACGTAACATAGAAAATCCGCTCCCTTGTAGGCCGCCAAGGCACCTCCGATGGCACCCACAATATGATCGTATCCGGGAGCAAAATCTGTGACAAGGGGTCCCAGTACGTAGAATGGTGCATCATCGCATAGTTCCTTCTGTATCTTTACGTTGGCTTCTATCTGGTCCAAGGGTACATGTCCCGGGCCTTCAACCATGGCCTGGACCTTTGCTTCTCTTGAGCGTTTTACCAGTTCGCCCAGAGTGATCAATTCCTGTATCTGTGGTCTATCCGTTGCATCTGCTATCGATCCGGGTCTGAAACCGTCGCCGAGACTCAATGTGAGTTCGTATTCCCTGGCGATCTCCAGTAGATAATCGAATTCTGCGTACAAGGGATTTTCTTCACCCCGATGAAGTATCCATGCGGTCAAGAAGGAGCCTCCGCGGCTTACCACATCTGTCAATCTACCGCTCTCCTTCAGTGAGTCAACGGCTTTTTTTGTGACACCGCAGTGCACTGTGACGAAATCCACACCATCTTTTGCGTGCTGGCGTATGCTGTTGAATATGTCGTCTGAAGTCATGTCAACAACGGCGCCCTCTCTTGCTTTGATGAGTCCGCACTGGTATATGGGAACGGTTCCAACCGGTAGACTAGTTTCACTGATTATCGTGCGTCGTATATGGTCAACATCTCCTCCTGTGCTCAGATCCATGACGGTATGGGCACCGTACTTTTCAGCGATCCTAAGTTTTTCTAGTTCGTTTTCCAGATCGTGCATATCGTGGGAAGTCCCGAGATTAACATTTATCTTAACTCTCAGCTCCTTGCCTATCGCCGTAGGCACGGGATCATGAATAGGATTGCTGGGTATCACAGCTAGACCTTTGGCCACGTAATATGCCAATTTTTCCGGACTAATAGGCTCTTTTTCAGCAGCCCTTTTAACCGTATCAGGGATGCCCCTTTCGCATTCTTCCATCAGGGTCATTAGCTATCCATGATTGGTCGAACCTTAAAATCTTTTGGATAGACTTGAGTATATATCACGTAAAAGACTATATACACTAATACGTTATCGTAACTACATAAAAGGTGGTCATGTTGACAGAAGAACACATAACTTGTCCTGTATGCGATTCGGAAATTCCAGAGGAATCTAAGACGTGTCCTGTTTGCGGTGTAGAGGTATCACTCTTCGACTCGGAGTTAGATGTAACTGAAGAAAGCGATGATAAAGTTGAAGAGATCATCGACGAAGATATCACGGACGAAGATATCATGGACGAAGATATCATGGACGAAGATATCGATGAGGAGGAATTATTCAATAAGATCAAAGACCTAGGTTCCGAAGATGAATATGATGCAGAGGTCGTCGAAGAGGAAGATTTATTGATATTCGAATGTCCCATATGTGATGAATATGTGAGCGAAGATGCACTTAAATGCCCAAATTGTGGGGCTATCTTCGAGGATGGAGATGAGGAAGAAGA
>SKVC01000024.1 GCA_007129655.1 Thermoplasmata archaeon
GCTCGCAAAGCAAAGCTTTGCTCACGAACCAAGGTTCAAAACCCTAGCTCGCATTTTTTAAAACGAAAAAAAAATGCTCCCGCGTTGCAAAAATTGAACAGGATTTTCCCACTAGGTCGCATTAAAAGGGATTTTAATGCTCCCGCCGGGATTTGAACCCGAGTCCTCGGCTCGAGAGGCCGAAATGATTGGCCGGACTACACTACGGGAGCAAAATGTGAAACATTTTGCGACTTAGTGGAAAAACAAAGTTTTTCCACGCTAGGACAAGAATGAGTGTAACGAACTTTTGCGACTGCGGGGAACTATGTTCCCCGGGAGGACAAATATGAGTTTACGAATATTTGCGACCATTTGGAATCTTTGATTCCGATTTAGGACAAATTGTGAGAACAATTTGCGACTTAGTGGAAAAACAAAGTTTTTCCACGCTAGGACAAGAATGAGTGGAACGAATTCTTGCGATTTCATCGAAGCTGCACTCTCTTTGACCATCAGATACACTAACCTGATATATTTAATGATTACGCAAAGTGTCAGTATAGAAATAAAAAAGGGAAAGGGGTTTTATCTATTCTTTTTCAGATAGCTCTTTGACCCTTGACTCGATATTCTCCAGTTCCTTTTTTAGATCCTCGGCATAACGCTTTAGATCTTCTATTTCTTCTTCTTGGGAATATTCGTATCGTGGTTCATAGTATGGATCATCATATACCATCGGACGTATTGGAACTGAGCGTCCCCGGAATCTTGCACCACGGGAACCTCGTCCGAATCCTCTTCCATATCCACGACCCATACCTCTACCTTTGGTGAACCCGGGACTAGAATGTCCTGCACAGTAACCTAGTGCTCTTCCAGTCATGGGGCCAAAGCAGTCTGGTCCTGATCCGTCTCCTCTTGGCATGTTATCACAATACTACCTATGTATTACTAATGCACCATAGCGTTCTTATTAACTTGATCTCAGTCATACCATGTATTCTCATATAAAAAGAAAAAAGCGGGTGGCAGGGTTACCTACCACCGTTCCGTACATTACAAACAGTTTCACTTGTGCATATGCACGTCCATCTGTGGGTAGGGTATATTCAATCCTGCTTCGTCGTAAGCCTCTTTCAATGCCTTCTGCAGTTCGAAGAACACATCCCAGTAATCATCCGTCTTTACCCATGGTCTAACCACCAGTGTAACGGCTGAGTCGTCCATGGATTTAACCTTGGCTTGAGGCTCAGGGTCTTTCAACACTTTTGGATGTTTTCTAAGAGTTTTCAATGAAGTCTTAATGGCAAGATCAAGATCGTCATCGTATCCGACACCTGTTTCGAGGTCGATCCTCCTAGTATCGTTATGTGTGTAATTTATGATATTGTTATCCCAAACCTGTTTATTGGGTATGATTATGCGTTTATTATCCCGAGTGTCCAGTTCTGTAACACTGATTCCCACTGTTTTTATGACCCCTTCTTCGTCATTTATATTTACATAATTGCCGGCTTTGAACGGTCGTGTAACGGCTATCATCACACCGGCTGCTATATTGCTGAGAGTATCTCCCAAGGCAAACCCGAGTACTAATCCAAGTACGATAGATACGCTGACAAGTGCTGCGCCAACATTAACACCGATGAAGGACAATGCGATACCTATCACGAAGATATAGAGTACTATTCTTAGTCCCCGTGTGATAAATTCCGTTAGGATCTTCTTCATTTTCGCTCTAACCATAGTCTTCTTAATGGTTCTCGATACCATCTTTACAAGTATTGTACCCACAAATAGGGTTACCGCAAAGAGTATTATATTCCATATACTGAACCCGAGATATGGTAAATTTTCATCCAATCCGTAGCCAGCTATTTCCATTTTTAATCACTATTGGGTTGAAATCGGTATTTGTATTAAAATATTTCCAATCTTTTCATTTTAGTGCAGTAATTCGATGAAGAATATACCTATCAATATACCTGCTAATATGCCCATTATTGCGGAATGACCTTCGGCCTTTCGATGTGCATCGGGAATGAGTTCATCGAATACTATGTATAGCATGGCTCCGGCGGCGAATCCTAAACTTACAGATAGTGCCCAAGGAGATACTCCTCCTAAGGCAACACCGATGAACGCCCCTATTCCCATATGCACACCGGCTAGTGCTGTTATCAGTAGAACTTTTTTAGATCTTACACCGCCTACGCACATGGCAGCGGCTACAGCCATCCCTTCCGGGATATTGTGTATCGCTATCAAGATCGACAATAGTAAACCTATTTGGAAAGTAACCATGAAGCTAGCGCCGATTGCTACACCCTCCGGGAGATTATGCAGAGCGATACCTATACTGAGTAGTATACCTGTTTTCAGATGTTTATTGTACTTTCCACATCCATCCTTTGTCATGGAAAAGTGCCTGTGTGGGAATTTCAAATCGAGAATACCGATTATCGCCATACCTAGTAATATGCCTATCATAGCAGTGTATATGGTTCCTTCTTGGATGGCTTCCGGTATTAAGTCTAGAAAACTTATGGCCGCCATTATCCCTGCAGATACACCCAGAAGTAAGCTCAACAACTTGTTTTTTATTTTTTTCACTATGATCACAGCTATTCCGCCGCTAAGCGTACCTAAAACACCGGCTGCCAGGCCGATAAGTGTTACTAGAAGCCAGTAAGGTATCATTCTACACCCTCCTCTATAGGACATTTTTCATTATCGCAAACAGGGATATCATTGCCATGAGGACATCTAGTCGGTGCGCCCAACCGTTTGCACATCTCATCTATCATTTCCTTATCGAAGATATGTTCCATCTGACACGCTTTGTCATGCATATCTTCTACATCGAGATCAAAATACTCGTCAAGGAACACTTCCAGAACACGATGGGTGCGTACGATGTGCATGCCCATGTCCAGTCCCTTTGAAGTAAGTTTAACTCCGTAATACGGTTTGTAAACGAGAAACCCCTCCTCTTCTAAAAGCGGTAATATCTCAGTAACAGAAGGCGGGGCTAAATTCATCTCTTTAGATATCTCGCCTGTTTTGACTGTTTTTTCCGTTGAACCACCTGAGATCTTGTAGATGGTCTCGAGATATTCCTCGCGGGTTTCTCTGTTCATATAGGGCTATAAAAGTTATATCACTAATAAAGGTTTCGGCCGGCCTAAATATTCGTTGGCACACTCTTATATACATCCCATCGTTACCACTTTTGATTACAATGTACGACAATATACCTGAGAAAGTAACGAACATCATTGTGACCGGCAAGAGCGGCGCCGGAAAGCAGCCCAGGATCGACGTTCTTGTTGAGGAATTCGAACTTGAGCAGTTATCCACTGGTAACATCTTCCGTTCTTACCTTGGTAAATTCAACGAATTCGGATATGATGGAGACTTGGATAAATTCTGGGATGGAGAATCATTCATCCCTGATGAAGAGATCGCTGAGGAGCTAGGAACAGACGATCCGGATATCATCCTGGGTATGAAGGCAAAGTACTTCGTCGATAAGGGATTGTTCGTTCCCGATTTTATAACTAACCAACTCTTCAAGGCCTTTTTCAAACGTAAGGATCATCGTAACCAGGTACTGGACGGATATCCAAGGACCGTTGACCAGGCAAAATTCCTTATGGAATTACTCGAAGATAAGAACTCGAAGGTAGATTTCATTCTGTGGGTCGAAAATGAAGACGATATGATCGTTGAACGGACAGTAAACCGGAGAATATGTCCCGAATGCGGAAAGGTATATCATCTTATTTACGCACCACCTCCGGATGGAAAGTGTGAGTTATGCGGTGTGGATGTCATCCTACGATCCGACGATACCGAGGATAAGATACGCTCTAGATTGAAGGAATTCAAAGACAAGGTTATACCGGCGATGAAATATCTCGAAGAACAGGGCATACATATAGCAAAGGTACCCGGACATCTGGAAGAATTTACTCCTGAGAACGTACGAAAAAGTGTGCTATCTGCGGTAGAATATATCTACGGATGATCACTTGAGGGTATAACTGCCGCCCTCTATCTTTATTCTTTTACCCTGTGTAAGGGCTTCGGCCACCTTTTTTCTAGCCGATTTCAAGTCGTTCCAGAATGTTTTACGGGAAACCCCCATCTCTGCTGCGGCTTCTTCTTGAGTTAGATTTAACAGGTCTACCAGTCGTAGTGTTTCCACCTCTTCCACCCGTAATCTAACCTCCATCTCGGCACCGTCCCTGGGACAGAATGAAGTCTCAAAAGGCGTCCATCCGACCCGTCTTTTACCTCTTCGTCTACCTCGTTTATGTCCTGCCATCAACTATATATCTATAACTGGTTATAAGTAGTTTTGCGGAGATATAGCGGAACACGTAACTTTTTAAACTAAGTTCCGGGCTCCACTGTTAGTCAATGACCATGTTAAGGTTCAAAAAGTTAAGTCATTGACTATAATCAGGTAAAATCTTTTATTCCCTCTTTGTATACTAAAAACATGACATATCAGTATACTTCTAAAATTCGATGGACTCCAGAGGACGAATATCACGGAACTATCTCTACCGAAAAAGGATTCACGTCTACATTCGACAAGCCTTCGGAGTTTGGTGGAAAAGACGGTACCTTGAACCCGGAGGATGCCTTTGTTGCTTCTTTGGCCATGTGTTATTCTATCACTGTCAAAGAGATATGCGATAAGATGAGATTAGAAGTCGATGATTTTTCTCTGACCGCAAAAGGAATCATCGAAGATGGCGAGGAAGGCAAAGTTTTCACTAAAGTATACATATACCCAAGTATCAAGATCGATTGTCCCGATAAGAAAACACTCAGAGCCCTGGAACTAGCCAAGGATAATTGTTTGATATCCAGAAGCCTTAAAACCGATATCATCATAGAACCGAAAATATTGTAAAAAAGGAAAGGGGTTTTACCACTCGTCGTATGATTGACTAGATTGTTTTTCCGTCGTCGGAGGTGATCGCTCATCTTTGACTTGCCGATATTTAGGCTGGTTCGTCGGTTCCTTCGGCTGTTGTTTTTTCTTCAACAGTAACACTAAAGCTATTATCACTACTACCAAGATAATCAAAAGACCGATTATGCCGAATATGAACAAGCCGGAACCGTTTTCCGTTTCCTCGGCCGGAGGTTGTGCTTCGTATATGGTGGCGGTATCTATGTTCGATTCTAAACCTAACTTATCATCTTCCGATACAGCTCTGACCATGTAATAATATGTAGTTTCCGATTCTACATCAGTATCTGTTAATTCCGTATTCTCCGTATTCGTTAGATAAATCAAATCGTTGGCGTTAGGACCACGGTACACGTTGTAAGATGTTATCTCCAGATCGGTTTCAAGGGCGGACCAAGTTAGTTCGATCCGGTTCGAATGTGCCTCAGCCTGAAGGTCGCCTACCGATGGAGGAATATCTATCGATGTAGGTGTCGCAGTTGCCTCTCCGGAGATAAGACCTTCACCTGCGGCGTTGATAGCACTTACACGATAAACATATGATATTCCATTGGTCACTGTTTCGTCATGATAAAATGTGGTATCGTCTCCCGTGGTGAAGACCCTTTGCATCCCGTCGGTTCTCTCTATCTTGTAATTCTGGATCGCCGAGCCACCGTCGTCCTGTGGCGGATCCCAGTATAGTTCAACAAAACTGTTTCCGGAAAGAACCTTCAAGTTCCTAGGTGAGCTTGGAGTAGAAATACCTTCCATGGGCATAGCGGATTCGATATTAGACATGTCACTATCTCCCACATCGTTTCTGGCTACTACACCATAATAATATTCTATACCGTTCGTAACATCGGTGTCCGTGAATTCCGTGACTGTACCGATGGTGTAAGTTTCCTGCATATTCCCTGTTGTAGTCCCTCTGTAAATGATGTAATTCTTTATGGCAGAATTACCATCGTCTTCCGGGCGTTTCCATTCTAATTCCACAAAGGCATCTCCCGGGTAGGCATCCAATTCCCTGGGTTCCGTGGGCATTGTAGCTCCCAGCGGTGTAGCGCTTGCCTCGTTGGAAAAGTCGGTCTCCCGTGTCGTATCGTATCCGGCCGTCACCCAATAGTGATAGGTTCTACCATTGATAACATCTTCATCTCTAAACGATTGAGTATACCTATCAACACTGGTATAATATTCCTGATTACCGGAACTGAGACTTCGATATATATTGTAGCTATCCACCCTGTCGCTTCCGACGGCCGGAGGGCGCCAATCCAGGTCTATATAACCATCGAAACCTTCGGCGTTCAAATTCCTAGGTGGTGTTAGTTCCTGTTGTCCCGATGCTATTAAGGGGACTATACAGCTAAACATCACCAATATGGATATACAGATCGTGAGTTTCTTTTGATACATTTAAATGCCTCGAATACCATATACAGCTTCGAGTTATATATATGATTTGGTGCACCTCTCAAACTGGTTTAAATTCCGACATAAAATGACCCAATATTTCCGGAGAGTATGTTCTCTCCAAACCGGAGATATCGTCTCTCCGCTCATAAAGGGCGATAACCGATTCTGCGACGTACTTCAGATGATTCAATGTATATACTCTACGGGGAATAGCTAATCGCATATTGTCAAAAGGTGCAGGAATTACATTTCCGTTTTCATCGGTCTCTCCGAAGGCGCATGTTCCCAACTCAACACCGCGTACACCGAAATCGATATACAGTTCCGCCGTAAGAGCCTGGGCGGGGAATTGTTCGGGAGGAATATGTGGTAAAAATCGTCTTGCATCTATGAACACCGCGTGACCGCCCGGGGGTTCTACCAGTGGAACTCCGGCTTCACGTAAGAGTCCCGCGAGATACTCCACCTGCCCGATCCTATATTCGAGATACTCAACCCTTGTTGACTCGTAGAGTCCCTTTGCAATGGCCGCTAACTCTCGACAGGCCATCCCTCCGTAGGTAGGATATCCTTCTATGATGATCCCCAACTCGGTACACCGCTGATGCAGTTTCTCATCCCTAAGGCCGATCATACCGCCTATGTTGGACATACCATCCTTCTTGGCGGAAAAAGTAAAACCTTCTGCATACGAAAACATCTCCTTGACGATTTCAGATATAGATGTATCCATATACCCCCTTTCTCTCTTTTTGATAAAGTAAGCATTTTCTGCGAACCGACAGGCATCTAAGAAAAATGGTATTTTGTGTTCTTTTGCTATTTCTTTTACCTTTCTAATGTTCTCCATGGATACCGGTTGTCCGCCTGCAGTATTGTTCGTGACCGTCAACATGATCACAGGGATCTTTTCGCTGCCTTTTTCATCGATAAATTTTCGCAGCTTATCGATATCCATATTACCTTTAAAATCAACCTCTTTTCCGGTATTGTAAGCATCGTCGATAACAAGGTCGACCGGAGTGCCGCCTTTGTGTAATACGTTCCCCTTGGTCGTATCGAAATGCATATTGTTCGGAACAAAATCACCTTCCGAAACGAGTTGAGAAAAAAGGATGTTTTCTGCAGCTCGTCCCTGATGTACCATAACGAATTTATCAAAACCGAAGATGTCAGACACAGCCTCTTTAACTTTGTAGTATGAATTACTCCCGGCATAGGCCTGTTCCGTTTCGAACATAGCACCCCACTGTTCGTCACTCATCGCCGTAGTTCCGGAATCTGTGAGTAGATCTATAAATACATCCCGAGATCTTAGTTTAAATACGTTATATCCTTTATCGGTCAACTTCTTCTTCCGCTCGACTTTGGTAAGAACATTCAATCGCTCAACCATCTTTATTTTGAAGGGTTCAGGTGTATTCATCGTCTCACCCGTTCAGTTATTACCATAACGTATATAAAATTTTAGAGTGAAAGAGTAAGTGACCGAAGGGGGTAATAAATTTGAGGAGGAGAAAATAAAAACCCCTTCGGTTCACTTCTGTGTGCGGTGCATGAAGGTTTGCTATAAATACTTTTCCTCTAAAAAAAGGTGAAAAATATAAAAGGTAAGAAAGCGTACTATATAATGAAATGAAAAAAATCGGTAGGATAGAGAGGATAAGGGAGATCACAAAAATTCTTCTGAAACACGGTCTCGTTGATTTTGTCAGAGAGATCGGACTGATGAGCTTCGTCTCCAGAAAGAGGATGGAAGACAGTATAGAAAGGAGAACAAAAGATGTGGATGTTGAAGAACTACGCTTTCTTTTGGAAGATCTGGGACCCACCTTCATCAAGTTAGGCCAATTTCTATCATTAAGACCTGACCTGGTACCCATTGAATTTGCTGATGAACTTCGAAAGTTGTATGAAGAAGCTACCACCTTTTCATCGAAAAAATCCAGAGAGATAATAGAAGAAGAACTCGGTTGCAAACTTTATGATATCTTTGAAGAATTCTATAACACACCTCTGGCAGCAGCTTCGATCGGTCAAGTTCACGAAGCGCGCTTGAAAACGGGAGAGGAAGTCGTGGTAAAGGTTCAGAGACCCGACATCAGAGCAAGAGTAGCTGCAGATATGGAGCTTATAGGTCGTATCGCAACTTTGATCGAAGATCTGATCCCCGAGAGTGAAATGTATAATCCAAGTGAGACGGTGGAAGAGTTCAGAAAAATGTTAAAAAAGGAGTTGGATTACACCATCGAAGCCCGTAACGCTCAACGGTTTTACGATGCCTTTGCCGACGATCCGGATGTGATCGTACCAAAGGTATATTGGGATTATGTGACCACTAAAATATTGATCTTAGAACATATCGAGGGAAAAAGTCTTAGACATGCCATGGACAGAAATGTTCCGGATGAGACGAAAAAGGATCTTGCAACAAAATTCGCTCAATGTATGTTAAGGCAATTTTTGGTACACGGGATCTTTCATGCGGATCCATCTCCCGGCAATATATACTATACGGATACCAAAGAGATCGTTTTATTTGATTTCGGAGCTATTGGCTGGTTACCTCCATCCCGTAGGGAAAAAATAATCGATATGTTCCTGGCATTGGCCAAAGGGGACACTAAAGAAGTTACCGAGATACTCTTGGATATTGGTATAACCAAAGATGATTTTGACAGAGAACAGCTTGAATGGGATATTGAAAATCTACTTGAATTATACAAGCGGAAATCCAACGTCTTATTCAAAGAGGGAGCCAACGAGGAGATAATTAACATCGCTATAAAACATAACATCGTCTTACCCCCTAACTTCATACTTATGGAGCGTGCATTGATAGAAACAGAAGGCGTATGTGCCGAACTTTATCCCGGATTCGGTTTTTTCCAAAACTCTTCACCGGTGATCAAGGAAGTAATGCAAAACAGATACGGGCCCAAGGCACAGGCTAAAAAACTCGTATCGACTTTACAAGGTTACCATAAACTCGGTACGGAACTACCTCATAAGCTCAACAAGATACTCGAAGGTTTTGAAGATAGGGACTTCGCTGTATCAATAGAACATAAAGGTTTACGTGAGATGGAAAATACCTTAGAATTGATATCGAATCGGATAAGTTTCACCATAATCACTGCGGCAATAATAATCGGATCTGCTTTGATAGTTCTTTCTACGGAACAGCCGTTGTTTGGTCCCTACATATTCATAGTTTCAGTTTTAATAGGTGTATGGTTACTTGCCATTATAATTAAAAGAGGAAGGTATTAACTCTATCATGCCCTTTCGATCTCTGCGATGATCTCGTCGATCCGCCGTATTATATCTTGTTTTTTCTTGCTCATTGTAATCACGTTTTTGCCGTCGATACTGAGGTTGTTTATATAGTTTATGGAGTGTAGAGTCGGAATTTTCATGAAAGACAGATGACATTGACGTTCCGGTGTGTCGGACACGTTACAAATAGATTTTTAAAGGGTTAAAGCCGTATGTATAGTGTGATATGCATGAAGATAAAGGAAATAATAGAATCTATAGACAAGAAAGACATTCCGGCATTGATAGCTGAACTGGAAGATAAAACGGCTAATAAGATAAAAGAGGGAATATACAGCACGGGAATTTTCAAATCTAAAGTCGAAAACGGAAAGATAAACATCCCCGATGTGGAAACCGAAGCTCTAAACTTATCCGACGGTGACATCGTCCAGGTATTCGTTAGAAAGATAGTGAAGTGACACATCACAACCTAAATGTGTCATCAACTTCTTTCTCGAGTAATTCTATTTGGTTCTTCTCGAGAGTGAGAGGACTTGCGGAGAGTATCAAAATAGAATCAGTTACAGCTACCAGGTCTTTCAAAGATTGTATGAGGTGGAAAACGGTTCTGAAGTCGTTGTTAGAGATAAGATATTCTAAACCCTCTAAAAGTATAACGCCGCTTCCTTCGGCAAGGAAAAGCTCCAATTCAAGACTTAGTTTCTCCAAATTTTTGGGTTTGTAAGCATTTTTTTGATCAATATTAGAAAGCCATATTATCGGTACTTCTTCTAAACCATATCTTGATTTCAATTTATCGGGATACTGCCGTGTCACGCAAATACCATTCAAACCGATTTTCATGGTTCTTTTAAATAATGAAAAGGCGTCATTAGATTTTTTTTCGAGCAAAAGGTACGTACATGCATTATCTAATTTACTCGGCAGTTTCTTCTCCGCTTTTTGCACCGTATTTACTTTCTTGATAGTGTGTGTAGTTTTTTCCTTTGGTTTCTGTTGAGTTGTTCTAACTAGATCCATCTGTTTAGTTGGTTTTTCTTGTTTTGCATCACGTTCCTCTAGTATCTTATCCATTAAACTAAAAAATACACCTATGTGTTTAAGAGCCTTGAGATAATCTCTGCGTTTTACCATCAGATTAGCTTGTTTAAGATGAGTCACCGGTTTAGATATGTCTTTACCGAATTTTTTAGCTTCATCAAGATTATTTAATCCCTCCTTCATAGCACGCTGTATATTGGATGGTATACTCCTGATCAGTATATCTCTACTTTTGGCTAGCTTGATCTCGCTTTTTCGTTTATCACCCAATTCATATTCAGTCTTAGCTTCAGATAATAGAGTCTCACTTTCGCTACAATCGATCCCGATGGCTTTAGCACTACGTAAAAGGTTCTCCAGTATTTCGAATTCTTTGTTCGAAGAAGGTACGGATTTTTCTTGTAGTACTTTCTTTACAATATTTATCTCTTCCATGGATTTTCTATATGATCCATCCACTTTGGCCTTCCTTGCATTTAAAAGGCGATCTTCGAATTCGTCCTTTTTGCTTCCATCATAGCTCATCAATCTTATCTCGAGTTCCTTGATATCTTTCTGTATATGGTCCTCCAATTTAGAAAAGGAATCGTCCCTTGCTTTAGAGAGCCAATAATGTGCCTTTTCTATGTCTCCCTTTCTTGAAGCAGCAAGAGCTTGAGAAATCATCTGCCTCTCGTCTTTTAACGTTAATCCCATCTCTTTTGCTATTTGTAGTAGCTCATTTAATTCGGATACTACAACATCTAGATCCCGTTTTTTCTCTTTTTGTGATTCGTGATCCTCGAATTTTTTTCTTATATCTTTTTCAACATCTCCCATTTTTGAAAAGCCTTTTTTGAAAAAGCCATGCTCTACACTTTTCTTAGCAACATTGATCTCGGATATAAATTCATTATGTGGTATCTTATTTTTCTTAAGCTTAAATATCTCGGCTTTAAGTGTTTGTGTATTATCAACGAATTCTTTCAACTTCTCGCTGACTTCGATCGCTTCTATACCCAGTCGTATGGCAGTATCGATATCTCCTTTATTTTTAGCCTGTGTAGCCTCTCTTATATGCTGCCGAACAACATCTTCGGAGATCGGTATATCTCGTAAGCTGATCAACTCTTCTTTTGCATCCGTAATTACTTCTTCATATTCTTTTTCTTTGTCGATATCTTCTTCAACGGTCGGTACGGTTATTTCGTCGGCTTCAAGCTGTTCTATCTCTTTTAAAAAATCCTCTTCCTTTGCTGGTATTTCCTTTATGTCAACTTCTAAAATATCCGAGTCTTCTTCAAAAATTGCACCGCAAACCGGGCATTCGTTCAATTCCTCTCCAACTTCAGAACCACAAACCGGACATTCGAATACGAAGGCTTCTTCATCTTCGAATCCCAGTTCCTTTTCCAAAGCATCTAACTCAGCTTCAAATTCTTCGTCATCTATCTCTTCCGCCGCACCCGCTTCTTTCATAGAATCGAACATGCTTTCGACTATTTCATCGTCGTCGATGCCGTCGATGTTTTCTTCTATCCCCTGCATCAGATTGTCTAGGTCGCCAAAGTCGTCATCCTCTGTTTCCTCTAATTCTATTATTATCCTGTCTAATCCGCATTCGGGACATTCATCTGAGTCTCCAGGAATCTTTGTGTCACATACGGGACATATAATGGTTTCTTTTTTTGACAGGCGTGGCACCTCGGTTTAAAAACACATCCCCAACATAGATTATATATCTTTTGATTACAAACTCTTGAAGTGGAATATGATGTCCGCATCGACGGAGGTTTCCTCGACATCTTGTGGTATAACAACACTAATTTCTATCCAAACGAAGTTCGCCGTCGAGTTGTCTGCAATGTTCGAACCGGTTGTCGGATTCTCGTCGTATACCCAGAAATAATGTCTTGCACCGGGGTATCCACCCTTTCTAGTTGCGGTGACAGCACGGTCCATCTGTCCGTTGTCTGTGTAAATCAGGTTGCCGGTTTCATTGTATCCTTGTCCACTACCGATTACCCACCCATTATCGTTCCATTCTAAACTGGTACCATTGTAATATAGCTGATTATCAGGATCACAGCCGTCTAATGGAATATTTGATATATCCGGATCGCATGGTCTCGTATAGTTCTTATGCGCGTATATTCTAAGGTAGCCATTCGTGTCTCCGGCTACTTCTATTTTGGTTAATCTTACAGGTGATCCACCGGTATTAACAATAGCAAAAGCATCAGGGATACTGAGGTTCATTCCAGGTTTCAATCCGTCTATACTGAATCTAACTGATGCGTTAATGTCACGTGACATAACATAGCCGCCGTCTCGCCTACCGGCGGCCATGAAGTCTATAACCTGCCCTGCAGAAGGTATGTAATCTATGTCTATATCGATTATTAGAGGTCCGGTGTAACGTTTTGAGACAACATCTAACGGCGGATAAATGTTGATCTCGACCCAGACGAAATTGGCTGTGCCGTTCTCCGCTTCTAACGGACCGGCGCTATTGTAATTCCAAACATCGTTTACGAGCGATGCTGTAGATGACTGTGTCGCGTTCTTGTATACCAACCCCTCACCATAACCTTCTCCGGGGCCTAACAGCCATCCTCCGGCTTCGTATTCGATGCTCGTACCGTTTGTATAGTAAATCTGTTTATGTTCTTCGGGTTCGCAGGACTCGGGTGGTATTTGAACGATCGTTGAATTCGCAGGCCGTGTCATATTTTGATGTAGGTATATGTTAACGTACTTCGGATTACCCCGGAGTCTGATACTTCTTATGTTGAATGATCGGTTCGCAGGATTTACTAAAGCGAATGCCGCCGGGTATGTCTTTTCACTACCTCCTATCCAGGTATCCAATCTCAATCGATGTACTCCTCCTTCTTTTTGTAGTACCAATTCACCGGATGAATTGTAATCTACGGCCATCAACTGTATGGATTCGATATGACTGCTTATACCTAATGAGGAACCGGTGTTAACGCTAACGTAAATAGCGCCCCACATAGAACTTATCATTAGAATTACGAATACGAAAAAGACGAGAAAACGCTTTGTTTTTCCTTTCGGTAAATAAATTCTGATCATCCTTCCACCCAGAACCAGACCATCTTACTATTGGTCTCTCCGTAATCGTCATCAGTCAATCCGGAATCGTCTTCCGCACGTACAACGGCTTTGTAAAGTCCTCCGTAAGATAATTCGGAAGTGTCGAAGGTATAGTTGTAAAGCTTCCAATCCGACCCGGTTTCTTCCGGATCGCCCATACCGGTATACGATACGATGGTGTTACCGGAAGCATCCATTATGGTGATAGAAGCACCTTCGATCAGTGAAGCATCCTCGGCGGATACGTTGGCTTTTAAGTAGACTATATCGTTCATATCGTAGCTCGCTCTCCATCTGTCAGTGGGAGTATCTTCATCCCAGTATGTTTTGACCGAATCTACCAATGATCTACCGACGGTTCCCGGAGTGGAGAACTCGTATCTACTGGGATAAGCGGAAGAATTGTAGTAAAGGTCTACATTTGCCATACCGTATACGGAGCTTACATTAAGCCACATCACTATTCCGTATCCTTGGCGTATAGTGACACTTTCGCCGGTTAAAGCCACTGTGGAGTTATACCACCCTGCGGTTTCAACCATGAAGGTACTTTCCGCGAATTTATGTCCGGTTTCGTTGTTGATGAACTCCAACTCCACGATGGGATCTCCCCCGAGTTCGTAAACGTAAGCACGGCCTTTCTGTGTCTCGATATCTGGTGCCCCGACCATGAAATTCGGATACCCGTTGTTGTTGATATCCGATGGCGGACCGCTAACACTCCAACCGTAGTTGTCTCCTGTGCTTTCACCGACAAACGAGTAATTTGCATCTGCCGTAGAGATCTCTGTTCCGATATCCCAGGAAGAGTTACCGAAGAACACGTAGGCATAACCGGTTCCTGAGTATTTCGGTGCACCCACGATTATATCACTTTTACCGTTTGTATTGATATCACTTCCGCCGCTGACGGACCATCCGAAGTTTCCATCTCCCGTGATGATCATGTCCGGCGGGAATTCCGCGTGGAATAGGAACTTACGGGTGAAACTTCCCGATGCAACTGATTCGTTGTTATCGCAGACGTATTTGACGTTCCTGGGAGTGGTTGGACCTTGAACGGGGGTTGTCACGTTGAACGTGGATCCGCAGTCCATCCATCGTTGAATCGGCGAGATGCTGTCGTATATCGTAATGTCATACTGAACAGTCATGTTGTACCAATATAGTGCGGAAGAATATGTTTCGTTGAGGTATCCGCCGGTGGTGTAAACCGTTATGAAATATTGACGATAATAAACCGGCGATATAGTGACGGCGATAGTGACCGTACCCGTTAGGTTGCCGCTTTCCGAATACCACCTATCTTCACCTGGCGTTGTCACATGTGGGTTGTCGTAGATGTATGTACTGCCGTCGTCAGCCCAGTATGAGTTGCCGGCTTCGGTAGCAGAACCGATCTGTTCGACTGTTGCGTTGTAATAGGTCACTGGAATAGAGGTCGTATCTCCGCATGCGAGTGCATCGTTGTACGCAAAGGTGACGTTCCACTG
Source organism: Thermoplasmata archaeon (assembly GCA_007129655.1). Lineage (GTDB taxonomy): Archaea > Thermoplasmatota > Thermoplasmata > Halarchaeoplasmatales > Halarchaeoplasmataceae > Haladaptatiplasma. The sequence continues at coordinate 15,292 of SKVC01000024.1, forward strand.
TTCGTAGTAGTCACAAGAAAATGTAGTTGATGATGTAATTGTTCCGCTGAAATCGGCATCGATCGTATCGTCGGAATACCAGCGGTGGGTTGCTGTAGAATCGGTTGATTCTGATGAATATTGATAATTACCGCCATCGTCCACCCAGACAGATTGGTCCTGTAGGTCGAATATCGCTCCGGTTACGTTGTTAATATCTCCACCACCGGTATACGTAACAGTAACGTAGTTAGTTACA
>SKVC01000058.1 GCA_007129655.1 Thermoplasmata archaeon
GAATAAAAAGTAATACTAAGGTCAAAACCCTTAAAATACACCTTAGTTTCCTCTAGATAATGATTAATCTCAAATGTGTTTGGCAGTTGCGTATTAAGGATTTTTTTAACCTTTTTCTTATCCTTACTGAAAGCACCTAAATCTATATCATCGTCCCAAGGAATTATCCTTCCATTTCTGATTGCGCCTAATAACGTACCACAATCCAACCAATATATTATTTCTTCCCGGTCCAGTATAGCTTTTACTTGTTTTAATGCGTAAACCGCATCTTTTTCATTTATCATAAATCCTCCTTTCTAAAGAAAAGTCTTTCTATCTCTTCCAAAAACTCACCGTCATTATGTTCTCTTATAAACTTCTGTTTTACATCTTCACTAACGATTGTTTTTTCTTCTCTTTTGCTTATCTTTTTTAGATACTCCTCAACCTCATCTATAGATTTTTCATCTACAACCACTCCAAATCTATTTTCATCGATAAGTCGAGCAATCTCGGTATCACGCTCACCCATGAAAAAAATCAGTGTTCCGGATCCGATATAATCATAAAACTTCGAATGGATTATGTCTTTACGAGAGTTCTCTGTGCCATGTATATATAATAATAAATCCGACCCCTTTAATATAGAAAATATTTCTTCTTTTCGTTCCTTAGAGGTTCCTTCAGTAGATTCCTGTTTCCGAGTTTTATTACTATCATCCATAGACTTACCTCTTTTGTTGATTAAAATTTTTAAGTCTCTTCTTTTCTAGCACAAAAAAATGATGCCCACTTACTAAAACAGGTCTGATCTCTTCAACTATTTTAAAGTACTGTTCAAGGTTCCTACGTATTTTCTTTGGAGGATACCCTTTCCTTCCCATCTCCCAATGATGATTCGAGCTCCATAATTTACCCTTCCGTTTCAAAAATGGTATCCTGAAAAATATATCTAAAAATCTCCGATTTAAGATGCGTTTAATAAAAGGAAAGGTGATTATGATCTCAAAATCTGCAGATGAATAAGGGATAGATATTATGGCATACTTTTTTGACACCCTATGAATTTCACTCAATGCTTTATGGACATCATCCCAAGGTATATGTTCAATTATCTCAAAGGCCGCTATAAGATCATATGTTTTATCCTTAAAGGGAAGTTTCCTGATATCAGCTGTATAATCAGGGCATAGATCCTCATCAATGTCACAGGTTGTTACATTGAAGCCATTATTTTTTAAATAATTTGCAGTTGTTTTATTGCCAATCCCAATCTCGAGTATTGTATCTGGATTTATATCTCTTATAATGTCTATTTGATAGAAATATGATAAGAATCGGATCATACTATCGTATTTCTTACTATCATATTTTTTTGAATTTTTTTTCGTCTTTTTCATGTGACTATTTCTCCGAATTACAACACAGATAGGTTACATTTACAAATAATATATAACTTGTGCTGTGTAAGCATAGCAACTAATATCATAATTAATCTGAGGATTCCTTTCCCAACTACTTTCAGATATGATTATATGTAAATCATTCCTATAATAATCTGACGGTTTTTTTAGCAATATTTTATAACAATCATTTTTTATACTCGTCATCGTTAAGAAACAGGAAAAAGATATGTGCAAGGATAAGCCACTAGTCAGCGTTGTAATTCCTACATACAACCGCGCAAATACTATCAAAAGGTGTATAGACAGTGTTCTAAATCAAACTTACAAAAATATCGAGGTGATAGTAGTTGACGACGGTTCGACGGACAAGACTAAAGAGGTAGTTGATTCATACGAAGATCCACGCGTTAGATATATCTCATATCGTACAAACAGAGGAGCAAACTATGCTAGAAACACGGGTATAAAAAAAGGCAAAGGGGAATTAATAGCATTGCAGGACAGCGACGATGCATGGCATCCTGAAAAGATCGAAAAACAGTTACAAGCATATGTAAACAGTCCATCTGATCATAAGGTTGTTTATACGGGAACGCTCATAAAAAACGGTCGTAAACAATTTTACATGCCGGAAAAATGGGTTCACCCAAAAGAGGGGGATGTCCATCGACCAATGTTAAGAAGTACTTTTGCAAATACCGTTACAATATTAACTAAAAAAGAATGTTTAGAACAGATCGGTTACTTCGACGAGAACATCCCCCGAGCACAGGATTGGGAATTAGGTTTGAGGTTGTCTAAGAAGTATAAATTCAAACTTGTTGATGAACCATTGGTAACCACTTATCCAAGTAAAGGAAGTATAACAAAAAATTACGAAGCCCATGCAGATGCTTACGAGATAATATTAGAAAAACATAAGGATTCCTTTATGAAACATCCAGACATATTATCCAGCCATTATTTCTTTCTAGCCGCGATATACTTTAACTTGGACAATTGGAAAAAAGCTATAATAAATATTAAAAAAGCATATGGTTTGAAACCATTACATCCGATAACTATTATGAGATTATTAGCTTCTCTTTTAGGAAGCGATTTTTACAGACAATTTAGAGGTTTATATCGAAGGATTTTTCTTTAATTTCGTTTTATAAACGATTTGATAAACCCAATACTCCAAGCAAGATTGATAGCCGTTAAAACCAGCCAGCATTTAAAGGACATACCAAAATGTGTTTCTTTGATATTTGAATTGATCAAATATACAACCGCTAGAAAAGTACACAAAAAAGCTAGTCCGATCAGGATAATTAGTAGCGGAAACAAGGAAACGAACAATAGAGCCAACAAACCAAACATAGGATAGAACCGACTCCATTCCTTCCAGCCCATCCTTCCACCGTGTTCTTTCAGCAGCCAATACTCTCGCTTACCGATATTATATTCTCTTTTCATAACAGACCTCAACGTTTGAGGGTCTTTGTGATAGGCGACGGCGTCGCTTTTCAGCACCACCTTCCAGCCGGCGTCTTTCATCTTCCATGAAATATCCTTGTCGGCGCTTACTTTGTCTTCGGCTAATCCGCCTACTTCTTCCAGCGCTTCACGACGATAGGCGGAACATCCTCCTTGTATCCAATCGACTTCGTTTTCACTATCCTTTCTAAGCTCGTAGAACATCTCCTGGAGTGTCCCATAAGCCTTTGTCACCCAGCCGCCTCCAACAGACCTGAGTATACCGCCTACGGCACCCACCTTTTTGTCTTTGAAGGGTTTTAATATATTTTTAAGGAAAGAGGGTTCGAGGATCTCGTCGGCGTCTATTATTACGATGTATTTTCCACCTGCTTTATTTACACCTTTTATCCGCGCTTTTTTTATCCCTAAATGAGGTGTCGAGGTTTTTTGGACATTCAATTTGTTTTCGTACTTTTTTACTATCTCCATAGTCCTATCGGTGGAGCCGTCGTCCACTATCACCAGCTCGAATCTATCGTAGGTTTGGTTCAGCAGAGAATCCAGACAGTCCGCTATGTTTTCTTCCTCGTTATAGACATTTATTACGACGGATATCTTATGATCTTTATTCATCTTCGACATGGCTTGCGGCAAAAGATAGAGCACATGCGTTTAAAATCTTTATCGTCCCGCAACGGTTCACCATAGCTTTGCATACTAATGTTGGGGATGTATCTAACGATAGAACATATACATATCAAATATCGTTATATTCGATGTTACGATGGGTGTTTCGGACACGTTCAATCCTATTGATATTCTAGTTACTAGAACGTTTTTATTATTTTTCGTTCTAGTTGCCGTAACATATACGAAACATTTAATACTAGTTACCGTAATTTACCTATCATGAAATACTCCGATGAACATCTATTGGACGAGATGAACAGGCAGAACCCCTGGTGGAGAAAGGGAAAGATCGAGCTGGAAGAAGGGTTGATCGAACGAAACATATTCAACGACCTGAGGGGAAAAATAGACTCCCATAGGATCACCGGATTGATCGGCCTGAGGAGAACAGGAAAGACAACCGTCCTGTACCAGTTGATATCCCGCATCATGGAAGAGCACGAACCAAAAAGGATACTGTACTTCTCCTTCGATGCAATGGAGAAGCAGGATATGATAGTAGGAAGGATATTATCGCTTTACTTCCAAAAGATACTGAGAGAAATACCAGAGGAGCTGAAAGAAAAAGTATTCGTCTTTTTTGACGAGATACAAAAAGTCGAGTCCTGGGGAGAGGAGATAAAATCCTTCTGGGACAAAAAATATCCCGTCAAATTCTTTGTGTCGGGATCATCATCTATGAACATAATGAAAGGCAGCGGGGAGTCCTTAGTGGGCAGGATAGATATCACCAGGATACACACCTTCGGATTCACCGAATATATGAAATACCACGGTGTGAATTTTTGTCGTTACGATCTACATGCACTGATGGATGGTGACTACGAATACCCTACCAACGGGGAAAAACTGAAGCTGATGTTCAACA
>SKVC01000117.1 GCA_007129655.1 Thermoplasmata archaeon
AGAATATTTTTTTCACTCTTGCATAGGTTTTTTTTCCACTTGTAGTTCATATTCTTTGTTTTGTATGATCTCAGTGCCTTCTCAAATGAAGGATAGCTCTCTTCTCTAAGGAATGATAGTACCTCGTTGATTATTTTGATATGGTCTTTGACTAAATCCTCGTATTTTATCTCCATGAAAAACTCGGGTCCAACATTGTTTCCAGCTTCCTTTATCTCTCGGGTTATCAATTTCCATTGCAGTGCAACTATTGCTGCATAGGAACAATTGTATTTTTTGATTTCTTCAACATATTCTTTTTTGAATCCCCAACTCCAATTATGAATTCCTTCCCAGCTGCCCCAATTCGTATGTAAGAAGGAGTTAACCACTGCCCGTCCGTCCCTCAATATATGTATAAATTTTGCTTCAGGAAAAATCTCCTTGAAGTAGGGTATCATGGACCAACCGGTGTATTTCGCTAGCAGCCGTTTTTTGCCTGATCTATTTTTAACCAATCTCCGTATCTGTGCCCGTTTTTTCTCTGTAACGTCCTCCTTCCTAAGCGAACGAAAAGGACTCAAAAGAGCCGGATCGGCCTTTTCCCATTGCGAGTATGCTTCCGAAGGCTGAACTCTAGGTTCCAATATACCATAGATAATTGGATTAGATACGAACGAAGATACAACTTTAAAAAAAGTACTGTTTGGCCATTTTTGTTCCATACGGGTAAACCAATTGAAGGAATGATGGTGAGCTAACATTCGGTAAAACAACTGAGAGCCACACCGACCGGTACAAACAATGAACACGGGTTTGATATCTTCCATGTTGTCTTATTGAGTTCATAGATTTAAATATGACTGTCAAGCGGGCTTATTCGCCTTAATCCTCTCTCTTAACTTGAGTATAGAGAGAATATTTATATTATGTATATATATGCTAAATAATGCCCCTTGATGAAGCCGAATTGGAATACTTCAATAGAGGTAAGACAGAGAACCCAAGATTCTGGGATAGATTAGGCGGTGAACCCTCCTTCGAAGATATAAAGATCCTAGATTTAGGCTGCGGTCATGGCAGTCTCTGCGTCTATATGGCTTCCAAAGGTGCCAAACATGTTATCGGAATAGACATAAATAAAGAATTGATCAACTTTGCACGAGAAAACGTTTCAAAGAATTTTCCTCATTTAGAAGATGGTATTACCTTTCTATGCTGTGAAGTTTCCGAATTACCGGAAAACGAATTCGATATAATTGTATCAAAAGATACCTTCGAACACATCATCGACTTGGATAAAGTTTTAGACGAAATGAAAACAAGGTTGAAGAAGGGTGGTAGGATATACGTAGGTTTTGGTCCTCTTTACAACAGTCCTCATGGTGACCATGGTCGAGCGAAGGCGGTTATACCTTGGGGCCATATTATATTTCCCGAATCCATATTGATTAAAAGATTGAATAAAAAATCACAGAAGAAGATAACTAGTATTCAGGATTTGGGGCTGAATAAACTGTCTTTAGCGGAATATTTAAGGATATTTAATCAAAGCGATTTGAGTATTATTTTTCTTCGCGTGAATGCGAGCAGCAAAACATCATCAAAGTTATTTTCCCAGATACGCCGCATTCCATTTCTCGAAGAATATTTTTCACATAACATCTATTGCGTATTAGAGAGATAATCTATCTTCCAAATAACCGTGTCTGGTGCGCTGCTATAGATACAATATCCATTACCCGGTTCGAATGTGAAGTTCCCCGGATCGTAATCATAATCTAAGAGATATGTCGCCGATGCATTGAAGTAACCTATTTTATTGACCTCTACCGGTAATCCATTATTACCGGCTTCCGCACTGGGGAATCCAATCATGTTCCAACCCGGTTCGAGCTTTATCCAGGAGCGGTAAGGTTTTGTACCTCTTACGGTTAGATTATCCTCCGTATTCATATATATCCACATGCCCATTGTATGATCCCATGAATCCAGTCTGTTGAAATGAGCAGCCCTTCCCGAAACGTAACTTCTCCACTGCTCATTGCAGGAATCATAGTACATTAACTTATCATAACTACCGTCGATACCGCCTTCGGGATCATCGAGTATATCCGGAATACCAGAATTATTTGGAACTATGTATGTTGAGACGAAGTTCCAACCGGTATTTAGTGATATTGTATGGGTCATGTTTTTAAGGCTGGCGTAATAGATGTCTGATAGATGGGTAAGTAACGGATTGTAATGCAGGTATAGAAAACCATATATCTCCGGGTCGATCAACATTATATCTGTTCCTAAGCGAAACCAATTGAATGTACCGTTGTCGTTGAAGAATACGTTGGAGAAAGCGAATTCGTTTATGTGTGAAGCATCTCTGTTTGTCGTGTTGTAAAGAGACCGGACCAATCCGTATGTCAACAGCATACCTGAACCACCATTGTTTGTGTCGATGGCGCTTCTGACAGTCATGTGATTCTCTATATAATCTGAGTAATTCTGTATAGCGGAGCTTATGTTCTTCCAGTTAAGATAGGTATTAACATTGGCCAACTCCATAACTGTTAGCGCTGCATAGTGCATGTGCCTCCTTCGCCACGGATCTCCATAGTGTGCTTGGTCAAAATAACTGAAATAAGGCCAAGTACCCTTCGATTCACCGGAATCTATCTGATCGTTCAGTACATATTCTATACAGGTGTAAATATGCGGTAACAACCGGTCGTCCCCTTTATAAGTACTGTTCAAGTTCTCGTCAAAGTACGCCTTAGTTAGCAATCGTCCCATTTGTATATATCCATTTACGAACAGGAAAGGAAAATTTTTACTTGTACCCCTTTCTCCGGTTTCCGGATCGGTCGACTCCCACGGAACGGTGTAGTTTACTCCGCCGTGGAAGGTAACGTTAACCATGGCCACTTTATTTAATATGAATTCAATCGCATCGTCGGCCACATTTCGATAAGTTTCATTTCCCGTGTAGAGATACGCTTGTTGTAACGCGATACCCGTCCTCGCTTGTCTGTGCGTACCCCACTCGTGATAAGTATTTTCATACAGACCTAGTACCTGATGATCTGAGCTGCGGTTGAAGAGTCCGTATTCATCTCTGAACCCCAAAACATAATCGATTTGTCGTTCACCACGTTCGTAATAACTGTAATTCCCTGTAATATCATGCATGGAGTAGTAAACCGTTCCTATCTCTGTAAGTACCGATAATGCCCAGTTTTGATATATTGTGTAATGCCCGTCGCCGTCCTCGTTGGCAACCCCGTATTCGGCCATCTGGATTATCTTTTCTCGGTGGCCAGGATATTCCACAATTGTTTCGTTGTAGTACCCGGCGAAGAATACGGTAGACCAGGCCTTTAGATTATCTTCACTCATCGATTGAACGAAATCCAGTTCCGCCCTTATTTTACCGTAACCTTCTACATCGGGTATCCAGGTCCACGAAAATTCCGTGTCATCATCTGCAGGAACATCGATATAAAATGACTCCAACGGAATATCACCGAAGTAGAATGTTATGTTACCAGTGTAATTTGAATCAAGCCGATTGTGTACAGTCGCGTTCACGGTTATGTTGTGAGGTTCCCAATCGTTGTTAACAGGTACATATGAAAGTGGAGAAGCAGATATGTTGGTAACGAACAACCGTTCTTCAATCGAAGTATTAACTCGTATATGATTGTAAAAAGAAGGCGAGAAGTAGGTAGTTTTATTATTAGCGGTGATACCGTAGTTCATTTCAAAAACATCATCAGAATTTTCCACGAGCCACAGTAATGGAACGTTCCTTATCCTGCCTTCTTCGTCGGTGATGTATCCTTTACTAAATCCGGTTGTCGCAGAGAACACTTCTGCGGATTCGTTTACCAATGGTCCGCTTTCGTTGAACAAAGTAAAATCGTGTATGTATGAAATCCTTAATATACCGTTCACGCTCCAGCTCTCGTAGGTGGTGTTGGTCAAGGTAAGATTTCCGTTATTACCCACGTCGATATCTTTACCACGGTTATCGGTGAATGTGGAATTTTCAATATTTACCGTCGTGGATGTACCGGAAAGTACGACACCTCTATTTCCCATGTTCTTTACAGTGATGTTATCGATTTTTGAATTGAGCATATCTCCGGCATCGTGGAATACAATACCGTTCGTTCCCCCGGTGAATACAGAATTCGCTAAATTCACCTCTGCACCGTAGATTTCAACACCCATCTCTCCAACTCTAATATTGTGCCACCCTACTGATTTTATCGTACTGTTATGTATTTTCAGGCTCCCTCCGTCATTCATGATCCCATAGCGGTTAGGACCTTCCCACCAATATTTTTCTTCCTCTATACTATCAACAATTGATCGAGTTATGTTCAATCTACCGATAGAATTTACCTTCAAGGTCTTCAAATGTTTTAGGTAAAGCGTTTCGTTGTGAATATCGAGATCACCCTCGATAACAACATTGGCATAGCAGTATGTGGTGGAGTTACTTCCGTAATACACTATCACACTTTGATTATCGACATCATCCGCGATGGATTCCAGGGTATTACCAGTACCGGATACGTAGATAGTATCTGTCTCGGAGTCATATGTGGCAGATAGAATTTCTGGCGGTTCATCGGCAGTTAAAAAGTTGCCTGAAATAGGGGTGATTAGGACGCATATTATCGTCATCAACGCGATGAACTTGAACCACCGTTTCATATAATATTCACATCTTTTTTGGTATATAAACTCTATTGGAATTTATGATATTAAAATCCGATGGCTCTTCTCATCACAGTTATGTCTTCTTTGGTTATACCTTTGAGAGCGTACAAAACTACAAAATACAATATAACCGCAAGTGGTAATCCGATCATACCGATAGGGGCATACAAAACGACTGCCATCACTCCGCAAGCCAGCCATGGTTTCCAAAGTAAGGATAAATCCAGAGGCTGCATGAATGTAGTTACCGAATGGTAGTTGGTAAAGAAGTGTACCATCTCTGCAACAACTATCGCTGTAGCAGCACCTATTACTCCGTACCTAGGTATCAATAAAATTCCACTTGATATCAATACCAGGGAAGCCCAAATCAAATTATTCGATGATGTTTTAGTTCTATCGCTTCCCCAGAGCACCATCTTAAGACTACCGTTCATGAAAAGGAATGGGATGGTCCAGATCATAGTTTTGAACACAGCTACTGTATCCCGGTACTCCCCTCTATACAGTATCCCCAGTATATCCTCTGCAATTATGTACAGACCGATGGTTAGAGGGATGGATAATATCAGAAGATAGCGCAGTGAGTATTCATAGGCGGTTTTCATAACATCTTTATCTGACTTTGAAAACTTGGAAAAAAGGGGATACAGTGCTCGTCCGAAGGAATATGGGATCGCTCCGAAGAAAACTATTATTTTCCAGCTTGCACTGTAAATACCGGTTTCGAAATCACCTCTTATGGTAGATAGAAGCAAAATTATGATATGTCCGTATATCACACTCACCACGATGAACACCATGAACGGCGAGGCCTTTTTGATCAATGGATTCCATGACGATACCTTCGGTCTGTTTATTTTTCCATTTAATTTTATACGGTAAACCATAGCGGATACGACAAGATTCAGTATGTATGTAAATAGAAGTAGGATCAATATCTTAAAAAGCTCGAATCCTAACATTATCCCCATCACTCCTAAGGATAGGAAAAAACATCTCCAGACAATGTTGGTCAATGCATGGAGTTCCATCCGTTCATTGGCCTGGAATATGGCAATAAAAGAATTAGATATCTTCTCAAGCACGATCATCGAACCAGCCAACAGAAGTATAGATAGGCTCATCCCCGTCGGTATATTATTCAATAATATTTTAAAAAGTAATGCGAGGATCCCCAGTGTAATAATTCCAAAAAGTGTTCGTATTGTTAGCATATTGCCTAATATGGAGGGACCTTTTGAAGGATCTCTCGATACCTCCCTAACCGCTAGTTCGTCGAACCCCCAGTCCACCATTACAACGGCAACGTAAGAGATCGCCATGGCAAAGTTGAATACACCGAAGGATTCCGGTAAAAGGTGGTTAGCGAGTAATATGATGAACAATGCAGTAAGCACTCTGGAAAAGAACATGGCGATCACGAGCCAGCTTGTGTTCCGAGCAACCTTAACCGAACGTTTCACGGGCCTATGTAGGTGCGGATTTTATAAAAACTCTTCCGATAGACGTATCATCCAATCGGTAACGTCTATTTTTTCCTTCAGTAATTTTTCACGTGCTCTCTTCGTCTTCAAAATACCGCCGAATACCCTTTCCGCATGTTCAAGAGCTTTATCCACTGAATCCACGGTAACTCCGATACCATACCTTCTTTCCTGATCATCCAGGTAGCCCCTTCTATTTCCGGAGATGTATACCCAGGGAACTCCTAAGACACCGGCTTCAGAGGCGGCGGTGGCACCCTCGCCAACGTACAGGGCAGCGAAGGCGAGAACGTCATGATAGTGATGTTCTGGGATATTCAAACGATTTTTCTGTAGCTCGACCGGTAACTCACCTTCGGTGTCCACCAATACCTTACCGTATTTGGAGAGTTCACGAACGAGTTTAATTTTATCGTTATAGGTCAAAACTGCCTCTCCGGTTTGGTGACTCGCATCTAATGTTGAGAACCGTACAACTATGTATTCACCCGGTTTCACTCCCAAGCCATTAATTCTATCTTTATCCGCCTCGAATCTTTTGGGATGAAGGTAAGCGAGTTCGTGATACCCCGGGTACGGTCGATGCTTGCTTTTTGGAACTCTACCGTAGTAACAATCCGGGGTGGCGATCACCGTAGCGAATGGAAATGTGAGTACGTTCGTCATAACGGCGTTTTCCGTATCCATGTAATCTATGGAGGGAACTCCCAGGGCGGCCCCGGCATGAACGGAATAAAGTCCGCCTATGGATGCCGTAAGGTCCGGTTTAAACTGTTTCGCCATATTCAACAACCCGAGGTCGTTCAAAATTATCCCGCATGCCTTTGAGGGTCTATCCGGATATGTTCTACCGAAGATTTCATATGGTATCCCATAAAGGTCGAGAAGTCTGGTAGTGTTCTCTCTCATCTTTACGCATACCTTGAATTCGTGCCCTCTGCTTTCCATCTCGTCTATGAAGTGCCTGAAGAAGTGCACGTGGGCCGGATGTCCTATGACCACCAAGAGCTTCAAATTGCCACCACACGGGCATAAAATCCAGAGGATATAAAATTACCCCTGAGAAAGAATTACTCTTCCACAAAATGTTATATATTTTCGTGTACATGTCTTTTTGATCATGAGCGATAAAAGATCCGTCAGCAAGAAACGTAAGATAATCTCCGCCCTAAAGAACAGATTTTTTCCAGGTAGCAAGAGGTACTGGGAAGAAAGATACAGAGAAGGCCGTGACTCCGGTGTAGGATCATACGGTAAAATCGCGGAATTCAAGGCCGAAGTGATCAACGAATCTGTGAGAGAGAACGAAATCGAATCCGCCATAGAATTCGGCTGCGGTGACGGAAATCAATTATCCCTTTTCGATATTACCAATTATGTGGGTCTCGATATCTCTGAAAAAGCTATAGAATTGTGTAAGAAACGTTTTCAACACGACGATAGCAAAAGATTCTTTTTGTACGAGCCGGAGAATTTTGATCGTAGTTTTCCGGAATTTAAGGCCGAACTGGCTCTATCCCTGGACGTCATCTTTCATATCATCGAGGACGACATCTACGAACTGTACATGGAACATTTATTCTCCGGTGCTGAAAGGTTTGTGATGATCTATTCGGACGACACCGACACTAAACAGAGGTATCATGTAAAGCGTAGAAAATTCACCAGATGGATAGAGAAAAACGCGGATGGATGGAAATTGGTCAAACGGATAGAAAATCGGTATCCGGAGATATCTCACTCGGATTTCTATGTTTACGGAAAATCTCCATAAATCAACAATATTGTTCGAAAACCATCCTTTCTAAAATATAGTTAAAAGAACTTATTTAGTATCACAACTTTTAGCAACCATGTCGAGATGGAAAAAGAAAGGTTCCAGGGAGATAGCTCGTTCGTCTATATTTACGATGATCGAGGACGACGTTGTGATGCAGGACGGAACCGAGATAAGCTATACGATAATCGATTTTCCGGATTTTGCCTGCGTATTGCCCGTTCATGAAGATAAATTCGTCCTTATCCGTAATTACCGTTATCCCATAGACGAGTTCGTATTGGAAGTACCTGCCGGTTTGATAGACGAAGGCGAATCGCCGGAAGCTACAGCTAGAAGAGAACTGGAAGAGGAAACGGGATACATACTCGAAGACATTGAAAAATTGTGTACCTACAATCCTATAGCCAGTCTTAACACACAAAAGGCCCACTTATTCATAGGTAACGCGAAGAAAGGCGGCTGCAAGAACAGGGATCCTGCCGAAGATATGGAAGTTGTTCTTGTACCTATCACAGAAGTATACGACATGCTGGACCGGGATGAATTGAGCCATCCGCATACCATGCTTGCACTCTTTTATGCACGGGATAGATTCCAATAATTGGTGAATCTATAGATAACAAGCGATAAGTCCAAGTATAACTTACATATATATGATATCAAACCGGTGTTAAAATGAATCAACAACATGCTCAATGCCCATATTGCGGCGTAACTGTTTGGGACAGTCAGCCTCAATGCCCATCTTGTCACAAAGTGATCGATCGATGCAATGTTTGCAGATACCCCATATATTCAGGAAAGGATAATTGCGGACGCTGCGGGAACTTCGTTGCTAAAGAGCCTAAACTACAGGCCAAGGCGGCAGTCATAGGTGATCCGATAGCGGGTCGCGAAGTAATTTTCAAAGTATCGGTAAACAATATCGGAAACAGAGCGACATCCATCGATTTTAGTGTGAGTTTACCCGAAGAACTCGGTGGAACAGAAATCAAGGGCGAAGAAATAGAGATGGAGACCGGTCAGAAGATCGAACGCGAATATCACTTTACGCCACTAAAACCCGGAAAATTTACGGTACCAACCTTTGATATATATTACACTAAAAGCGACAATACCGAAGCAGCTTTTCAGATACCTCCGATCAACATCGCTGTCGACGGTATGCCAAAGATAGTATCATCTGTGGAGGCCGGCGCGCCGGAGGTAAAACTCGGTGAAGAAGTCCTATTATATGTAAAAATCGAGAACAAAGGAACGACCTTTGCAAAAAATATCAGATTACAGGTATTCACCCCTCCTACAGTATTCCATAAAGAAACAAAAACACTGCTACCTACATTAGGCGTAGACGAGAAAAGAACAGCCGTTATCAAACTCGTACCAATATTCGACGGTGAACATCCCGTTGAAGTAAGATTACATTTCCAGACACCTCCTACTCAGAAAAGCGGTTCCGCTAATCAAGAAATAACTGCAGGATCACTTACATTGAAGGTAAACAGACTGTAATCTTCATCGGATGAATTTATCGTAAATTCTCCTAGAGATCATAACTCCGACGAACACGGTACCGGATAATATCACTATAGATGGACCCGGAGGGATATCCCACAGAACAGATATGAAGAGCCCGGTGATGATGAAACTCAAAGATAGGATTGAAGAAGAGACCATCATCTTCGACATATCGGATGTGAATTCTCCGGAGATCGATGCCGGTATGGCAAGCATGGCTATGAGTAGGACTATCCCTACAAGTTTTATCAGGACTACTATGGATAATGCAACAAGTATGAGCATGAATAGATAAAGTAACGTGGTATGTACACCCACTACCTTTGAGAATTCTTCATCGAAGCTTACTCCTTGGATCCTGGGATACAATAAAATCACAGTTGCGGTGATGACGATGGTTAGAATGGCCATCAAATAAATGTCGATTCTACTTATCATCAGTATGTTACCGAAGAGAACACTGGACATCGTAGGTAAGTATCCAGGTGTCATGCTCATGAAAAGAGCACCCAAAGCCATACCCAGTGCCCAGACTATTCCTATGGCGGTGTCCTCCCTCTGCATGGTTTTCTTACCTACTAACCCTACGCCCAAGGCCGAAACCACTGCAAATAAAGAAGCACCCCACAAAGGATTCCAACCTAAAAAATAAGCCATACCCACGCCACCGAATGAAGCATGTGATATTCCTCCGCTGATGAACACTAGGCGTTTTACAACGACGAAGGTACCGATTATCCCAAATATGATAGAAGCGAGTATGCCTGCCATGAAGGCATTTCTCATAAACGAATATGCAAATATAGAAAGCATCTTAATCATCCTCCGGCATCTGGTGTTCGAATACTCTATGCGGTAATCCGTGGGCGATCAGATCGATGGGGCATTCGTAGGCCGCCTCGATCATGTCCGGGGATAGTTCGTCGTTTCCATGATAAATGAAATGTTTATTTAGACAGGCCACTTTTTCAACATAGGAAGATATCACGCCAATATCGTGGGATACAAGAACGATGGTGATACCCTTTTTCTTCAATTCCATTAAAAGAGAGTATACACTTCCTTTCATCTTCTCGTCTACACTGGCAGTCGGTTCGTCAAGAAGAAGTAATCGTGGTTCGGTTGTAAGCGCACGGGCGATGAGTACTCTTTGAAGCTGCCCGCCGGACAGTTTCGATATCTGTCTGTCCCGGTATTCTAGCATGTCTACATTTTTCAGGGCGCTCCGTGCTATCTTTTTGTCTTTTCTGTTGTAAAAGGGTCGATAACCCATAGCTCCCAATCTTCCCATAAGAACCACATCCCAAACACAGATGGGAAATTTCATATCGAATTTACTGTGCTGTGGAACGTATCCAACGTTGTGTGTGTTTGAATTGGGAGGTTTGCCGTTTATCAGTACTGTGCCTTCGTAATTATCGATAAGACCCAAGACGGTTTTCAGGAGTGTTGTTTTTCCGCCTCCGTTAGGTCCGATTATACCCAGGAAGTCACCACTGTCGAGTTGGAAGCTGACGTCCTTGAGAACGGTTTGTTCACCGTATTTTACGGTTACCCTATCTAGTTCCAGAGCTTTTGACATATTCATTTCAACCTTCTTGGAACGCTGATACCAACTTGTTTGATATATCTCCGAGGTTATCTAAATATGCTTCTCCAAGGGGATTCAGTCGTATAACTTCTCCATCTATCTCATCGGCGATGGTCTGAGCGTTGCTCTCGTCGAATTGCGGGGAAACGAAGACCACTCGTATGTCATCCTCCTTCGCCTGCTCGATCACGGCCATCAAGCCGGAAATACCGGGCTCGCGCCCTTCTCGCTCTACACCCACCTGTTCGATTCCGTACTCATGGGCGAAGTATCCCATGGATGGATGATATATCAAAAATTTACGTCCGTGGTATGGATGTAGTGCGTCTTTGATTGCTCGGTGAAGCGTATCGAGTTCTTCGAGGTATCCCTGTGCGTTATCCTTGTAATATTCTTCGTTATCTGAATCCAATTCAACCAACGCATCCAATAAGTTGTTGACCATTATCTTTGCATTCTTCGGAGATAACCATGTATGTGGATCGTCCCCTTCGTGATGGTGGTCTTCCCTATGATGAATCAATCCCTCGATGGCTTCCATGGCCTCTTCGGCGGTCATATTGCCGTTCTCCCATTCGTGTATGATGTGGTCTGTCTCTTCAATAACATGCTCTCCATCATGTTCTTCTGGATCATGGATCAATTCCTCGATGGCTTTCATGGCACTTTCCGCGGTCATGTCGCCGTCTTCCCACTCATGTATGATATGCTCTATATCCTCTATAAGATGTTCCAATTCGTGGTCATCGCATCGATGGTCGTAATCCAGTAATTCGATCCCCACACTACCATCCACTACCACCATATCCGAGTTTTGTTCTCTCAATGTGTCCATCCATCTCTCCTCGAATTCCATCCCCGAACCTATCTTAAAATATACATCTGCCTGGGAGACCGCCCTCATCTGTGACGGTGTAGGCTCATATGTGTGTGGATCCGCTCCTGCGGGAACCATCACTGTTAACTTGACATTTTCTCCGCCTACTCTTTCCGTCCATTCCACTTGAGGAGGGATGGTAACGATCACATTCAACAATCCGTCGTCTTCATCGTCTATGCATCCGCTATTCATCACTGCAAGTAGTAATAAAGCGCTCAATATCAAAATCAATATTTTCTTCATGTTTCATCTCTCCCTTAGACCTTAAATTGTTTTTTGAACCAGTGACATTCGTAGAGAATCTTGGGTTCGTAATAATCTTCTATACAGCATCCGCAATCGCAAGACGCCTTTTCACCTAATGCTGTAACCGCATTCTCGAGAAATTTATCACTTACATATGGATCCATGGCAGAAGATTCGCGGCAGGCTTCTGTAGAATCCATCCCTAGATTGTCTTCCAGGAATTTTTCAACCACGTGATGCCGTTTAATATCACGCTGAACCACGCTTACTCCGTCCTTGTTCAGCAACAATCCTTTACGATGTATATACTCGCCGAATCCCATGGCCTCCAAACGTCTCATCTTTTCCAAGGCAGCTACCTTCGATACTTTGATCAAATCTCCTAATTGTGATGGTCCCACGGGCTCTTCGCCTCTGTCGAGCAGGAAAACTGCCCGTAGATATTCACGGTCTCGAGAGGTAAATACTACGTTTTCATCCATGTGTTAAGGACTACTTAACTAATATTTATAGTTTACTGATTTTTGCGCACAAAATCACCATATAAAATTTCGTTCAAACTCTGCAATCGCAGCCTTTTTTCTTTAGAATTTTTACCTGTTGAGGAATAGTATCCACGTACTGATCTTGTACTTCTTTACCTACTGCAAGCTCGACATCCAGGGGGCTTCTATGATCGTATCCTCGTTTCAACATATCCTCCACCAACAATTCGTGGCGGTTGTAAAGTGCCTTCAATTTTCCCACCCATCTCTTTACTTCGGGATGTTCTCTGTAGCCTTTCTTATTGTTCGTTAATATACTCCATGTGGCATGGAGTTCTCTGTGCTCTCCCAGTAGATGCTGTCTGCACAATTTTTCCGGTTCTATATCCCATATCCTCATGTTTCATCCCAAACGATATTCCAAGTGATAGGCTCTTGTGTTTCCAATTTTAACCAGTAACCTATGTTAGGCTCATAATCTATTTCTGTCGTATTGAAATATTCCACTAGATACTCTCTGCTTTCGTTGAATCTTCCGACCATGGTAACCTCTTCGGGGATTGACTCACCGGATAAAATACCTTTTGAAGGTATACCGATCATGTTCCAACCATCGTAAAGTGTGATAGTGGTTCTGGCCGGTGTTACAGAATGATAAGTTAGATTTGCCGGCTCTACCATATATATCCAGAATCCTTTACCTCGTTCAATATATGTAAATGTGTTGAAATGTTCGGCCCTGCCGGGTATATATGATACCCAATTGTGAGAGTTTGCGTTCCATGAAATTGCTCGTTCATAAGAACCATATATGGATTGTAGTATCTCTGGTAAATTTTTATGCGGTAGTACCGAACCGATGGAGATGAAATTCCAACCACTTTGCAGCGATATCGAAAGGTTCATCGATGAGGTCATATGCATCAAAGGCTCCGGATCTAGCCGGAAATAACCGCCACCTCGATCATCTAGAGGGTGTGGTATCTCGGTGTCACCGATCAGATCCTCATCTGTATCCGAACCCAAATAATCGCTCCAGTAGTTTCCACCGCTGAGGCTATCGCTCCAAATATTATATTCTGATGAAGAATCATGTGAATAAATCTGTCTTGTGTTGTTTATGAAATTATTATGATGTATGTGATTATCAAAAGAATCATGAAATATCATCCCTTGAAAATTATCCTTGATCCCGTTTCCGATGATCTTGTTGTCCCTACTGTATGCAAGCAATATCCCTACATCGAGACCAGACGAGGATACATTGAAAACTGTACTACCGGTTACATTTACCAGTATCAACTGTCCTGAGAGATCATATATATTCACTTTTGAAGTATCTTTGAGGTATGTCATCTCTCCATCATCAACTGTATTGTTACCGATAGAATGTGTATCGAATTCATCCCGCGATTCTCCGGCGATATTCAAACCTTTGGAGATGTGGTTGTTATGTAGTGTAACATACGTCGAGTGATAGATGTATGTGCCCCTTTTCCCCCTGGTAAAATCACATCCATCGAAGTTGATGTTCGAGGAACGGCTGATGTAAGCCGAATGGTATCCGTGTTGGATGACAGTACTGTTAAATATATATTGATCTGTAGAGTTCACCACTCTGATCCCGTTGGATGCGGATCCGAAAACGGTTAAGTTAGATATATGTCCGTATTGAGAGTCCCATATCAATACCCCTTCGTCGACATCATCTATCGAGATATTTTGCATATTTACTCCCGAACTTTCATAAACAACGATCCCGGTACTGCTGTTCGTAATATTTAATCCTGATAAATGTACATCTTTTGCTGTTAAGAATATACCCTTTCCACCTTCGCCGTCAACGATCACATCGTTTCCTTCGACACCGCGAATTTCTATACTTTTATCTATAACTACGTTTTCTCTATATGTACCTTCGTAGACTATCACAGTGTCTCCGTCGTTAGCTTCTTCTATAGCGGCAGAGATGGTTTCATGATCCATATCCGGCCCTACCTCTATGACGGCTCCTTCTGCGTTATGCGGGTTGGGGACATGGATAATACATGATAGCACCAGCAGGCATATGCATACGATATAAGTTCTTTTTAACCACATATCGGAACCGGGAAATTAGAAGGTTTTATAAGTATTCGGGTAGCCATAAATTAGATATGAATAGTCAAAAGTTTTTAAAATGGTAAGATTGGGGAAACTATTTATATCAGTTTTAGGGTAGTTAACATTACAAAAACCTCACATTTCCTTAGAGGAGGAAATTTAAATGAAAAAAGATATAGGTAAAAAAGCGATTGTAGCCTCGGTTTTCTTGGCTATGCTGTTGTTACTTTCAGCAGCAGGTCTAACGACCTTAGCCGCGGAAACGGAATCTGCAACGCTTTTGATAGAAGTAGAGAATGATGAACAGTTACAGAGCTTACGAGATAACGGAATGCTACTAGTGGACTATGATAATGGAATGGCACTTATAGAGGTGCCTAAAGCACAGTTGAATGCATACAGGGATAATTACAATACCCGAATGGACGAAAGCAGATACGAGATAAGTCTGTGGAACAGCGG
>SKVC01000057.1 GCA_007129655.1 Thermoplasmata archaeon
AAATACCATTAATACCGGGAGTTTATTACAAGCTCACTGCATATATCATTTGGTCAATGATATTATGGAGCATGGAGATGTAGAAATTATTGATCACAGATCTCGTAATATGGCCTTAAGACCCATATTCGGAGGTTATCTCTCAAAATATTCTCCCCTCTACATATCCAAATTCTTTAACTATCATAAATCAATATTGAATGATATGAAAAAAAGGGGCGTTTTGAGTAAAGAGCGTATGATCACAAACGATAATAACAAAGGAATCAATTTCATCAAAGAACAGAATTATGACATGATCGTAGTTGGTAGTGATGTAGTGTGGAGCATATATAAAAACCAAAGATGGAATACTTTTTCCAACCCCTATCCAAACCCATATTTTTTAGACCCTTCTATCGATGCGATTAAAGTTAGCTATGCAGCAGAATCTAGTAGTTCTTCTTCATTAGCTAAGATGTCAAAAGCTGAGATAAATAAACTTCGACATAGGCTTAGTGATTTTGTCAAGATCAGTGTAAGGGGTGCACACGCGGAAAAACTTATAAAAAAACTGGGTATTACTAACGTAACACGAGTTCCTGATCCAACCATAGTTTATGAATTACCAGATACCGATGTTTCTGATAAGCTTATGGACTGTGGGGTTGAGTTAGACAAACCTATAATGGGTACCTATAAGTGTAAAAAACTAACAAAAAAAGTGTGTAAATACTATCGTGATAAAGGGTACCAGATAGTTGCCATGCATCATTCAAAATATGCAGACGTAAATATATACGGAAAATTAACACCGTTGGAGTATTATTCTGCACATAAACACTTTGATATGGTCGTGTCAGGAAGTTTACATTCGACTATTTTTAGTATAAAAAACAACACACCTTTTGTTACTTTAGATAGTTCCAAAGTAGGAACAGTTGATAAAAAGGAATCATTGCTAGATGATTTTTCTCTTCGGAATCGTCACATCAAATTGGCTAAAGAAAAAGATAAAACATCAATTTTTAGAAAGATCGAAAATTGCGAAAATGAACTCGACCGAAAACATGTTAACAAACGGTTAGTTAAATTAAGGAAGAAAGGCTTAGACTATCTAAATGAAGTGAAGGAGTTGCTCTATGACGAAAGATAGTCCAAACAATCGTTCTAAAATAAGCATCCTTGGATATGAAATATTTCAACTATTACGCTTTGAATATCTCAAGATTGAAAAGAAATTATCTGACGATGAATTAAATATTGCGTTGAGAAGACGTGTTCACCTAATTGAAAAAGGTTATTGGGGTAACCAAATAAATTTTATAAAATCACTAATCGCTAAGAGATATTATTTTGAGGCAAAAAATAGAGGTATTCTTTCTCATGAAGAAATCGACTGGTGTGAACACATATTATTTGGAACATTTAGAACCGATGAAAAATCGGATAAACGCGAGGTAGTTAATGATGAACTTGCAATTATTTTGAAAAAAAGACGGAGTGTCCGATCCTGGCGCCAGACAAAAATAAAGAAGGAAATATTCGAAAAGTTGATAGAGGCTGCTAAGTGGGCACCTTCTTCCTGTAATAGACAACCATACGATTTTATTGTCACAGATAAAAAAGAACATATAACGTTAATTTATAAGATAAAAAGACAAAAATTCTTAGAGTATGCACCATACTTTATATTAGTGACGATCAATAAAGACAGTTACCGATCTAAAGAAGATTTTATTTATTTTTCAGGTTTAGATGCTGGAGCAGCCATACAAAATCTTTTGTTGAAAGCTGAAGAGTTGAATCTAGGGGCATGTTGGATCAATTGGAAGCCCAAGTCTATTTCAGACAAGGAAAGAGATCGGATGAAAAATGCATTTAAAATACCAGATGATTATGAAGTTGTTAGTGTTATTGCCATTGGGAAACCTAAGGAGAAACCTTTTCCACCTGGTAGAAAGGATACAAAAGAGATGCTTCATTTTGAGGAATATGGCTCCAAATCATAAGACGATGTGTCATTAGAACTTACAGCCGAAAGTAACAAAGATTACATGACGATATCAATATTTTTAACAAAACAAAACATTCTAATATCAACCAAAAAAACCATGGTTCGATAAAGCCATTTTAGATAAGTGTGAACTTGCTCGAATCCCGCCTTTCCAATCCCCGTTGCCGCCAGGTCGATGATCGGGGCGTAGGCAACACCAGCGAAGAAGCTGGGCCTTTCTCTGAACTCAGTGGAGGATGTGTTGGTCAGGGAAACGATGAGGCCGAGGACTAAGCCTCTTATGAAATAATTCTTATCAGTATCGATGAACTTGGGGTCGTGAGCCAGACCGATCAACAACCCCATAACAACCCTGTTGTACAACATGGCGAACAGGAACATCTCGTTGCCGGCGAACCCTACCCTCAGGCCAACGCCGGCTAAGCCCAGTTTGCCATGGAACCGCCATGTGCACCTGTAGGTGGGATCGGCGTTCGTGGGTAAGTTTTAAGCAAGAATTCCACCAATCTATAGTGTAGCGAAGCGAACGGTGACTGTTGGTGCGGACACGCTTATTGACATAAAGGTCCTGAAGAGAAGAATAATCTCATCGATACATCCGATACTTTACTGGTAGAAATGATAGATGTATTCAGAATTATTTTGGATGATAAGTACAGAAGTTATGAAAAAAACAAATCTCCAGACAAGGAAATAGAAAACAATATTGAAAGAAAAGCGATACAGAATGTTGTTAGAAATCTTAAAAAATTATAGAAACAGTAATATGTTATATAAATCCAGTCAAAAATGATATTATTTTACAGATCCTAACATACTAATAATCAGCAAAATTAAATATACATCGCTACGATTCAACTCTCATCCATGATAGGTCGTAAATCATTTCTGGTTTACTTCAACCAGATATTCGGAGCCATTACAGGCGTGATCGGGATGTTCTTTATAGCACGGTTCATGGCGAATCCGGATTTCAATTACGGTCTAGTTAACTTCGCTCTGGGTTTCGCCGGTATGTTCGCTTTCATAGGCAATATTTTCAATAGAGCACATGTAAAAAGGATATCTGAGGGGCAGGACGAGGGTACCTGTATGGGTACATACCTTTCACTTACCACCATAAGCGTAGCTATAATGCTGGGATTATCTTTCGGAGGTCTACTTTTCTGGAAGCACGTTCTTGGCAGAGGCTTCGAATCGCAGGCTCACGAAACGGTACTCTACATAATACTTTCATTTACCGCTTTAAAATTGATGGGCCAGATAGGTACCGCTACATTCCAGGCAAAATCAGAGATAGCAAAGCGAGAGATGATACGGTTCATGGATTACAATGTGCCTACGATATTCATCATTTATGTGGCACTCACCGGGGGACAGGCTGTTGAATTAGCGTACACATATCTAACCGGCGGTTTACTGATGCTACTAACAGCAGTATATTTTTTAAAACCGATCAAGATCAAAAAGCCAAATTGGAAGATGGCGAAAAGCTACTGGAGTTTTGGTCTACCATCTTTCTTCATATCATTGACTGGTCAATTGGGTCATAAGTTAGACATAGTGATGATACAGGTATTCTGGAGTTCGGTGAATGTAGGTTATTACGCAGTAAGCTTAAGATTTTCAGCCTTATTGATCGGTCTATCATCAGCCGTTGTAGTTATCGTGTTTCCCACGATATCCGGTCACCATGCAAATTCAGATTGGAAAAGCATCAAGGATCTTGTTACAGCGACCACCCGTTACCTAAGTATGATAGTAACTCCCATAATATTCTTCCTTATCGTTTTTCCCGAGCAGACCATAACTATCTTGCTCAGCAGAGACTTCCTACCATCTGTACCAGTAATTCGCATTATGGTTATCAACGCATTTTTTATCGTTCTATCCCTACCATTTACAACAGTTTTCAACGGTATAAACAAACCAAAATTGGGAGCTAAATTAATGATATCCTGTAATCTTCTAAATTTTGGATTAAATTTCCTCTTAATACCGCAGTCTTTGTTCGGCATACCTCTTCTCGGTCTAAGGGAGGTAGGAGCAGGAATTGCCACGTTAACCTCATCGGTCATACTTTTACTTCTGGTACTGTACTTCTCTAAAAGAGAGGCCGGTACTACTCCATACAGTAAGATCCCTATCCATCTAACCGCGGGGATCATCGTCGGAATACTATTATTGATGATGGAACGCCACATTCTATCGCTCCAGAGATATTATCATTTAGCATTATATGGAATCCTTTTCTTAGGATTATACACCATCATATTATGGATAATAGGAGAATTTACCAGAGAAGACTGGAATTATATATGGGATTCACTGCATCCAAAAGATATGTTTACTTATATCAAAGATGAGATCAAGAAAGACTAAGTCAAGACACTAAAAGTTTTTACAATACCCCCTAATCATCAACTGTAAATGGAAGAATCAAAAAGACAGATACTGGAAAAGCACGGATACGCCCTAACCGGAAGCGAATCAGGCGTAAAACTGTGTCACTGGGTAAGAGAAAAACTGATCTCCGGTAGATCCTGTTACAAGGAAGATTTTTACGGCATCCAATGTCATCGCTGCCTCCAGATGTCACCGGTTGTTGATCTGTGCAACCAAGGCTGTTTGTTTTGCTGGAGGTATCAAGATTACCACAAGAGAAGTTCGGTAAAATTCGACGAACCCGAAGATATCATGAAAAACAGTATAGAGGCACAAAGAGAGTTGGTCAGCGGATTCAGAGGCGATGATCGCTGTAGTGATAAGATGTGGAAAGAGGCCAGGGATCCCAATCAAGTGGCTATAAGTTTGGCAGGGGAACCCACTATGTACCCGTATCTTGGTGAACTGATACACGAATATCAAAGGAGAAACATGACGGTCTTCCTCGTCACCAACGGTACGTTTCCGAAGGCATTAGAAGAAATCGATCACCTCCCGGATCAACTCTACGTCACCATCGCGGCCCCAAACGAAGAAATATATCGTAAGCTGTGCGTTCCGGAAAAAAAAGATAGCTGGTCTGCCATAACGGAAACACTGGAACTACTGCCATCTTTGAAGACCAGAACCACACTTCGTCACACCCTTGTTCAAAACTGGAACATCGGTTGGGAATCCGAATACGCAGAGATGGTAAAGATCGCAGAACCAGACTTCGTGGAAGCCAAGGGATATGTATTCGTAGGAGATTCCCGTAGAAGGATGAATCTTGAAAATATGCCTTCTCATGACACGGTAAAAGAATTTGCGAAGAAGGAAGGAGAATTACTGGGTCTAAAGATACTAGCCGAAAAACGGGACAGTCGTGTAGTGCTTTTGGGAGTCGGAAAAATGGAGATGAAGCTAAGATGAAATGCTTTTTCGTATCAGATATACACGGTAAAACCGATAGATACAAAACATTGTTCACGATCATCAAAAAGGAGGAACCCGATGCAGTGTTTCTCGGCGGCGACCTGTTACCACACCATCGCTCTGAGGAAAAGACCAAGGACTTCATTTATAATTTTATACTAGATCCGATGAAAGATATCAAAGACACGCGTTTTTTTCTAATATTGGGAAACGATGATCCGAAAATATATGAACCCGTATTCAAAAAAGCTCATGAAGATGATATCCTCGAATACGTACATAAACGAACGGTAAAATTTGACGGACTTTTCGTCACCGGTTACCCCTATGTACCTCCGACACCCTTCAGATTAAAGGATTGGGAACGTTACGACGTATCGAGATACACCGACGTTGGAGGGATCTCGCCGGAAGATGGTTTTAGAACGGTTCCGGAAGAACGAACAAGGTATAAAACAATAGAAAAAGACCTCAAAAAAATTGCTAAGGAAACGATACCGAAAAAAACCATATATCTGTTCCATTCCCCTCCATATGAAATACTTGACATGATAGATTGGAGGGGTCAACTATTCGACCATGTACCTCCGGATCTACATGTGGGCAGTATAGCCATAAGACGGTTTATAGAGGAACACCATCCCTTCATGACACTACACGGTCATATACACGAAGTAGAAGCAAGGACTGGTTCGTGGAAAACAAGATCCTCTGATACATACATACTTTCAGCAGCCCACGGCGGCCCCGAACTAGCACTGGTAAGATTCGACACCGATGAGCCGGAAAAGTCTACGAAAGATATCATAGTTTAATCGAGAGGTATCTCCCTTGCTCCGCCATAGGGGTTGTCTATGTGACAGGCCCAGGAAGTTTTTTCTTCGATATCTTCGTCGGTAACTATGTGCACATCCAGTAAATTGCTGGTACGACGCCCGGTTCTTTCTTCGTTTTCATCAACGAGTTCTTTATCTTTTTCTTTGAACCAAAACATCAATCTGTCCTTCTTCTCGGGTGTACCGGTAAAATGCACTAATAAGTCGATATCACTGCAGGGTCCGGCGGTACAATCCTTTGTACTACCCAGCAGATACAGAGATTCTATACCATACGTTTTGGCATCCAGTTCTTCGGCTATTTCATTTACTTTTTCCAAGCGCCACTCCCAATGATCCGGCGGTTTTACATAAGCTAGCCCCTCGTTTTTATCGCCGTCCATTACTACGGACATAGTCCCTCCGCCATATATATCCGGGATCTTTATGACCTTGATTATGTCCTCCAAATCCGCTCTTTCCGGTAGTAGCTTAGATAAGCAGTTGGGTGATTTATCGAAGAAGCGTTCATTAAAGACATTCTTTTCCTCGTCGGGATATAGAGGTAAATATTTGATATCCGCCTCGACGAGGTCCTGGAAAAAGTGCGTCCCGAAGGATAATTCAGGTACATAGCTTCCCTTCTCTCTAGCTATCTCCACTAATAGAGAAGTGTTGTTTATGTCCCGGTATATTATAGGGACACCTAGTTTGATATCTCCTCTGCTCCCCCAGCGTCCGGGTCCCATCAGTATGAACCTTCTTTCAGGTAGTTTAGAATTCAATTCGCCGACAACCTTGGCTATCTTGTACATTTCCTCTCTACTTTCCAAGGATTCATAGCCCTTAGGATCTACATAAACGACGTACTCGATATTTTCTATATTTCCAGTAGTTACATATCTATTTGCAGTGAAAATTTTACGATCTTGTGGAGTATTTTCAGGTATCGGTTTTCTCTCCATTTCTCGTGATTGACTCTGTGGTCTGCACTGTAAAACGTATAACTTCTCACCGTCTGATGCAAATTCAAGATCCACGGGGATACCGAGTTTTTCCTCTAAAAGGTCCATCATCCAACGCATCTGAGGTATGAAATCTCTTTTGTCCAAAAGTTTGTCGAATGTGATGATTATATCCGACTTTTCCATATCTGTTAAAACCGAAGGTGTTGTAAGTTGTCCATCGCTGTAAATTGATACGATATCGTTTACTTTCGGATACTCATCGGAGTACTTACGGAATATTTCCGATGCCTCAATCGTTTCAAGAACACCGGTTTCAATGTTGATCACATCCATGTAGCGTTGAGAATACTTTACTCTTTCTTCAACCAATGTGTTCACCCTGAGTTCAGGCCTTTTGGGAGATACAAGTATTGGATAATCATTGCCAATTCTATCCACCGCTCTAGTTCCCAAACCCGCCACCAATCTGACGATACCGTCTTCCCGTCTTATCCGTGGCGACCATTGGAATTCGTTTCTGTTGAATGATACCCCTGCGTATGCCGGAATATAATATGGCCCTATTTGGTTACCCACTACTTCTTGGATGAGGATCCCCATCTGTTCGTTGACATCCAGTAAGCCTCTTTCTCTACGGTATTCTATGGGGTCGGGTGCTAAGGTTGATGCATAAACTTCTGCGATAGCGTCCATCAATGAGTTCAATCGTTCCTCTTCGCTGCCTATGTTGGCGATGAAAAGGCTCTTGTATTTACCCGAAAAGGCCGCGCCAAAACTGTCTTCCAATAAGCTGGACGAACGGACGATTATAGGAGAACCTTCCAGGTCTCGTATTATACGACGAAGTCCCTCTAAGATCTCGGCACTGAAAACTGCGTTTTTGAATAGTTGTTCCAATATAGGTAGTTCCTGTTGTATCTCTTTAGGATCCAAGTACTTGAGATGTACCATGTCGTCCATATCGTTATACTGTATCAGATCCATCATGGTATCCGAAGTCAAATACCAGCTTCTAGCGAAGGCTATGCCGTTTTCTTTTGCTGCCAGTTCATCTTCTATTATCTTTTGTGCCAAAAATATTCCAGATGATTTACCGCCTAGTCTACCCGCACCCTGGGCAGGACCAACTACTTTCTTCAAAAGTGGTACGAAATCGTCAGGCGTGATGTATTTCTTGGCGATGTTTATGAACTTTATACGATCGGAAAAGAAACGGTTTATCAAGGAAGTACGTATTGCCATACTATCTTCATATGCCAGGGACTTTTCCCCTCCATAACTTTCATAAAACCGATTAAGCTCATCGGTTATTTCCACCAAGGGTATGCCTGTTTTTTGGGATGCTAACAGAAGAGGTCGAGCCTTGTCTTCACGAAGCCATCTTCGGAACAGGTCGGATATTTCCTCTGCAGGAAGGCTTTCTTTTGCTATCTCAAAGACGCCTTGCTGAATCCTTCTCAACGATTCCACGTCCTGCCTTGGATTAGGCATATTGATACCACACCATTGGGGAACACCTGGCCCTCTTTCGATAGGGCATACGGACTGCATCAAATTTGTTATTTCTTTGTTATGCGATCTATAGAGATGATACACCATCTTACGTGTTATCCTCAACAAAGTTCGTGGGTCCGTCTTCATCAATAGATCGAGTATTACTTCCCATTCTCCTTTTTCAGGTTCTTTTTCAGGGCTACCCGCCTTCTCCATTGTTTCCTGTTTTAAAAATTCACCTTTGATACCACGTTCGTACATGTGTCTGCTGATCAAGTCGGTGATTGCGTTAAGCAGACGTTTTTCATCATTCAAGAATGGTCCATCATCTATATCAGGCCGTCCCTCTTTGTAAACTACCTGTAAAACTCCTATCTTATTATCTTCCACTTTGATAGGACTTTCGAGGATCCAAGGTGTTTCTTCGAAATCATCTGTTTTAAACTCCAAACCATCTATTGCTATTCGCGCAGCAGAGATATCCGAATGAAACATTGCCTGTGATATCAACTCAACTATCCTTTGCATGGCATCTTTTAGCGGCATAGACATATCGTGGACTATAGCTGAAATCCCGTAAAGGCAGTTCAATTCCTTCACCCGCTCTTTCAACTCATCTGTATCGGATTTTTTTTGTATTTTTATATCGTTGTCTTCCTGCATATGTCATCGCCGTTTTAATCTGTCAACATAAAGATTATGTCACCCATGTTTATCATCTTTTTCCCTATTTCAGGACTATACCCTTACCTTTTTTACCATCTAATAATACTTTAATTTCGGAAGGCGCGCGTACATGTTTTATATGCTCCTTTTCCTCGATAACTTCCAGACTCTCTAACCACTTCCAATCTACTGCTTCATGTTCATCGACTAACAGATATCCCACATCCGCAGAGACCATATCATGGAAGAAATGTGAGCCCTGTGACGGTTCGATGGGTCTACCGGATAGAGGAGTTTCTACTATGGCCGAGGAACCTGCGATGTCACTCCAGTTAACGGAAATCCCCATCCATTGATCTGTGGAACCCCACCTTCCTGGTCCTACGAGCAGGTATTTGACATCTTTATCCATAAGTTTATTGTTGATATCACGTATCTCCCGGATAACCTTTGGGCTCTCGGATATATCAAATTTATCTGGTCTGACATACACGATATCTCTTATACCATCCTTGATGCCGTTGCCCAGCGACCTATCGCTATAACACAGAATATCTTCTGATTCGTATTCTTCGATCTGTACGTCTACATCTGAGTGGATACTAACTAGCCTTCTAACTTGCAGAACAAATATCTCGGCCTTTCGACATCTATTGTCTACATTAACAGCGAATTCTATTTCAACAGGTGACCCCAAGGCCATCTCAGTCATCTTCATCATCACAAGAATTCCCTTTGCAAGAGGCACCGTTTCGTGTACAAGCAGAGGTCCAAAATCTATTATTCGAGGACCGTGGTAATTAGTGCCGGGATAGAGACGACTGTTCTCCAGAGAGAATGTAGATGCAGTGCATCTGAGCTCTCCGTGTTTTTCAGCAGTCTTTAAATCTAATTTAGACAGTGTTTTTTCTTCGTTCAAATCTATCATCTTATAGATGGTCTCCAAATTTAGCGCGTAAAGAGAAGTTTGAGAATTCTTCAAGAGGTCGTCGATACCTCCGGGAGGAGATGCTTTGGGATGATTCGGACAGAACCGATATGCTCTCCCCCCTTCCACTATAGACTTTCCAAGACCCAGGGCTAGATAAACAACGCCTTCTTCGGGCGGACAGCACCCCGTAGGATAATGATTATGTGATCTTGCAACGCCTGAGATGGTAGGGTAATAGTTATTTCCATGCTGTTTTCCGATAACTTCTTGGATTATCACAGCCATCTTTTCGTCTCCAAGTTGCCTTGTGGTAGATTTCAGATAGTTTCTGGCATCCCTGAAAAACGTTGAGGCAAAAACGTACTTTATGGCGTTGCATATATCTTGGAATCTCAGATCTGTTTCCCACGATTCGTTAGGGAGCAACAATGAAGAGTACACACCGGCAAAGGGTTGTAGAAGAGCATCCTCCAGAACACCGGATGAACGAACTATAAGAGGTTTTCTGGTCTGTCTAACAAAGGAGCGAAGGTCTCCGAGCACCGTGACTGGCAAATCAGCTTTCATGAATTTCGCCGCTAAACGTTCGTCCGGCATATCCAAGACTTCGCTATTCAACAGGTCGTTATGTTCCAAAAAACTGTCGAATACCTCTGTAGATAATACCATCGTTCTTGGTACTGTTATACTAACATCGGGAAGAATATCATCCTTTAAGTAAGTGGAGATCAGCTTAGAGATAAAAGCTAAGCCTCGGGCCTTTCCTCCCAAGGCCCCCTCTCCTAACCTACACAAGCCTACATGTGCTCCAAAATCTTCACGTTTGTAATCTGATATAGTGCACCGATAAGCGGTATACCTATGGTCTTCCAGAACGTCGAGAATGTGTTTGTGTATCTCCGAAGGATTTTTGCTATGCTTATTACGGATGTCATCGAAGATTTGCGCCAGCTCGTATTCTCTTCTACTCCTGAGCCATTGCAAAATGTTGGAGAACTTGGTCATCACTTTTTCAGTGGGTATTTTGACTAAGGTTTCCTCCAACTTCCTTAAATTGTCCACTTTTATTTCAGGACCTGAACCATCTTTAGAAGGAAATTTTATCTCCATAGGACCGATAGATTCATTCAATAATTCCTTAATTGCGGGGATCAAAGATGATGCACCTTTCACAACGAATTGAACTCCATCGGGAGGTTCTTTATCCTTAAGTGTGTCTTCCGAAGATTGTATTATAACACCAATATCCGGGCATTCTTCAGACACCCGTCTAGCCAGTTCTAGTCCTGCCCGGTCATTTCCTTTATCGTCGTGCATGTCGGTTATCACACACAGTATATTTTCTTTATATGCGTCATAGTATTCCCACCCTTTATCGAAATCGTCGGCAAATAGAACCATAGGTCGTCTCGAAAATCTGGTTTCTAGCTGCTCCCTGGTGATATCTTCAGCCATTATTTCCTTTTCATGTAGATGGATTTCTTGATAGATCAAAGAAATATAATTTGAATAGAACGGTATAGAATCTTCGATTAGTAGTATATATCTTTGATGAGGTAATTGTTCGTTCTTTCGTTGTTTTATAATATCACTCATAAAACGAGCTATATGAACGAAAAATTTACCATCTCCATCCCAGGCGAAAACACCTTCAAATTCTCCGGTCTTCTTCAGTTCTCGGAGTTCGGGAATATCCCCTCCTACGTAAATCACCGGCAGTTCCGATTCGATTTTCTTGACGGATTTGGCTATCCTTAAAGGATCTTCAACACCGTTCAATATTATCACCAGGTCTATGGACCCCTTGGATACCAGATCTGTACATTCCTCGATAGTTCTTACATGATGAATATCGGGAAATCTGCCTATTCCGGCCGGCGAAAAAACTTCCTGAAACAACTTGTATAATCTTCCCCCTTCTTCCACCTGAAAAAAATCGTAGTCCGAGGCGACGAAGAGAATATCTCTAAGAAAAGTTTTCGCAGAAACTTTTTTTTCGATTTCCACCGGTTCACGACCGGTGATGTCTGCGATCACTTTCCGTATCTCTTCGTCGCGGCTCGGCATATTTAATTCATATCCATCCGCGCATACGGCAGGCGTCGACCACCCTTGAGATGGCGATCATGTATGCCGCCTCCTCCAGTGGTATTTTCTTTCTTTTTGCTAGCTCCATTACTGCGTAGAATGCCGAGGTCATCTTGTCATCAAGTTTACCGATCACTTCTTCTCTAGGCCAGTAGTAGTTGGTATTGTTCTGTACTTGTTCAAAATAACTGCACGTTACACCGCCGGCGTTAGCTAGGAAGTCCGGTATCACCATCAAATCGCGTTTGTTCAAAGCATCCATTCCTTCCGGTGTAATAGGTCCGTTGGCTCCGCCCGCTATAAGTTTCACTGAGTCGCTTATTTTATCCACATTGTCTGCTGTGATAGCGTTCTCCAGTGCTGCAGGTATTAGTATGTCAACATCGTGCTTCAGCCAATCGTCGCCGGATAATCTTTCGTAGCCCAACTTCTTAGCTTTTTCTTTGTCTACACTTCCGAATCTATCTGTAATATCTCTTAGCTCTTCCAGGTCTATACCATTCTCTCGGTAATATGAATAGGCTTTACCGTCTTCTTGGTCCCAGCAAGAAACGTTAACAACCTTGCCGCCGTATTCTGTAAAGAGCACCGCGGCATATTGGGCGACGTTACCGAAGCCCTGTATAGATGCAGTCGTGGAGGTTATATCTATATCCAGCTCTTTCAGAGCCTCTCTAACCATGAATATAACTCCAAAACCGGTTGCTTCAGTTCGTCCAAGAGAACCGCCCATACCTACAGGTTTACCGGTGATAACTCCAGGATACTGACCTCCTGCAATATGTTCGTATTCGTCCATCATCCAAAGCATGTGCTGTGCGGTAGTCATTACGTCCGGGGCAGGTATATCTTCCACCGGGCCGATGTTCTTAGCGATCTGTCGTATCCAACCGCGACACAGGCGTTCCTGTTCTCTATCTGATAGATCATGGGGATCACAGATCACTCCTCCTTTTCCACCGCCTAGTGGGATGTCGGCGACAGCGCATTTCCAAGTCATCCACATCGACAACGCCCTGACGGTATCTGCTGTTTCTTGAGGATGGAATCTGATACCTCCTTTACAGGGTCCCCTGGCATCATTGTGCTGTACACGATACCCCTGAAACACCTTGACGGATCCATCGTCCATCTTCACCGGTATGGTAAAGTGGTATTCCCTCATAGGTGTTCTTAGCAATTCTCTAGTTCCTTCATCCAGTTCGAGTTTATCCGCTATACTATCGAACTGTTCTCGAGCCATCTTATATGCGTTGAAGCCTTTTGCTGCCATCTTATGGTCTCCTTTATTTGTGGAGGGGATTTCGAAGAGGTAGTATAAATATTTGGGTTACAGTTTTCATGGATAATATTGTACACTTTGAGGAATTATCAGCTATAATCTTGTACACAATTATGTCAAACTTTCCTCTTTATATCCCACAACCGTCTTTCTATCCAACCCAAAGAGAGCTTTTGAGGATCTACCGAATGGATCATCCTAGAAGATAAAAGTGTGTTGGAAACAGCACCTATGCATTCCGGAAAAAATCTCATGAATTTATCACCCCAATCGAAAAAATGTTCTATCGTTTTAAAGGCTGAAAATATCAAAAAATTGTATCGTCCCGTACTGGTTTCTATGCCCCAAGCAATATTAGGATCTCGAGTAAGGTATTCTTGAATTTTCTTCCTCTTTGAACGTATCTCTATCATTGAAATGACCAAATTGTAATCCGGAGGTATGAAAATATTTGGAAATCCACAATTTGGTGGTTCAATTATTCCGGATTCTATCATCCCGCTTATTCGTCTTCCCACGGTTTTACGATCGGAACCGAGTTTTCTACCTAATTCTGATTCGTTGGTTCGAATAGAATCTCCTTCCATGAGAGTTCTCATAAGCTTAAAGGAGGACCTGTCAAGGTCTACTCCACCTAAAGTTAGTTTATCATTTTCCTGAAATTCATCTTCCAAAATAGTCATAAAGCAATTTGGATCATATTTAAAAGCCAACCTATTACTGAATATGGAGACGTCTGCAGGTGCCCTCCATTCTCTAGAGGGCAATTTTTCTTCTCTTATTATTTTTTCTCGCCAAGAATGATAGGATTCTAGATCTTTAAAAAATTCCATCAAAAGTACATTGTATGGTCCTTCCATACAGGAAAATGCGGCGAAAATGTGAGATTCGTCACGGATAAACTCCATGACCTGTTCAGTACGGGGAAGATCTGCTTTTACCAGCGCGAGAAGAGGGTATTCATTGAATATATGAGGAAAAGGATATGTTGGTTCTTTAAGAAGTCCGGAGTCGAAGAGTTGAGACAATCTACGTTTAGCCGTAGCTCTATGTACATCTAAAAGTCTAGAGATCGAACTAATGTTAACATTGACACCTTCTCCTGAAACGAGATATCTCAACAGTCTTAGGTTGAATTCATCATCAACATGGTTCATTGATATCTAAAATATGTACCAATATATCACTTTTTGGTAGAAAAAAGTGTGTTCGAATGGCGAAAATTTAGTGTCCGTACATCCGCCGCCCCGTGATTGCGTAGGAGGTGATCCATCTGCAGGTTCCCCTACAGATACCTTGTTACGACTTAACCCTCCTTGCCGAACCCAAATTCGAACATCCCGTATGA
>SKVC01000023.1 GCA_007129655.1 Thermoplasmata archaeon
AAGACCAACGGTAGGATCAACGGCAGGGTAAACGGTAAAGTCAATGGTAAGACCAACGGTAGGATCAACGGCAGGGTAAACGGTAAAGTCAACGGCAAGACCAACGGTAGAAATGATAGAAAAGAAGAATTAGAACAACCTGAATTATTCGCTACTAATACAACGGATTCTACCAGTTTGTCTGCCGATGATGGTTTAATAAACGGCCTAGGTGGGGTCAGCGGACCTACTAAAGACTTCTCTGGTACCATTCCTCTAAACGAAATCAGTCTACCAGATGACGAAGGCTTGATAAATGGATTTGCTGTCTCCGAGGATGCTTCCTTAGTACAAGGAGATACTATAAAAGATACTTTCGATATGAGTGAATTGTTTGAAGAAGAAAGACGTCTTAAACCCAGAGGAGGGGGTTCAGATTGGTTTAAGAAAGGTATCGGTGTCGTAGTAATAATGTTCTTTTTACTATTCCTCCCAGTGATGCTGAATATTCTCTATGTACCTGTTGAAGAAAGGATATCAATAGATGGTGATTTTGACGACTGGAGAGCGGTAAGAGCATATTTTGATCCACCGGCACCGCATGATATAGAGAGTATAGATATAAGAGAGTACAAACTCGTTGAGAGTGATGGTTTCCTATACATGTATCTACAAACTTTAGGAGATTTATTTATGACCGGAGAGAGGGTAAGCTCTATTCGCTTCTTCATAGATATAG
The DNA here is from genome assembly GCA_007129655.1 of Thermoplasmata archaeon. Taxonomy (GTDB): domain Archaea; phylum Thermoplasmatota; class Thermoplasmata; order Halarchaeoplasmatales; family Halarchaeoplasmataceae; genus Haladaptatiplasma. Next base: position 719 of record SKVC01000023.1, read on the forward strand.
ATACTGAAGAGGGATATAGTATTGGAGGATTAAGAGCGGAGTACATGCTTGAAATATATGGCTGGGAGGGGGAATTAAAGGGAACATCATTCCACAATTTTAACCGTTCTCGAGACATGAACGATTGGAATGGTTACCAACAGACCGGAAGTGCCCGAGTTCATTACAGTGATAATGAATTGGAAACCAGAATTTGGATAGGTTCACAAAACGATGATGTTTCACCCCAAATATTCATACACACCATGGCTGGTGATCATTGGGATTATAGTGAAGGACGAGTTATCCCGGAAAAAGATTCAATAGTAGGTAGAGTAGAAAAGGTAGGTCCAAGAGTTGTCCAACCGGGGGAAACGGTACCTATACTGCAACTTTCCGCTTTCTCTCTTTCAGGAGAAGCTACTTTGGATAATTTAACCATAGATTATAATGAATATTCAGAAGAGTATATAGACGAAATTATTCTCTATGAAGGAGATATCAATTCTGTGGATATCGAAAGAGATAACCCACTTTACCGTGTAAGCAATTTCAACGGCTCTGCCATACTTAATCCAAATGATATTGTCAATGAAACTATCACCGATTATTTAATCGCTGCAAAAATATCTACGGATGCAACCTATGAAAGTGTCATCGGACTTCACATCTCCGGTATGGAGGCACGTGAAGGTATAGCATCTATACAGAAAACAAGGGTCGATAATGTATATGTAAGCAATATACCAGCAGAACCACGCGTAAACGGGGCCTTTATCGATTGGAACTACCAACCAGTATGGGACGATCCTCTAGACGATCTCTCACCTGTTGGCACGTGGAATCCTAATATCGATATAAGACAGTACTCCGCGGTTGGTTCGACAGCTTTTATGATGAGTGTAGAGGGAAACATGTTGGGTGGTGTCGATGTTCCCTATGCGAGAGGACGACCGCCTGAGCTTGTGGATAGCGATGGAGATGGGATCCCTGATATTTATGATCCCTTTCCAAACGATTTTACCAATGATGGTACACCGGATAGCGAGATGCTCACTCCCGAAGGGCTCCCAGACGTTGACGGAGATGGGGTCGCAGACTGGCCTTATGGCCCTGATAAATGGCTGAATACCACCATACCGGAACATCCGGATATACCGGAAGAATACTGGGGGCGCGAGGTCAGCCGTTACATCGGACCGGTTATTTTACCTGTACGAACAGGAGAGGACTACGTTCGAATCTTTATAGATGCCGACAGTACCAGCTCCACAGGTTATAGTGCGCCCTGGCTAACAATTGGTGCCGAATATATGATCGAGATCCGCGGACGCAACATGGATGTAACCCAAGCGGAGTATTATAGGTACACCGGAACACGAACTGATTGGTCGTGGGAATCCATGGGAGAGGTTCCGGTCGCACTTAACGCAACCAGCATAGAAACCGCTCTTGATACACAGGCTTTGGGGATACCCGATGACTTCGAGGTGGCATTTGTAGCTACCGACTGGCAAAACAATCTTGACACCGCTTTAATTAACGAAAACAATATGGACGATTGGCGAACCCGTTCATCTTCCGAAAGATACCGGTTGTATCTGCGGGACAACAGTGAGATGCTTTATGGAACGGGAGATACTGAAGAAATCGTCACTTTGGATAACAAAGGTCCAATTTCTCATAACTGGAATTCTCCGCCTTTGGCTGGAGATATTGAAATTTCCGGAACTATGTATGTTCACATGTATCTTGTCCCGGGGTCGTCCGGAAGTAATCATCCGGGATTACAGATAACCATCTCTCACGAAGGTGGAACTTTGGGTACTGGTGAACTACCCTCGGTTAGTAGTTCCGGTTGGTATACTATCTCCGTGCCTGTCGAAAGTTACACGATCCCTACGGAGAACACCATCTCATTGGAAACTACGATAACCGGGGAAGCCGGAAAATTGAGTATGGACATATATCATAACTCGGAGGCAAGAGATTCCAGATTATCCATACCTACCACTACCCACATATCCGTTGACGATTTGTATACATTAGACGACGATGGTGAGGAACAGAATTTCTTCCAACCTGGTGAACTGGTCGATGTTAACGCAGAAGTAACCCATCCGTTAACTACCGAACTCATATCTGAGGTAAGTATGTCGGTTTATTACCCCGACGATACGCCCTTTGTACAGGATCAAGTGATGTCAATGAAAGAGGTAGATATTTCGACACCTCCTTACTGGAATATTTTTAATGGATCCTTCATATTAGAAGAAGAATCACCAAGAGGGATTTACAGAGTAGAAGTCACAGCAACCGATATGCAAGGGATAAAATCCGTAAACGAAACAACTTTTATCATACCAGTCGATCCGGGAGTAGCGGTTTATCCCGACGTAACCGGAACCACGGAACCGGGATCTTGGATAAGTTATAACGTTCAGGTGCAGAATATAGGAAATGTAGATGAAGGATATATTTTGACCGTCTCTGAATCTAGCAGAGGTTGGGCCACGGAGTTGAGCCATGGTGGAGATGTGATAGCAACGGATGACGACGGTAATGGCAACTGGGATTGGGTTGACCCAACTTGGGATGCTAACGATACCGGAGCACCGGTTGTATATATGGTTCCAGAAGATAAGATGACTTTTACAGTTTCCAAATATGCACCGGAACATGCCGAAGGGCAACAGGATACAACTTCATTCTTTGCCCATTCTCAGAAATTTGAAGATGTTTTTGATTATTCTATATTAACCACAAATACGCCTTATCTATCCACCTCGAAGGCTCTTTATCTTCATGATGGTTTTACAATGGATACCATGATGGGTACCTCAACTACTTCTACCACGGTACCTGCAGATGGGAGTCAAACATGGACACAAGAACCACCTCTTGAACGTGATCTTAGCCTTATAGATTATGCTACCGTTCATCTTTACATTATTCCCGATATTCAGGGTCACCAACGACCGGATGTTTCGGTGTCTTTGAGTGAATCCGGCTCTTTCATAAACTCTTTTTCCATACATGGAATAGATACAGAGGGTTGGTATGAGTTCCCTATTGGTACTGATGTATTACTCAGCGAAGGAAACCAATTGGAAGTTACAGTCTCTTCCGGTACCAGAGGTATAGATCTTAACTACGATTCAGGAACTTACCCTGCTAGAGTAGAATTCAACACTGACTCTTACATACGTCTTGAAGAAATTCGAACTTTCCTTGACGAAACCGAAACGGACGAATTCTCAGCTGGAGATACAGTGACTATTAGAGCTAGGATCTCGGACCCCTTCGGTGCCTACAATATCGCCGGTGCGATCATGAACATAACCGACCCGGATGGTGTGGAGTTGGTAACGGAACAACCCATGACAGTTATGGAGAACGGTCTTCTATCCGACACCGTGGGTATATGGTACGAAGGAGATTACACACTGTCGGAAGAAGCGGTAGTCGGTGATTATACGGCAGAGGTAACGGCGACGGATGAACAGAGTCTTGAAGACGAAGGTGATTCGTTGTTCCAGGTACCGGCCGGTGTGGAGGTGGAGCCGGACCATGAGGGAGAAGCACAGGCAGGTACGATAGTCGAATATCAACATACGGTAACTAACCTGGGCAGAGGTAACGACAGGTTCGAGTTGAGTGCATCATCTTCTTTGGGATTCAATGTTACATTACTAGATGAAGAAGGCAACATCATAACGAACACCGGGGTACTCAAGATGGGTGAATCCATCAACATCACCGTGAGGATAGAGATACCTGAAGACGCGGAAACCGGCATGGAGGATGTGACAACCATAACCGCCACTTCGATGAGAGATGGTTCAATATCAGACTCCGCAACAGATACTACGAGTATCTCAGAGTTCACCGATATGATGTTACCTATTGGATTTGTGTTTTTCATGTTCTTTGGTTGGTTTGTACATCGAAGAATGGTACTGGATAAAAACGTAGAGGTTAAAGAAAAAGAAATACCCGAGGATAAATCTAAAGTAGAAAGTAAGATACCTCAAAAAGAGGTGGTAACGTGAATCTGGCAGATTTTACAAAAATTAAATATACTGTTGGAGACACTTCAATACAAAAAAGGGGTGCACAGATTTGAGCGAGGAACCCTTGATATGCCCTATATGCGGTAAAGACAACCCAAACGATATAACCCGCTGCAAAATATGTGGCAGCTCACTGGAAGTTATGGATTCACAAGATAAAAGCATACTTCAGGCACTTCAGCATATCCAAGGAGTGGGCAGCCATAAAGCTAAGAGGATAGTGGACTCCGGCATCACCTCTCTAGATAAATTGGAAAGTGCGGATCTAGAAAGTTTTCTTAGAGTGGATGGTATAGGAGAATCTACAGCAAAGGATATAATGGAGGCCATCGAAGGGTCAAAAAAAGACGAAGGAGGCCTCTATTTATGTGGTGAATGTGGTGCCTTTGTAGGAAAGTCAGCATCTACCTGTTATAATTGTGGAACAAAAATGGAGGATGAGGAAGACGAAGATACAGGCGAAGATGCTGAGATAGAGGAATTTATAGATGATGAAATTAAAGAGACGGATGAAGAGGGTTCATTATACTTGTGTGGAAATTGTGGATCTTTTATCTCAGACAACAATATTACATGCCCCTACTGCAACGCAGCCCTTGAAGACGACGTCGATTTTGATGATACAAACGATCTTATTGACGAATCTTTGATAGAAAGGGATGAAACTGCGGAAGTTGAAGAGGAAGAGGAAGAAAGTGGACTCTATTTATGCGAGAACTGCGGTTCTTTTGTTAGCGCTTCATCAGACGTTTGTACCCTTTGTGGCTTTTCATTTTTGGAGGACGAAGAAAAACACGAGAAACCGCGTGAGGAACTCCCCGATGATTTAGTGGACGATCTTATCAAGGAATCTGAAGAAGAACTTAAACCAGAATCTATTAAGTATGAAGTTGAAGACGATTTCTCGACAGACGATTTAGAATTAGACGGGATCGAACTAGAAGAAGAGCAACCGACAGACGATTTAGAATTAGATGGGATCGAACTAGAAGAACAACCGATGGGAGAACTAGAAAACGAACAATTTGAGATAGATGAAAATTGGGTGATAGACGAACTAGAGGTAGATGAATCCGACTTAGAAGAACTGGATCGCGAGATAGATAGTGCACTGGATATTGAATATGGAATTACTGCAGATTCTACCGGCGATGTGTCCCTTGGGGGAGATATAAAACTATGTGGGAATTGTGGACATTTATGTGATGAAAAGGAAAACATCTGTTCCCTGTGCGGTCATGAATTTGGAGATATAAAAGAATTAGAATCCGACTCTTTTGAAGAAACCCATGAAGAGGAAATGTCAAAAGTTACTGACACAATGCTTAAGGCATTGGGTGTCAAAGAGTTGGCAGATGTAGACGTTACCGAAGAGGAACAGGGTGTAAATGTATGTACAGTTTGCGGAGCTTTCCGTAGGGAGAACTCCGACAGATGTCCAATCTGTGGTACACTCTCCTCAGAAGCTCCGGATATAGAACTATCAGAAGATATTCGAGAAAGTAGATACACCGAAGATAAGTTGTATATTTGCGATGCCTGCGGTGCTATGGTTACCGGAAGGCAAAAATCATGTTCTATATGTGGTAGTAATCTTGAATTAGCTAGAAGAGAAATAGAAGAGGAAACTTTAGGGATCGAGGAGGATAAAAACGACGATATAATATCTGCCTTTTTTGGAGATTACAAAGGTCTAGATATAGATGAAAAAATAGATGACGAAAGTATCAGCTTCTGTGATGTTTGTGGCGCATTAGTCGGGCAGGATGCGGATAATTGTTCCATATGCCAGTCTTCATTAGTTGAAGAATCAAAAGATGACATCAAGGGTGCGGAGTTCTATTTTGGTGTCGACGAGGTTACCGATGATGATATTTTACAAATTGAAGAGGAGATAGAAACTGAATTAGATGAGGACGAAGAAGAAGATATCAGTGAATTACTATCACAACTTGATCAGGACGAGGATTTTCAGGATTTAGATTCTATTACCAAACTACTGGAAGAACATGAAGATATTTTGGAGAATGAACCTGAGATAGAATCACAATTAGAAGGAGCGGAATATATTGATGAATTAGTGGACAAAGAACTCAATATTGATGAAGTTGAAAAAGAAGAAGAAGTGACTGAAGAAGAACCAATTGATGAATTTGAAATAGAAGATGTGACTGAAGAACAACAAATCGATGAAAGGGAAATTATAGATGAATTAGTAGAGAATGAACTGCAGTTGGAAGATGATTTTACAGAAGCTGATATCGAAGATGATGAAGATTTAAAAGATATCCTTAAAAATATATCTGATTATAAATATGAACAGACTAAAACAGAAGAACTTGAAGAATTCGATGTTAGTGCAGTTCTAGATGATATCAGTCATGATGTAAAGGAAAGATCAGAGGAAATAAGGTCTTCTAAGGAAACCGAACATAAAGCAGATGAGGAATGGATGCGCTGTCCGTCCTGCGAATCTTATGTAGATGTAGATAGTGATTTTTGTGGAGTTTGTGATCATTCGTTCTCTGATACGTTGGAAGAAGAAACAGCGATCCCTTCGACTAGTGAACCGGTAAAAACATCGCAACCATATGCAGAAGAGATTGATGCGGATTGGATCGATGATGTCATCAATGAACCGGTTAAGGCTAAGGTAACTAAGAAACCAGAAAGATATCAACCACCGAGCATGATCAAAGGAAACCTTGATCGGATAAAGGAATACGAAGTACCTATTTCTGGCATATCTTTACTGGCTTTCGGTGGTTTATCTATGTATTCCTATGGTGAATATGGCCTTCAGTTTTTAATGGGTGTCGGGCTAGTCATGGTAGGAATTTTCATGGGTTTGGGAATATTAACACTTATACTCTTAAGACATGAATATTTGAAAGATTCATATCAAGGATTATTAGGTTATTCTATCGCTTTGATAATGGCGGCATTCGTACCTGTAAATATTTGTTTATTAAGTTTACCTTTACCACTTATTGCAAATGTAGGAGTCTTAGGTATGTCACTTGGGATCTTCTGGATATTAGACTTTAAAATACATCCAAAATATCGTTATTATATGCTCTGGTTTTTTGGAATCATACTTATCTTTATCGTGTTGAGTAGTTCATTGATATCAAATATGTCTACATACAGTGAATTAGGTTATCCAATTATCATGTCTATGGGTTTGGGGGGTGTTTTGGTATTCGGAGGCACATTGAAGTGGTATAAGCAGATAAATGTGGACACCCAAGCTTACGAAAGCATCAGAACAGGTCACAGGCATCTTATCATGGGAGATTACGAAGATGCCCTCGTTAATTTAGAAAGGGCAAACATGATTTCACATAAGAACGAAACAGAGACTCAAAATAAAGACAATTCAGCACTCTACAGTAAAGGTCTAGCACTCTGTAGTATGGGAGAATTCCAAAAAGCCGTAGAAATATTTAAAGATGTATTAAGGGCAGATCCGGATAATGTATGTGCATGGAACAATTTAGGGACTGCACACAGTAGAATGGGAAATCAAAAGAAAGCTATAATGTGTTTTAAACACGCATTGAACGGAGATCCGACATACGAAATATCTTGGAACAATCTCGGCAACGCCCTTTATAGGTCGGGAGAATATTCGAGAGCTCTTGATTGCTATGATAAAGCTCTAGAATTGAACTCAAGTTACAGGGATGCTAACATCAATAAATCTCAGGCATTAATCAAGTTAGGGCATAGCGGTTCTCGTATAGCTTAAATATTTTAGCTATTTATCAGCTTATCCGCGGCCTCTTTTATAGCTTCGGAGTATGTGGGATGTGGATGGATTGTATCTACGACATCACTCACAGTCAGCCCCTTTTCCATGGCTAAGGTCCCTTCCATGATTATGTCCGTTGCTCCAGGACATACTAGATGCATCCCGATAACTTCATCACCTTTGCAAACTAGTTTAGCCAATCCGGCTCTCTCACCTGTTGAATAACCGCGCCCTAAAGCCGATATCGGAAAAGAAGCAGTTCGTACATCATCGTATTCTTTTTTTGCATCTTCCTCGGAAAATCCCACACTGGCTATCTCAGGATGAGTGAACACACCAGCAGGTATGAGATAGTTGGAGAATCCTCTATTACTTTTTTTATCTATTGTATCGATAACAATTTTTGCTTGTTTGTATGCTGTGTGTGCCAGCATACCCTTACCCGTAACGTCACCAACTGCATATACTCCTTCAACTGGGGTCTTCATGAAATCATCGGTGATCACGCTTCCTTTTTCCGATATAATATCCAAATCGATATCCGGTGGCGAAGGTTTTCTACCGACGGAACACAGTATCTTTTCGAACTCAAGCTCTTCTTTCTGACTACCTTCCAAGACCGCTTTGAAAGGCTTCTTACCTTCTACTGAAGATACCTTAGCTCCTGTTATGATCTTAACACCCTTTCTTTTTAGCATACTCTCTGCTTCTTTACCGAGCGAACTGTCCATGACGGGTAGTAAGCTGTCAAGCAATTCCACTACGGTAACGGAAGTACCCATGGATGAATAGAAAAAAGCCATCTCAACACCGATATAACCACCACCGATTATCAACATTGATTCAGGGATACTTTCAAGTTCTATTGCACCTTTGTTGGTCAATATATTTTTCTCGTCGACCTTTAAAAACGGTAATACAACTGGTTCGGAACCTGTAGCTATTATGATGTGTTCCGCTTCTAGTGTTTCTCCGTTTACTTCTACTTCCTTGTTGTTATTGAGCTTTGCTTCACCCCGAATAATCTCTACACCACTTTCCTTTAATTCCTTCTCCACACCCTTTCTTGATATCTTCACCGCTCGTTTCTTATTTTTCATAACTCTAGAAAAGTCGATACTTTCCTGCGCTGCATTGATCCCTTTACGTCCCGCTCCCTTTATCGAATCGGCTAGTTCTGCAACGGACAACAGTGCCTTAGATGGTATGCAACCTGTATTGGTACACACTCCACCGATTGTATTCTTTTCAACGAGGATCACATCAAATCCTCTTTTGGCACCTAATGCTGCACTCTTGTATCCACCCGGACCACTACCGATTACTATGATTCGTTCAGTCATCTTATCGGATCACCTATAAAAAACGTAAGTATTAATCGTTTTGGACGTCTTCGGGGGGAAAATCTATATTACACCTAGTGGTAAGACATCATACGTATTTATTATCAATATAATAGGAAGATGAACACTATGGCAGATAAACTAAAATTCGCTTTTTACTGGGCCGCAAGCTGCGGTGGCTGCGAGATAGCAGTATTGGATATCAACGAAAAGATACTAGATGTAGTTGAATTAGCAGATATATTGTTTTGGCCAGTGGCTATAGATGTGAAATATAAAGACGTCGAGGCCATGGAAGACGAGCACATCGATGTATGCTTCTTCAACGGTGCAGTCCGTACTTCAGAACAGGAACACATCGCTAAATTACTAAGAAAAAAATCCAAGTTCTTGGTTTCCTTTGGTGCATGTGCGGTTAACGGTGGAATCCCGGGCCTAGCCAATGTTACAGATCGTGAAGAGATTTTTTTAGAAAGTTACACAGACAACTTATCTACAGATAATCCCGGTGGTAAAGTTCCTTGTACTACTTTTGAGGTTCCGGAAGGAGAGCTTACACTGCCCGATATATACGATACCGTTAACACTCTACATCAGGTGGTAGATGTCGACTATTTCTTACCCGGGTGCCCGCCTCCTCCAGAATTGATAATAAATGCAGTAGAAGTTATCGCCTCGGGAGATTTACCTCCAAAAGGTGCCGTACTGGCTCCCTTGAAGTCCGTTTGTGATGAATGCAAATACGAAAAAAGCGAGAAGAGGATCGGCGCCGTAAAAAGAATTTATGAAATTGAAAAGCTAGAGGACAAATGCCTCCTTGAACAGGGAATAATCTGCATGGGTCCGGCCACAAGGGGCGGATGCGATGCAAGATGCCTCGATGCAAATATGCCCTGTACAGGATGCGGAGGACCTACACCGAATTCCCTGGACCAAGGTGCAAAGATGATATCAGCCCTGGGCTCTATCCTGGGGATCGAAGGAGAAGTAGATATGGATGACGAAGAAGTACAGGCAATTCTAGACCAGGTAAGGGACATGATAGGCACCTTTTACAAATATACACTACCGGATTCACTTCTAAAAAGGAAGGTGATGTAAAATGGAAAAAATTGAGATAGACCCGATCACAAGATTGGAAGGCCACGGTAAAATAACCATATTCCTAGATGATGATAAGAATGTAAAGAACGCATATCTACAGATACCTGAACTCCGTGGATTCGAAAAATTTTGTCAGGGCAGAAGGGCGGAAGACATGCCACAGATAACATCTCGTATATGCGGTGTTTGTCCCGTTGCACATCATTTTGCAGCCACAAAGGCCCTAGATGATGCCTTCGATGTTGAACCTCCATCGGCGGCAAAGAAGCTGAGAGAGTTGATGTACAGCGGCTATATCATTTACGACCATACACTTCATTTCTACTTCTTGGGTGGACCTGATTTCGTTGTCGGTCCGGATGCACCACCGGGGGAAAGAAACATCCTAGGTGTGATCAAAAAAGCAGGTATCGACGTGGCTAAAGATGTGATCAAACACCGGGCATTCGGTCAGAAAATAACTGCTATACTCGGGGGAAAGGCCACCCATCCTGTCTGCGGATTACCCGGAGGGGTATCGAAATCACTCTCTGAAGATGAAGTTAAAGAAATAGAAGAGATGATCGATTCCTGCCACGTCTTTGCAAAATTCACTTTGAAGCTATTTGACGATATCGTGTTAAAGAATCAAGATTATGTAGACCTGATACTCAGTGATCCATACCAATTGGATACCTACAATATGGGACTCGTTGACGATAACAACAAGGTCAACTTTTACGACGGACTTATCAGAGTTACAGATCCCAAGGGTAAAGAATTCCTCAAATTCCCAGTAAAGGACTACAACGAACACGTGGCTGAAAATGTTGAAGAATGGACTTACATGAAATATCCTTACCTGAGGAAGATCGGTTGGAACGGTTTGACCAGCGGCCAGGAAAGCGGTATCTATCGTGTGGGCCCTCTTGGACGACTTAACGCAGCGGACGGGATGGCTACACCGGATGCTCAAAAAGAATACGAACGTATGTACGAAACCCTAGGCGGAAAGCCGGTTAACTCCACACTCGCCTTCCACTGGGCTAGATTGATCGAGTTACTCTACGCAACAGAGCGAGCAAAAGAGTTGATTCAGGATCCGGAGATAACTTCCGAACACGTTAGAAATCCAGTCGGAGAACCAGGGGAGGGAATAGGCGTAGTCGAAGCCGCAAGGGGAACTCTCATACACCATTACAATGTGGATAAGGATGGTCTTATGGAAAAAGCAAATTTGATTGTCGCTACCACCAACAACGCAGGTGCCATAACCATGTCGGTAAGGGATGCTGCAATGGGTCTCGTGCATGAAGGTGAGATCGACGAAGGTATGCTAAATAAGGTGGAGATGGCATTCAGAGCTTACGACCCATGTTTCGCATGCGCTACCCACAGCTTGCCGGGAGAGATGCCGTTGGAAGTAGAGATATTAGACAGTAAAGGTAAACTCTTCAAGAGTCTAGAGCGCTTATGAAAACTATTTTGATCGGATTAGGCAATCCATTGCTTACAGATGATGCCGTTGGTATCAGAGTCGCTAAATCACTGGATTCAGAGAGTTGGACGGATGTAGATATCGAAGAGGCTTCGGTAGGTGGTATGGAATTAGTGGAGATGATGCTGGGGTATGAGCGTGTAATTATCGTAGATTCTATCATCACCGGAAAAAAAGAAGTCGGCACTATTCGCAGGATAACTCCAGAAGATTTTAAGGAAACCCGTAATGTGAGCAACCTGCATAACGTAGGGTTTTTACAGGCGTTAAAGATTTGGTCTGAAACAGGAGATGACATCATACCCCAGGATATAGTGATCTACGCTGTAGAGGTGGACGATGTTTACACCTTCTCTGAAACGATGACTCCGAGAGTGGAGGAAGCACTCCCTAAAGTTATCGAACAGGTTCGTGACGAACTAAACAGTTAGTTTATTCGCCGTAACCTATCTTCTTTACAGATTCTTTTATCTCGTCTAATACATCTGGATCTTCGATGGTCGAAGGCATTCTGTATTCCTTACCATCTGCGATATGCCTCATGGTTCCACGGAGTATTTTCCCGGATCTAGTCTTCGGTAAACGGTCAACAACTACAGCTTTTTTGAAAGAAGCTATTGGGCCGACTTCGTTTCTTACCATGCCTATCACATCGGATATGATATCCTCGTGTGAACGTTCAGTACCTGATTTAAGAACCAGGAAGCCGATGGGGACTTCACCTTTAAGTTGATCTTCAACTCCCAGTACAGCACATTCGGCAACATCCGGATGTTTAGCCACAGCTTCTTCCATACTTCCTGTGGATAACCGATGGCCGGCTACATTTATGATATCATCTACTCTTCCCATCACATAGATGTATCCGTCTTCATCTATGTATCCACCGTCTCCTGTAAAGTAAAAGCCTGGATATTGTGTCATGTACTCCTTTTCGAAGGCCTCTTCATCCTTCCATAAAGTGATAAATGTTCCCGGTGGCAGTGGTAACTTTACAGTTATAACACCATGTTCCCCCGGAGGCATCTCTTCTCCGCTGAAGGGGTCCAGAATTCTTACATCCCATCCTGGAACCGCCTTCGTTGCAGAGCCCGGTTTGATAGGATACTGCGTCAATCCTCTGAAATTAGCGGCTATGGCCCACCCAGTTTCGGTCTGCCACCAATGGTCTATCACAGGTACTTTAAGTAAATCTTTTGCCCAGTGATATGTATCCGGATCCGTTCTTTCACCTGCTAAAAATAGTGTATCAAACTTGGAAAGGTCGTATTTTTCGAGATATTTACCTTCCGGATCCTCTCTTTTAACTGCACGTATTGCCGTTGGTGCAGTGAACAGCACTTTTACGTTATGTTCTTCAATAACTCGCCAAAACTGGCCGGCATCCGGAGTACCCACGGGTTTTCCTTCGTACATGATGGTCGTTGCACCGGTGAGTAATGGCGCGTAAACAATGTATGAGTGACCGACAACCCAACCTACATCGGAAGCAGCCCAATAAACGTCACCGGCTTGGATCCCGTATATCTTTTCCATGGTCCATCGTAGAGAAACGGCGTGACCTCCGTTGTCACGTACCACTCCCTTGGGTTTACCGGTTGTTCCTGAGGTGTAGAGTATGTACAGAGGGTCGTTTGCATCTAATTCAAAACATTCTGTTTCTTCTGCCTTTGCTTCCAATTCATCCCAATCAAGCTCTCCATCGAATTGAGTTTTACCTTCAGGCCTTTGCTTCATCACTATCGTTTCTGGCTTATGTTCGGCCAGGTTGATAGCCTTATCAAGCAGTGGCTTGTATTCGATCACCTTCGTTCGCTCTATACCGCATGAAGCCGTAAGAATAACCTTGGGTTTGGCATCATCGATACGTATTGCCAGTTCTTTAGCTGCAAAACCACCGAACACTACAGAATGAACTGCGCCTATACGGGCACATGCTAGCATACCTATCAGTGCCTCTGGTATCATAGGCATATATATTATTACAGTATCTCCCTTCTCGACACCGAGACCACGCAGGAAACCTGCTGATTTTGATACTCTATCTTTCAACTCTGAGTATGTATACTTCTCTATGGTGTCTGTCACAGGACTATCATAGATAAGTGCATCCTGGTCTCCTCTACCTTCCTCAATATGCCTATCGATGGCGTTGTAACATGTATTGATTTTACCGCCTTTGAACCAGCGATTGAATGGTTTGTTTGACTCATCTAAAACTGTATCCCATTTATCGTACCATTTTATCTCTTCAGCTGCTCTGCTCCAGAAACTCTCTGGGTCTTGTATCGATTCTTTAAATGCCTTTTCGTATTCATCCATTTATTATACACCTCTTAAATTTCATTTATATTATCGTCGGGAATTAACACTCTTCCTTTAAAGGGTTTGGACCGATTGTTTTTAGAGTACTTACAAATTCCGTGACTACATCTGCAAATTTTTGACCTTCGGAAGCTGAAATATACTCGAAACGCAACCGGTCGGGATCGATGTTGAAATCCGCAAGTAGTCTCTTTATAAGCATCATCTTTCGGTTTGTTTTGTAATTTCCTGACTGATAATGACAATCTCCGGGGTGACATCCTGCCACCAGGACGCCATCGATACCTTCCTTAAGGGCATCCAGTACGAATACTGGATCTACCCTTCCGGAGCACATCACTCTTATCGATCTTATATTATCAGGATATTTTAATCTCGAAGTTCCTGCAAGGTCCGCTCCTGCATAGGAACACCAGTTACACAAAAATGCAACTACTGAAGGTTCAAATTCTTTACTCATTTATAACACCTCTCGAACAAGTTCCAAGAGCTTTTATCATTGCCAATATTTGATTATCTTTGAATCCTTTTTGATCGATGGCTCCCGAGGGACATGCAGCTACACAAGTACCGCAGCCCTGACAAAGTCCTTCGGTTATCTCGGCGTGTGTCACTTCAACTCCGTCGATTGTTTCCGTCAGTGATTCTATCGCATTATAGGGGCAGACAGATATGCAAGTCTTACAACCCGAACATCGATCATCATCCACAACTGCTACATTCGCTTCCGCTTCCATCTTCGGATGGGCTAATACCGTGGATGCCCGGGCAGCTGCTGCTTGAGCCTGATAGATGCATTCGTTGATGAATTTAGGAGAATGACAACTTCCTGCCAGGAACACTCCTGCAGTTGAGAAATCAACCGGTCGAAGCTTTACATGTGCTTCCAGGAAAAATCCATCTTGATTTAGAGGAACTTTCAACTGCTGTGCTACTTCAAAGGTGCCCTCCTCCGGATTCATACCGGTAGACAGAACTAAGTGATCTGCGTTTAGCTCGATCTCTTCCTGAAGCATAGGCTCCCAGACCTTAGCTGTGATATTTTCATCGATTTTGATCTCAGGTTTCTTTTCCACATCATACTGCATGAAAATTACTCCATTCTCACGTGCCTCTTTGTAGTATCTTTCAAAGAAACCGTAGGTCATCATGTCCCGGTAGAGGATATAAACTTCCGCACGCGGATTGATATCCTTTATCTTCAAGGCATTCTTCAATGCCCCCATACAGCATATGCGGGAACAGTAATTCCTATCTCCCTCTCTGGACTCCACGCATTGAATCATCACAAAGGTTTCCCCCTCTTCGATATCTCCTTCATTTAACTCTGAAAGCATCTCTTCCAGTTCCAATTGGGTAACGATCCTGGGATCTTTACCGTAACCGTAGGATGTGGGGGTGTGCTCTGAGCTTCCGGTGGTGACTATTATGGCACCGGTGATTATTTCTTCATCATCCGAGAGCTTTATATTGTAATTACCCACATGACCGGATATTTCTTTAATTGTCGAGTCAAGTCTTAACTCAAGGTCCTCATGTTCTGATATGCGCTTTTCCATCTCGGCAAGTATCTTATCAAGATCCACATCTTCGAAGGCGAATTTTATCTTGTTCAGTTTTCCGCCTAACTTATCTTCCTTTTCTACCAGTACCGTCTTGTAACCTTGATCCGCAAGAGATAGTGCCGTTGTCATCCCTGCGACGCCACCGCCTACTACTAGTGCTGATTGCTCGATATCGATGGTTGTTTTCGGTATCTGTTCTAGCAATCTGGATTTGGCTACGGTCATAGATAT
Source organism: Thermoplasmata archaeon (assembly GCA_007129655.1). Classification (GTDB taxonomy): domain Archaea; phylum Thermoplasmatota; class Thermoplasmata; order Halarchaeoplasmatales; family Halarchaeoplasmataceae; genus Haladaptatiplasma. The sequence goes on from SKVC01000023.1 coordinate 16,570, forward strand.
CAATTCTTTGGCTTTTTCAGTCGCTCTATCTTTATCCGTATGCACCCAGGAGCAGTGTTCTCTTATATTAGCCATCTCCAAGAGATGTGGGTTCAATCCTGCTTCTGAAAGACTCTTCTTGAAGAGTGGTTCATGTGTTCTCGGAGTACACGCAGCAACTATGATTCTGTTCAACCTTTCATCCTTGATGATATCAACTATGCTCTTTTGGGTGTCTTCGGAGCATGTGTAAAGACTATCGGTTGCGTATTCTACATTATCTAAGGTATCTGCATATTCTACTACCTTACTCACATCTACATAATTACCAATATTGATGCCGCAATTACATACGAATACACCGATCCTCGGCTCTTCTTCGGAAACATCTCTTTCAGGGTACTCCGGGGCCGGTTCCACTAAGGTATCCTTTGAATCTCTCAATAAAGCGGCAGCTTGTGATGCTGCAGCCGAAGCCTGCATAACCGATTCTGGTATGGCTTGAGGTTCGACTATGCTTCCTGCCATGAATATCCCGGGTTTGACCAATGCCACAGGATCATTTGTACCTGATAAAGGGAAACCGAATTCGTTGACATCCAGCCCCAGATCGCTGAGCATCTTAGATCTGTCACCCGTCATGCAGAGACCGATGGACAGTACCACCATATCAAAGGTATCTTCGTGAAGTTCGCCCTCCACATCTTCGTATCTTATGGTCAAATCTCCGCATTCTTTTTGGTATATCTCAGATATCCTCGAACGTTCGTACTTGATTCCGTGTTCTCTTTTTGCCCTCTCTACATACCGGTCGAAATCCTTACCGAAGGTTCTCACATCTATGTAGAATACAGTAGCATCTATGTCTTTCTCGTGCTCCTTGGCGATTACTGCTTCTTTGGTTGTGTACATACAGCACATGGAAGAGCAGAATTCTTGGTTTATGTTTCTGTCCCTCGAACCCACACACTGGACCCAGGCTATTTTTTTGGGATGTTTCTTGTCTCCCGGGCGTAATATTTTGCCTTCGTATGGTCCGGAAGCAGATAGGATTCTCTCGAATTCCAGAGATGTGATCACATTCGGAAATTTACCGTATCCGAATTCTTTTTTGATCTTCGGGTCAAATGGCGCAGAACCTGTTGCCAGTATGACCGCACCAACATCGAGAGCTATTTCTCTGTCCTCTTGTGAATGGTCTATGGATCCTGCTGTGCATGCCTTTTCACAAAGTCCACATTCGATGCAGCCTTTGTGATCCGACGTTCCTTCCTTATCTATCACATATGCATTTGGGATCGCCTGCGGATAATACTTGTAGATCGCTTTCCTCATAATGAGTCCTTGTTCGAAAGTATCGGGGATCTCTATGGGGCACACTTCAGCACAATCTCCGCAAGCCGTGCAAACATCCGGATCTATGTATCTTGCCTTCTGGTCAACTAATACCTTGAAGTTTCCTGCCTCGCCTTTTATATCTTTAACTTGAGCAAGTGTAAATATATCTATATTCGGATGCCGTGCGCAATCAACCAATTTAGGAGAAAGTATGCACATGGAACAATCGTTGGTGGGAAAGGTCTTGTCAAGCATCGCCATGACTCCACCTATAGCAGGTGATTTTTCAATTAAGTATACCTTGAATCCCATATCCGCAAGGTCAAGTGCAGACTGTACACCTGCTATTCCTCCGCCAACTACGGCAACGGCACCGATGGTTTCATTCGCAGACATCGTGACCCTCCTTGAAATATCCTTCATCTATTGCTATCTCTCGTATGGCAAACATCAATTTTGGTATCTCCACACCCTGGGGACACTGTTCAAAACATCGAAAGTGGGTAGAACATATTTCAACGAATTTATTAGCGTAAACCTTATCTTTCATACCAAGAAGGGAAGTTTTGATCACTTTACGTGGAGAATACAATGAATCTAAGTCTCTTTCCGGACAACCGGCGGTACAGGTTCCACATGAAAAACAATTGTAGATCTCTTTCCCGGATTCTCCTTCTGCTAATTCGTATTTGAAAGAGGGATCCATACCTTTCTTTATCTCGTCACCGCACTCGTCCTCTTCTTTCTCATCCTTCAAACGTTCGTTTCGTATCTGATTCATCAAACCCTTTACATTCACTTCCTGAGGACACTTATCCAAACATCTGTAATGGGATGAACATACCCATAGAAACTCGGATGATAGAACTTCTTCACGGAGACCCAGGAGTGCCTTTCTAATTATAGTTCTCGCGTTCCAGTGGTCATCTACGTCCATCTCGGGACACCTTGTTGTGCAGCTTCCACATGCAAAACAGTTCAGTATACCTTCTCCACCTTCCTGTTCCGCTATTTCGTATTTGAAGTTAACATCTAGTTTCTTGGTATCGATGGAATCCATCTATTTTTCCCCCACATCCAGGAATTCGTCTTCCCTGTACACGATCATTGGCATCTCTTCTTCGGGATCTCTTCCAGGTAAGTATTCGAATTCTGCCTGTGCATTCTCGGCTATGGCCGTTATGATATCCATCAAAGGGATATCGGAAGGACACGCTTGCTCGCAAAGACCGCACTCTACACAGGAAAGTATCATGTGGTTGAATCTTGTTACATGGAACAACAGGGAATCCGTAGGGGTCTTGTATGCACCTTTGCTCTTGGCCTTGGCCATGTATTTACTCGCCTCTACATCGAAAACATCACTTTCGAAAAGGCATTCACGACAGTAACATATCGGACAGGCTTTCATACAGTTGTGACAGTTTACACATGTATCGAAGAATTCAAGTAACTTATCGACACCGGCGATATCCGAATGTTCATCAATGAAAGCTTTTCTTGCCTCATCCCTCTTATTTCTTATTTCCAGAACGGCTTTTTCCCTGTCCTCCTCGGTGGCAACTTCACTCAATTTCATATCTGAAACCAGTTCCTGTCCATTTTCTGTTCTAGTATCCAGCAATATTGCTTTATCTGTATCGGCACCGAAGATACCGATTATCATGTCTGCAGTCTCCGGCACAGGATCTTTACAGTTAAGACATGCCGTCCTCATATTTTCTTCACTTTCTCCTTTCAGTACGACTTCCGTGGGATCATCGTCACCCGGATAGTTAGAATACGTCTTCATGGGGAACGTTCCGGGACAGTCAACACCTATAAGCACGATATTTTCCAGGTCGGCCTGCTTCAATTTTAACAATTCAGTCAAAGCTCTTATTTCGCATGCACGAAGAACTACAGCCAAAGGCTTATCAGAACCTTTTATTTTCGTTAACCTGGATACCATAGCACCGGTTGAAACCGGAAGTAAAGGAGCGAATACGTTGGTATTGAGCTTTTCCGGGTCAGATATCATAGTTGGGAACGCGGATTTACCCGAGGGTGTTTCCTGCATTGCCAAAACGGCATCGACTTTACCGCTTTCAAGCAACTGCTTTAAAAAACTGTTCACGGTCTTGGGAACATCATCTTCTATCTTTAATTCGTATATCATGGTAATACCTCTAAATATTCCATTTCTCCTTCATGGGATTCGGGCCGAGTTTCTTTGTTTCGTTCACTATTTCCTTTACCGTATCGGCAAATTTCTGGCCTTCCGAAGCCGATATCCAACGTAACCATATCCTATCGGGTTCCATTCCAAGAGTGGTAAGGATGTTCTTCAGCAGAACCATCTTTCTTCTTGCTTTGTAATTCCCATTAATATAATGACAGTCGCCTGGGTGACAGCCACCTATGAGTACGGCATCGGCACCTTCTAACAATGCTCTGTTCACATATACTGAATCAACCGAACCGGAGCACATCACTCTGATCACTCTTATGTTCGGAGGATACTGTATGCGGCTAGTACCTGCTAGATCCGCTCCTGCATAGGAACACCAGTTGCAGAGGAACCCGACTATCTTGGGTTCGAAATCTTCATTTTTTTTCTCTTTTTCTTCGCTCATTTTATCGCTCCTTATCTAATACATTCGTCTATCATAGACATGATCTGTCTCTTTGTGAAGGAATTTTGCTGTGCAGTACCGCTGGGACATATGGCGGCACAGGCACCGCATCCTTGGCATAATATTTCGTTAACTATCACAATACGTTTTTCTTCATCGTAATCCAATGCATCATACGGACATATGTTGACGCACAGTTTACATCCGGCACATCTTCTAGAGGCTATATTGGCTACGCTTCCACCGGTTTCAAGGTACTCTTTTGAAAGTATTGTAGCTGCTCTGGACGATGCTGCTCGTGCCTGAGCTATGGCTTCATCCATGAATCTTGGACTGTGTGCTAAACCGCATAGGAATATACCGTCTGCGGAAAATTCTACCGGTCGAAGTTTCATGTGTGCTTCCGAGTAAAATCCGTCTGAATTGAGTGGAACCTTCAGCTGCTGGGCCAAGGCGGTGTTTTCTCCGGGTACGACACCTACACTCAGTACAAGTTTATCCGGGTTGAGTATCATATCTCTCTGGAGTATCTTATCCTTTGTTTGAACGGTGATCTTACCTTTCTTTAAGTCAACTTGCGGCTCCTCGTTTTCGTCGAATTTTATGAAGAAAACACCTTTTCCCCTCGCCTTACGATATAAACTATCTTCTTTGAATCCGTATGTGCGTATATCTCTGTATAATACGTAAACGGAAACATCCGGATTGTTTTCTTTCAATCTGACTGCATTCTTAATAGCATTGGAACAGCATATCCTGGAACAGTACGGATGTTCATCGTTCCTTGAACCAACACACTGTATCATCACTACTTCCTTTAAATCTCCGAGATATTTTTTACCAGACGCTAGATCTTTCTCAAACTCCTTCTGTGTAATGATATTTTCACTATCTTCATAGGAGTATTCAGTGGGCTCGTAGGCCTCTCCACCGGTGGCTACAACAACGGCTCCATGTTCGATGGTCTCCGTAGTGCCTTCGTGACTTATCCGGGAAGTATAATTCCCTACGTATCCATCGATATCTTCCAATATCGCCCCGGTGTAAAGGGATATGTTTTCGTGTTCGGTAGTCTTTGAGATCATTTCTTCAAGTAATTTTTGAGGATCTTCGTCTCCGATACCAAGGTGCACATCCCGTGATAAACCGCCGAGTTCTTCCTCCCTTTCTATCAGATAAACATCGAATCCCTGGTCCGACAAGGCTATGGCTGAAGACATACCGGAAATACCTCCACCGATGACCAGTGCCTTTTGGACAACAGGGAATTTTTCGTGTGAAACCGCCCTCATCTCATTTACCCTTACAACACCCATGGCAACGGTTTCTTTTGCCTTTTCCGTAGCCAAAACCGGATTATCTCTATGTACCCAGGAATTCTGGTCTCTTAGATTGACCATCTCGAAAAGATGCGGATTCAATCCGGCTTCCCTAAGAGTATCCTGGAAGAGCGGTTCGTGTGTTCTCGGTGTGCATGAAGCCACTACTATCCTATTGAGACCCAATTCGTTAATCCTCTCCTTTATCCGTTCCAAAGAGTCCTGCGAACATGAAAAGGTCTCGTCGTCGGCCAGTGCAACGTATGGAAGCCTCTGCACATATTCTTTTACTTTCTGTATGTCTATAATTCCGCCTATATTGATACCGCAGTGGCAAAGGAACACACCTGTTCTTGGGAATTCGTTGCTAACATCCCTCTCTCGCGGATATTCTTTTGTTGTAACTTCACTTCCTCTGGCATCCTTTATATCTCTAGCTGCAATGGCTGCTGCTGCTGAAGCTTCGATCACACTTTCGGGTATATCCTTTGGCTCTGTAGCGGAACCGGAAGCGTATATTCCAGATCTTGAAGTTTCAACATTATAATAGGGATCGACCTCTATGAATCCATAACCGTTGAGATTTACATTGACTATGGATGCAAGATCCGGAAGTGTATCGCAAGGCTGCATACCTACGGCAAGTACCACCATATCATAGCTTTCTATTTCTACATCTCCGTTATCGTTGATGTATCTTACACTCAGCTCTCCGGTCTCACGGTTTTGCTCGATACGAGGTACTCTTGACCTTCTGAAAACTACACCGTACTCATCCTCTGCCCGTTCGTAATATCTTTCGAAATCCTTGCCGAAGGTCCTCATATCCATGAAATAAATGTGTGTGTCTAAGCCCGGAAGATGTTCTTTTGCTATCACAGCCTCCTTTATGGAGTACATACAGCAAACCGACGAGCAGTATTTATGGTCACAGCTTTCGTCCCTGGAACCTATACATTGTAACCATGCTATCTTCTTAGGTTCTTCACCATCGGAAAGGCGTTTTATATGTCCCTGAAAAGGTCCCGATGCGGAAAGCATCCTCTCGAATTCCAGGGAGGTGAGTACATTTGGGTACAACCCGTATCCAAGACTGTCTCCTTCTGGTGGTTCATATACATCGGCCCCGGGTGAAAGTATTACAGAACCTATATTGATATTGATATCTTCGTCTTCCTGGTCGTACAATATTGCTTCCGGTTCACAGAAATTTTCACACGATTTACACGTACCGTTCAAGGCATACATGCAGGCGTCCTTGTCTATGATCGGAACGTTCGGTATCGCTTGTGGAAACGGTATATGTACTGCTTTACGCTCCGCCAGGCCTGCGTCGTAATCACTTAAAAGGGGTTCCGGTGTTTGTGTACTTATCTCTGAGAGGTCTATACACTGGGTAGGACAGACAAATGCACACGCACCGCAGGTGGTGCACACATCCGAGTGTTCCTGAAATGGAGGTATTACCTCTCTAGCTGCACCTCTATTGGCGAAACCGATGGCTCCTACTCCCATGACCTGTTCACATACATTTACACACAGACCACATAAGATACATTTTTCATTTGGCTCTGTATAAGTTTTAAACCGTGAGCTATCCACACCTAGCTTACTTGCAACTTCCTTTAGTTCGCTCGATTCCGGACATCTAGCTAGATAGAGTTCCATCAAAATTTTTCTTGATCTATCGATCCTTGGCGAACTAGTCTTTATCTCCATACCCTCTTTAATAAGTAAACTACATGATGCCGTTACCTTAGTCCATCCTTTTTGTGTTACTCCCACAACGCAGAGCCTGCATGCACTGTAAGGCTCCACGGATGGATGATGACATAGTGTTGGGATAAAAACATTGTTTCGTTTGGCAACGTCCAAAACCGTCTCTCCAGGTATAGCCTCGTATTCCTTTGAATCTATTGTGATCATGACCATTTAGGTCACCTCCACCGCGTTAAACTTGCAAGCATCGTGGCAAAGCCCGCATTTGATACATATCTCTTGGTCTATCTCATGAACTTTCTTTGCTTCACCGGATATCGCTTCTACCGGGCATTTCTTTGCACACAATTGACAACCGACGCAGTTATCGGCATCGATACTAAATTCGATAAGTGCTTTGCACACCTTAGCAGGGCATTTTTTATCAGATATATGGGCATCGTACTCATCTCTAAAATATCGTAGTGTGGTAAGTACGGGATTGGGGGCTGTTGCACCTAGCTGACACAGCGATGTGTCTTTAACTACTTCTGCTAACTCTTCCAGTAATTCGATATCCCCCTCTTTACTCTTACCTTCTGTGATATCGGTCAACAAACCATACATCTGTACCAGTCCTTCACGACATGGAGTACATTTACCGCACGACTCATTTTTCAGGAAGTTAACAAAATACTTGGCCACATCCACCATACATGTACCTTCGTCCATCACGATCATACCACCGGAACCCATCATGGCTCCGGCATCTGTAAGACTGTCGTAATCGATTGGAAGGTCCATATGTTCTTCAGGTATACATCCTCCGGAAGGACCACCTATCTGGATAGCCTTGAATTTTTTATCATCCTTGATCCCTCCTCCGATGTCGAACACAACATCCCTAAGTGTTATTCCCATAGGAACTTCAACAAGACCGGTATTGTTTACTTTACCAACTAATGAAAAAATTTTAGTTCCTTTAGACCCCTCGGTACCGATTTTACTGTACCAGTCACTGCCCTTATTAACAATAAGCGGGACATTTGCCCATGTTTCCACGTTGTTAAGAACCGTGGGCCTATTCCATAATCCGCTTTGGGTACTGTGTATGTGTTTGACCCTTGGTTCACCGGGTCTTCCCTCGATTGATGCTGTAAGTGCGGTAGATTCACCGCAAACGAAAGCTCCGCCGCCTTTTGCGATCTTTACATCAAATGAAAAATCACTGCCGAGAATGTTTTCGCCAAGTAAACCTAATTCTCTTGCACTTTGGATCGCCTTCTCGAAGTACTCGACAGCCAAGGGATATTCCGCTCTCACATAGATGTAGCCGTGTTCCGCACCAATAGCATAGGCGCCGATTATCATACCCTCAAGAACGCTATGTGGATTACCCTCCAGAAGGCTCCGATTTGCATATGCACCCGGATCCCCTTCGTCTGCGTTACAGATAACATATTTTATCCCGTCTTCCGAGGTACTATTATATGCTGCTTCCCACTTTCTCCCCGTTGGAAAACCGGCTCCTCCGCGTCCTCTAAGACCTGACTCTTTGATTGTATTGATAATATCCGACGAAGGAATTTGTTCTTCTAATATATGTACAAGTGCTTTATACCCCTTGATGGAGATATAATCTTCTATACGAGTAGGATCTATCAACTCGTTATACCCGAACAGAAGTCTTTCTTGGCTACTATAAAACGGAATATCCTTTTCGTATTCCAATGTTTTGTTAGATTTGGGGTCGGTGTACAGTAGTTCTTCTATTATCTTACCCTCTTTGATGGTTTCCGAAATGATCCGTTCAATGTGTTCCGGTTTTACTGTCTTATAAAAAATATTTTTGGGCTGTATTAATACGATCGGACCTTGCTCGCAGAATCCATGACATCCGGTGGGGAGTACTGATATATCAGTTATATCTTGTTTTTTCAGTTCATCCATAAGGAGGTTTGTTATCTTTTTACCTTTTAGGGCGTTGCAACCTGTTCCATTACAAACGGTAATCAACCGCCTGTTGGGATCTCTTTTATTTGTAACCTTTTCCTGTAACGTATAGAAATCCTTGTGATTCTTAAGCACTTTATTCAACCTCCTTTTTTATCTCGTTGATGAAATCGTCTACTTTTGATGGTAATACGGGGTAATATTCATCATCCACCACTACTACAGGGCCTAAAGCACAGGCACCAAGGCAGTTAACGGCTTCGAGAGAAAATAAACCATCTTCGGTAGTTTCACCCGGTTTGATCCTTAATTTACGTTCGATCTCATCCAGCACCCTGGGACTTCCTCTGACATGACAGGCGGTACCCATGCAAACTTTGATGGTATGTTTTCCACGTGGTTCTAAAGAAAATGATGTGTAAAAAGTAACAACATGATATACTTGTGAAAACGGTATCCCCAATTCCTGTGATACATATCTTAGAATATCTTTGGGTAGATACCGGTACTCTTCATTGATGGCCTGCATTATCGGTATCAGTGATTCGTTTTCCCTTCCATGTTTCTTAAAAAGTTCGTCAACCTTATCGATGTTCTTTTGTTCAATATCCTGCCTTGCATCACGTGGTTCAGGTATCTGAGGTTTGTACCTAACCAAGCAGTTCTCAACGCAAAGGCCACAACCATTACATAACTCTTCGTCGATGGACCTAGCACGCTTGTTTATGGTAGCTGTGAAATCACCGGGCTCGCCTTCAAGTTTTATCAGATCTGAATTGGTGATTATCTCTATATTCGGGTGTCTACCGGTGGCTACGAGTTTGGGAGCTAAAATACACATGGAACAATCATTAGTTGGAAAGGTCTTGTCTAATTGAGTCATCCTTCCGGCAATGGATAAACCTTTATCAACGAGGTAAACCTTGAAACCGGAATCCGCAAGGTCCAATGAAGATTGAATGCCGGATATTCCTCCGCCAACAACCATGACCGAGCCTTTTACTGATTTATTTTCTATTATTGTTTCTTCAGATGCCATCTTAGATCACCTCGTCTATCATCCTCAGGATTTGTTGTTTGGTCATGTTCTTGTGTATGCAAGCATTCGACGGGCATGCAGCGATACAACCACCACAACCGGTACACAATATTTCATCTACCTCTGCGATACCGGTGACTTCGTTCAACTCTCTAGCTGAATAGGGGCATACCTCAACACACACACCGCAACCCACGCACATGTCCGGGTCTACCCATGCTATCATGGGGTCGCTTTCCAGTTCTTCACGGCTGATTATACCCATGGCCTTTGCAGCAGCTCCGCTTGCCTGTGCGACCACATCGGGTATATCTTTAGGTCCTTGACAGCATCCTGCGATGAAGACGCCGTCGGTGGTGGTATCGGAGGGCTTTAGCTTTGGATGTGATTCAAGGAAGAAACCATCGGCTCCTTCGGTTATCCTCAGAATCCTGCTCAGTTCACTAGAATCATTTCTAGGTATCAGTGGAGGTACCAGCACTATAATATCAGAATTTATTTCAAGTAGTTTTTGTGTGGAAGTATCGAAGATATTGTAGATCAGTTTACCATCCTCTTTTACATTTATCTCTGAGGGACGGCCTCTGATGAAATTTGATTTGCCGTCTCTTATCCTACGATAGAATTCCTCATAACCTTTACCAAAAGAACGTATATCGGTATAACATATGTTTATCTCCAAGTCTTCACCCATATGATCTCTCAACAAATATGCCTGCTTTAGAGCACTCATGCACCCTATACGACAGCAGTATTCCTTGTGATCCATATCCCTAGAGCCGGCACATAGTACGAAAGAAACACTCTTTATCTCTTCACCATCGGATAAACGATGCACATGACCACTGGTGGGGCCGGAAGAGCTGATCAGCCTTTCAAACTCCAGGTTGGTGATGATATCGGGGCTTTGACTGTAGCCGTATTCGTACATATCGCTGGCTTCCAGCATGTCGTATCCTGTGGCTACTACGATACTTCCCACGTTAAGTTCTATCATCTTTTCCTCTTGCTGGTAGTCTATGGCTCCCAGTTCACATACATCTTGGCAGGGTGGGCTGTCTCCACATTTACCGCTGAGTAGCATTAAACACTTGGATGGGTCGATGGTGTATTTCAATGGTACCGCCTGTTGAAATGGTACGTAGATCGCTGAGCGTTTGCCCAACCCTTCGTTAAATTTATCTAAAACTTTGTCTTTCATACGGCATACCTGTCCACACTCGCCGCATCCGTTGCACTTTTCCCAATCAACGTAGGTGGGTTTTCGTTTTACCTTTACCTTGAAATCTCCGACGCTACCGTCTACTTCGGTAACCTCTGAGTATGTGAGCAATTCAATATTCGGATGCCTGGCGACGTCCATCATCTTAGGAGTTAATATGCAGGAAGAACAGTCCAAAGTCGGGAAGGTTTTGTCCAACTGGGCCATACGCCCTCCGATACTGGGCTCCCGCTCGACCAAGTAAACCTTTTTACCGGTATTAGCTAGATCAAGGGAGGCTTGAATACCGGCTATGCCGGCACCGATGACCAATGCATCGTGGACCACATCTTTTTGGAAGCTGGTCAGGGCTTCAAGGGTATTTGCCTTCCTAACAGCCATGGCCACAAGGTCCTTCGCCTTCTTAGTTGCCTCTTCTTTTTCATCCTTGTGTACCCAAGAACAGTGCTCTCTGATATTCGCCATCTCCAGGCAAAATCGATTAAGTCCGGCATCTTCTATGACCGATTGGAAGGTTGGTTCGTGCATACGCGGACTGCATGACGTGACGACGATACGGTTCAAGTCGTGCTCCTCTATTGCATCCTTGATCACCTTTCCACCGGGATCCGAGCACATATACTTGTAATCCGCTGCGTAAACAACGTCGTCTAACTCTGAAGAGAATTTGACTAAGTCGTCAACGTCAACCACTCCTCCTATATTGGTTCCGCAGTGGCAGATGAAAACACCGATTCTTGCCATGTTCAGTCCTCCTCCTTGGAACCGAGCTTATCAACCGGGCTTTTGTTTAAGTGTAAACCTAGTGCCTCTGGTTCTTTACCCATGGCCAGACCGAGTAACTGTATATAATAAATAACCGGTATATTCAACGAAGCGCCGACTGTTTGTCCCGCGCTGTCCTGTTTTGTGTCGAACATCCGCTGTCCCCATGGACACATGGTGGTCATCCCGTCGAATCCATGGTTTTGTACGGCTTCCAGCTTCTGTCCGGTCTTGGTAAGGGCGGATTCCTGTTCATTCAATAGAATGTGGGCACCGCAGCAGTCCAATTTTTCGTTGTAGTAATCACTCTCAGCACCGATTGTTTTTAGCAAAGTCTCAAGCTTCTGTGGATTCTCCGAATCGTCAGGTCTGGGAATATCGTTGGGACGGATAAGATGACAGCCGTAGTGTGCGGCTATGTTGAGCCCTTCTAAGGGCTCTTTGATATGCTCTTTGATTACTTCTGTACCGATTTCATCATGTAGAAGATCTAAAAGATGGTAATGCTTTACCTTGCCTTTGTACTCCAACCCTTCTTCTTTAAGATAAGAATTTACCTTTTCCTTTAAAGTCGGATTTTTATCTAATACATCCTTAGCTTCTGAGATCGCTTGGTGACAATATGGACAAGGCGCCAAGATATCAAGTCCCTCCTTCTCGAAGAGAGCGATATTTCTAGCTGATAAGTACATAGTTAAAGACAGGTTGATGTGCCTCAATGGTGCACCACAGCAGGCCGGCCCCTCGATATCAACTAACTCCGTACCAAGCTCCGGTAATACTTCTCTGATGGCCAGTTCGTATGCATACTGTTCCGTTGGTATCAAACATCCAAGGTATAATCCGATTTTTTCCATGTTTTATTCACCTCAGCGTCTCCGTAGCAGCCTTCATCAGCACCTGCTGTAATTTAGGCATCTCTTCGGGTCCTTTTATTTTCGGTAGCCCCATATCATCTCTCGTTACGGCGTTATTTTCTCTATCCACCACTTCTTTCGGGGATTGAATAAATCCCGTTCCTAAAACAGCTTGTAGCATATTCGAATAACCTGAATCAATCTGTTTACCGGATGATACAGCGATGTTCTTCACGGCAAAGATAACATCTACTGGAGCCAGATCTTGAGGACATCTTTCTTTACATTTTAAACAGGTAACGCATGTCCATATCTCACCGGAGTTCAACAACTCGTCGATGAATCCTGATTTGGAGAGGGCCATCACCTTGTGCGGCTCCAGTTCGGTCAATATGAAGGCTTCGCAACCAGACGTGCATTTACCGCATTGGTAACAGTCGTGGGGGATGTCCTCCTGCAAACCTTTGATTATGTCGTTTATTTTCTTTTGTGCTTCGCCTTCCGGCTCGGCCATAGATGTAAGGTCGATTATGCTCATTTATAACACCGTTATAACTAATTTTTCCGGGTCTATTAATACTATTCCCCTTTAAAGAGGGGTTTTCTCTTTTCGATAAAGGCATCCATACCTTCTTTTTGATCTTCAGTGTCGAAGAGTTCGGCGAACATCTCTGCCTCTACTTCCAAACCTTCGTAAAGGGGTAGATCGATACCTTCTTTGATAGCTACCTTTGCATTCTCGATTGCTACAGGGCCTTTTTCAGCTATCTTCTGAGCCATCTCCATGGCTGCCTTGAATACCGGTTCGTTATCTTGGATCGGTCGGCCCTTTTCATCTTTTACCATTTCTCCGCTATCGTCCTCTTGATAACCTTTTACTAAATGCTGAACCAGACCGATATTGTAGGCTTCTTCAGCGCTGATGATGTCTCCTGTAAATATAAGCTCCTTGGCTTTACCGGGACCTATACAGCGAGCCAATCGTTGAGTACCGCCGAATCCGGGTATAACTCCCAGGTTGACCTCGGGCTGCCCGAACTTCGCTGCCTTCGAGGCTATACGTATATCACAGGCTAGTGCTACTTCGGTTCCTCCGCCTAGGGCGAATCCGTTAACTGCTGCGATAACGGGTACGTGTAGTTCCTCTAAACGACTTAAAACATTCTGGCCCAACTCTGTAAATTCCCAGGCCTCATCAAAGGACATATCCTTCATCTCTTTGATATCGGCTCCGGCAACGAAGGCTCTTCCCTTACCGGTAACTATCACCGCACGTAAGTTTTCGTCATCTTCGAGTTCTTCAAGAGCAGAATCTAATTCCATGAGTAATTCTGTACATAATACGTTCATGGGTGGATTGTTCATGTAAATAGTCGCTATACCGTTTTCCATCTCCATATCTATCATATAAACACCTATTTCGAGTAGTCGTAAAAGCCTTTACCTGTCTTTCTTCCCAGGTAACCGGCCCTTACCATGGTCTTCAGTAGCGGGCAGGGTCTGTACTTCGAATCGTTGAATTCGTTGTAAAGTACTTCCATTATATGTAGAACCGTATCGAGACCTATGAGATCTCCCAGAGCTAGTGGTCCCATTGGGTGATTCATACCGAGCTTCATCACCTGATCGATGTTTTCGGCCTCGGCAACACCGTTCTGGAGGCAGTAAACCGCTTCGTTTATCATGGGTATAAGAACTCTGTTGGAAACGAACCCCGGAGAATCGTTGACTTCTACGGGTATCTTTCCCATCTCTTCGGACATCTTGATTATTATGTCGGTGGTCTCATCGGATGTTCGCAGACCACGTATCACTTCCACCAGTTTCATCAACGGCACCGGATTCATGAAGTGCATACCGATGAACTTTTCCGGACGCTCGGTGAAGGAAGCCATCTTCGTGATCGGTATAGTAGATGTGTTCGATGCCAGTATTGTATCCGGTCCGCATAATTCGTCCAGTTCTGAGAATACCTCTTCCTTTATGTTAACATCTTCGATCACCGCTTCGATTACCAGGTCGCAGTCTTTGAGGTCCTCCATGTCCACTGTTCCTGTTATACGTGATAAAGTTTCTTCCTTGTCTTCTTCGGACATCTTACCCTTTTCCACACCCTTGTTTAGGAATTTTTCAATTCCTTTCATGCCGTTATCTACAAATTCCTGCTTGATATCACGCATAACAACTTCATATCCCGTTTGGGCTGCTACTTGTGCTATACCGTGTCCCATGGTTCCTGCGCCTACTACTCCTATTTTTTTTATTTCCATTTTATCACATCTCTACTATCATAGCTACTGCGTTTCCACCGCCGAGACATAGGGTAGCCAATCCTCTGTGTGCACCCCGGTCTTTCATAGCGTAAAGCATAGTGGTTAACACTCTTGTACCGCTGCATCCTATGGGGTGTCCCAAGGCAACTGCGCCTCCGTGGACGTTGATTTTGTCTTCGGGTATATCGAACTCCTTTTGGATTGCCAATGATGCAGAGGCAAAGGCCTCGTTGTGCTCTATAATATCTATATCGTCGATGGTTAGGTCGTTTCTCTTCATCAGTTCCTTCATGGCAGGAACCGGTGCTTTCATCACATGTTCCGGTATCACACCTGCCGTGTTATAGTCAACTATCTTAGCCATAGGCTCCAATCCCATGGAATCTGCCTTTTCATCACTCATGACTACTACAGCCGATGCCCCGTCGGATATCTGAGACGCATTACCAGCGGTTACCAATCCGTCTTTTTTGAAGACCGGTCTTAGCTTTCCAAGGGTTTCCAACGTTGTATCCGGCCGTACACCTTCGTCTTTTTTGAACATTATCGGTTCGCCCTTTCTTTGTGGTACTTCGATCGGGAATATTTCTTCATCAAATTTCCCCTCCTCTGCTGCAATAGATGCCAACCGGTGACTTCTGAGTGCGAATTTATCTACATCTTCTCGTGTTAGATCGTATAGTTCCGCTATTATCTCTCCGGTCAATCCCATATGAAAATCATTGTATACATCCCACAGGCCGTCGTTGACCATGGCATCGATTATCTCTCCGTTACCCAATCGGTAACCGTTCCTCGCCTTATCCAGAACGTAGGGCGCTCTGGTCATATTCTCCATGCCCCCTGCGACGATGGCATCGTACTCTCCAACCTTTATGCTATTTGCCGCAAACATGACGGTCTTGAGTCCGGAACCACATACCTTATTCACCGTGGTCGCTCCGGCTTCAACCGGTATTTCCGCACCGATGGCCGCCTGTCTCGCTGGATTCTGTCCTAATCCTGCGGAGACTACATTACCCATCAATACTTCTTGAACATCCTCTTTGTTTATGCCTGCTCGCTTAACTGCTTCTTCGATAGCTAAACTTCCGAGTTTCGGTGCTGGAAAGCCGGAAAGTGTGCCGTTGAATCTGCCTATCGCCGTTCTAGCGGCGGATATTATAACTGCTTCTTTCATATTTATCTCTCCTGTTTTCTATCTCGTGAATGGGATAGCCATGAATATATGAGCGTTTTTAAACGTATTGGTTATACTAAGCCATTTTTTCTTTGATAGCTGCAGTGAGCTTAGGAAGTACCTCGTAAAGGTCTCCTACCAATCCATAGTCTGCGGATTTAAATATCAACGCTTCAGGATCCTTGTTTATAGCTACGATGATGTCCGAATCCCGCATACCGGCGATGTGCTGTATCTGGCCCGAGATACCTATGGCGATATACACCTTGGGTTTTACCTTATGGCCTGAGAGGCCTATCCAGTGATCCTCAGTAAACCATTTCATATCCGCTGAAAGCGGTCTTGAACATCCCAGGGTTTCTCCGGGTAGTAGTCTTGCCAACTCTTCGGCCATCTTAGTATCTTCCTTATTTTTGAAACCTCTACCGCAGGAAACTATGGAAGTTGCCGCTTCGACGTTGACTCCTTCCGACTCCATCACCTGTATGTTGGTTATCTCTGAAGGGAAAGTTTTGTAATCTACACTTTCTTTTGTTACCTCCCCGGTTCTTGAGCTATCTGCAGGTAGAGGATCGTAGAGTTTAGAAGGTATAGTCATGATATGAGGCTTGCCGGTGAATTGCTCAACAGCGATGGCATTACCGCTGTAAACTACACGTTCCGTGGTCAACTCACCGTCTTTAAAGTATATATCCGTGCATCCGGTAACGCAACCGGTGTTAAGCATCGCCGCCAGTCTGGGAGCTAGCTCGTTTCCATCCTTGTTGGAACCTATCATGATAGTTTCCGAGCCTAGCTTTTCCGCTATATTAGCGATCATCTGTGTGTATTCCTCAACCTTGAAGTTTTTCAGATCAGTTTCGGCAACGAATACCTTGTCCGCACCGTGCTGTATGTATTCATCCGCTTCGTCTTCGCCTATCAATACAACTGTGACTTCCTTACCCTGTTCATCAGCTAGTTCTCTTCCCTTTGCCAACATCTCTAAGGTAAGGTTTTTTTCGTTAGAATATATCAATACCATCTTTATCACCCCAGAGCTCCCGATTTAGCAAGATTGTCAACAAGCTCTTTGATGCCTTCGTCGATATCATCTTTGTAGATGACGTTCTTTCTCTCCATGGCTACACCCTTTATATCTGATATCTTCGTTCCTGCTTCTACCTCAGCTTCAAGAGAGGACGGGTCTATGGTCTCTATGGGCTTGTTAGCCGCACCGAGTATCTCCATCAAGCTGGGTAATCTCGGTTCGTTGATCTCCTTTGTAACTGTTAGTAAAACCGGATATGGCGATTCAACGGTTACCTTTTTACCACTAAGATCCCTATCTGCTGTGAGCTTATCTGCCTCAGCATCTACATTTTTAGCATAGGTGATCTGCGGTATATCGAGTTTCTGAGCTACACGGGGCCCCATCTGTCCCGAGAAAAGATCTATCGAGGCTTCTCCGCATAAAACCATATCGTACTCCATACCGTTGATAACGGCGGCGAGTAAGTTGGAAACCACGTTGTAATCTCTGGTATCGTCCAGAGGGATGATCTTAGCTTCGTCGGCACCCATGGCCAGCAATTCTTTTATGTATTCCCTGGCCTCCGAAGGCCCTACGCTGACTACGGTAACCTTACCGCCGAGTTTTTCCTTTATCTTTACAGCCTCTTCGACTGCGTTCTTATCTATATCACTTATCTTCTTGTCGATACCCTGAAGGATCGGTTTGTTCGTCTTCGGGTCTACTTTTATTTGAGAAACGTCCAGTACTTCTTTTGCACACACTACAATATTCATGATCAACACCTCAGCCTAGAAGACTCTTTGCGATAACCATCCTCTGGGCCTCGGAGGTACCTTCGTATATCTCCGTGATCTTCGCATCTCTGAAGAGACGTTCGATGGTGTATTCCTTTGTATAACCATATCCACCGTGGATCTGCACACCTTCGAGAGCTGCTTTAACAGCTGCTTCCGAAGCGAATAACTTGGCCATGGCGGCTTCCTTGGAGAATCTTCCGCCTTGGTCCTTTGCGAAGGCCGCCTTATGAAGCAGTAGCCTAGATGCTTCAACGCTTGTCGCCATATCCGCTATCTTCCATTGGATAGCCTGGAACTTGCTTATAGGTCTGCCGAACTGCTGCCTTTGCTGCGAATATTCGATACTTTCCTCTAAAGCTCGCTGTGCGATTCCTACCGCCTGGGCTGCTATTCCTATTCTACCACCGTCGAGTGTACCCAGTGCTATCTTGAATCCTTGGCCTTCCTCTCCCAGCAGGTTTTCCTTCGGTACTCGCATATCTTCGAAGATCAATTCCGAAGTGAGTGAAGCGTGTATTCCCATCTTTTCGAATATACTTCCCACTTCGAATCCCTCGGTATCTGATTCAACGATGAATGCGCTTATACCCTTGTAACCGGCGGGTTTGTCCGTTACCGCGAACACGATATGTATTCCTGCTTCGCTACCACTGGTGATGAACATCTTGGAGCCGTTGATCACGTAATGATCTCCATCTAGTACTGCCGTGGTCTCCATTGCTCCCAGATCCGTTCCTGCGTTGGCTTCGGT
This sequence comes from Thermoplasmata archaeon, assembly GCA_007129655.1. Classification (GTDB taxonomy): domain Archaea; phylum Thermoplasmatota; class Thermoplasmata; order Halarchaeoplasmatales; family Halarchaeoplasmataceae; genus Haladaptatiplasma. The sequence continues at coordinate 35,371 of SKVC01000023.1, forward strand.
CCCGGAAAATGCACCTATATGCTCTCCCTTGGCTAGAAGAGGCAAATATTTCTTCTTCTGTTCTTCCGTTCCATACTTCATTATAGGATCGCTGACCAGTGAGTTGTGCACCGAAGTGATCACCCCTGTCGAAGCACACTTCTTTGATATCTCTTCGATAACTATAGCGTAGCTAATTGTATCTAGACCGGCTCCACCGTATTCCGTAGGTATCAATATACCGAGCAATCCAAGTTTTGCCATCTTCTTCAATATATCGTGCGGGTACTCTTCCTTTTCATCCAGTTCAGCGGCAACCGGTTCGATCTCCTTCTCAGCGAAATCTCTAACCATGTTCCTTATCATCTTCTGATTATCATTCAATTCGAAGTCCATGATACCCGCATAAACAACATAAAGATAAAACTTTCGGGGTTTAAATTCTAGTATGATAGTAAAAGTAATAATCCCCGTCTACTCTATCATACAAATATGTTCACCAATGAAGAAGGAGAGGCGGCAGTGAAGACAGCAAGGGAAATCATCGAGAAACATGTTAAGGGCGAGGAAATTGAAAACATACCTCTTCCGAAGAAGTTCGATGCGAAGGGTGGCGTCTTTGTTACGCTTAACAAATATCCCTCCGGAGACCTCAGAGGATGCATCGGATATCCGGAGCCGGTGTTCAGTCTGAAAAAAGCTATTCCACAAGCGGCTGTGAGCGCTACACAGGATCCGCGTTTTTTCCCCCTGGGTCCGAAAGAATTGGACGAGATAACCGTGGAAGTGACTCTACTGACACCCCCGGAAGATGTGGAGTTCGACGACCCCTTCGAGCTACCTGAAAAGATCGAATGCGGTAGGGACGGTTTGATAATATCTAAGGGCCCCTACAGCGGTTTGCTGCTACCTCAAGTACCGGTGGAACACGGCTGGAATGTAGAACAATTCCTGGATCATACCTGTCTGAAGGCAGGGTTAATCCCTGATGCTTGGAGGAAAGGTGAATGCAGTGTGAAGAGCTTCCAAGGTTACATCTTCGCTGAAAGTGAGCCCCGGGGAGAAGTCAAGAAAAAGGAGATAGGATGATACTCAGAGGCACCGTTTACGTAGAGGGAGAGTTAAGAAGACGATATATCGAGATCGAAGATGGTAAGATATTGTCTGTGAGTACCTCGAAACCTGCAGGACATGACGTTATCGAATGTGACGGAGTTATATTACCCGGTGGTATCGACATGCACGTTCATTTCAGGGACCCCGGGATGACCGAGAAGGAGGATTTTTTTACAGGAACTAAAAGCGCAGCCTTCGGAGGCATCACAACGGTCATGGACATGCCAAACAACCAACCGCCTACGGATGATACCAAACGTCTCAAAAAAAAGATCAAGAACGTCGGTAAAAAATCCTGCATAGACTTCGGACTCTATGGTTTGGTGGGCAAGGACAACGAGAAGATGCTGAAACAGACTTCCTTCTTCAAAGTATACATGGCGCCTTCCACGGATACCGACGGAAGCTACTCGCCGGACGAGATAGAAAAGATACTGAAATCAGGCGGCAAAGTGGCATTCCACTGCGAAGATAAATCACTATTCACAGAACCCGGAGAGGACTTACCCGGTCATAATAGACACAGACCTGTAGAGAGCGAGTTGAGCGCCATTAAAAAATTGAAAGAGCTACCAGCGGGCAACAAACACGTTTGCCACGCCACCACAATAAAGAGCATCGGGTTGGCCCGTAAGGTAGGATGCACCGTAGAAGTAACACCACACCATCTTTTCCTCAACGAAGAAGCACTCTTGAATACTCGCGGTAAAGTTAATCCACCCTTGAGAGGCAGCGACCAGCAGTTCTATCTATGGGAAGCTTTCGAGAGAGGCGACATAGACATATTAGCAAGCGACCATGCACCTCATCTGGAGTCTGAGAAGGATACGGATTTCGAAAAGGCGCCATCTGGTCTGCCTGGTGTGGAAACCATGTACCCGCTATTGCTCAATTCCGTAGCATACGGCAACATTTCTTTATCCACAGTCGTCAAAGCACTATCGGAGCGTCCGGCGGAGCTACTGGAACTCAAAAAAGGACGTATCGCAGAAGGATACGATGCGGACCTGATAGTAGCCGATTTCCGAGAGAGCGAAAACATCTCTGTTAGCCGGCTGCATTCCAAGGCCGGCTGGAGTCCCTTCGAAGGCTTCAGAGCCATATTCCCCAGGCACGTTATCTCCCATGGAGAGTTCGTGGTAAAGGATCGTAAATTTGTGGGCGAGAAAGGAAAAGGGGAATATATATCCGGTCAGTCTACATAAACATATATGTCAGCAGCAGCGAGATGATGATGTTTGCACACCCTAATATCACTCCGCCGAGACCGTATTGATTGTCTCCTTCGTCCATGGCCTTTTTACCCAGTATGATGCCTATGACACCAAATATGATCGGTATCAGCGGCACTCTCAAAAGGAACACGCCTATTATACCTATGATTACAGAATATCTTCCGTTCTTGACAGATATCTTTTCCTTCCCCTCTAGTTTTTTTTCCTCATGATAACCCGCTAGACCGGGTACGACGGTAAAGATACCTATTGCCATACATACGATACTGATGATCTGATATGTATCGCTCAATGAAAGAAAATGATATCCGGCATAGATCACTGCACCTGCGATCATTAGAGCTAAACCGACAAGTATAATTCGGTAGTAAAGCTTCTTCTCATCACCATAATGGGGTTTTTCTTCTTCCTCTGTCTCCTTCTTTTTTTTCCTTCCGAGATAAACTGAAAGTAAGATCACTATTGCCATCACACCGAACAGCAAACGAGCTATCATGTATGTTGAAGCCATTTGTCCCGTATCTACAAACCCCTCATCCGATACCATAACAGATTCCCGTTCCTCTCCAAATTGGATGTTGTATCCGCCTTCGTAGCTAAATGTGTGTGTGAATTCATAGTCGGCGCTTCCTTCACCAGGCACGACTAATGTGTGAACAACATCATTATTTATGACAACATCCAGAGAACTCTCTGTATCTCCTTCATTGTGGGCACTCACGTATATCGTTACCTCCAGAGGCGGTCGCCCCACAGTCGGAGATACACTGAGTTCAAGATCAACGAGTGGTGAAATTTCAATTCCGGTAGCAGTAGCACTTACCTCTTCCGACATCTCTCCCTCCCCGTTCTCGTTTACCGTACTAACTCTGTAGTAATATGTCACGCCACCCTGGAGTCCTTCATGCTCATAGATCCTCCTTTCTATATCATCAAATTCGATAACGTTCGGTAGATCACCGGATTCGATACCCCAGTATATGATGTACGAGGTTATCTCGGAACCTCCGTCATCGGACGGCTCATTCCATCTCAAGGCCACCTCATAATCACGATCACGAGCTAAAGCTACCAAGTTCTGCGGTGCGGAGGGGGTTCCATCAGATACATCCGAACTCTCAAAGTTCCCCCTCGTCATCTCCAAGCCGGTCCCTCCTCCCCAGACACATGTCGTAGCCACAATAAACATCAGTGGAAACAATACGCACGCGACGAGCAGAATGCTCACGACCCTGTTCTGGTTAGGAAACATCTTGACACCCTTTGTTATGTTCCCTAACGCAACATTCTCTTTAACGTTTTTGGAAAGTAATGCGTACTGCTACTGCAACAATCAAAAGTGTGTAGTTTATTGTTCCATTCAAACCATGTCGACGAAAACGTTATATGCGGACATTCCTATCTTCTCTGCGGTGTAGATGATACCAACATTTACCAAGCACATCAATATGCATATAAATTTGCGGTATACGGAAAATTTTTTGGACAATGG
>SKVC01000060.1 GCA_007129655.1 Thermoplasmata archaeon
AAAGACGGTAAACCACCTGCAAATATCATATTACCCCGGGGTGCCGGTTCGGTACCCTCTGTAAGATCGTTACCCGAGAGAACCGGTATGAAATGCGCCGCTATAGCCGGTATCCCACTCGTCCGCGGAGTGTGTGTGATGGCAGGCATGGACATAATCGACGTACAAGGTGCAACCGGCGGCTTAGATACCGACATAGAAGCGATCTACGAATCCTCTCGAGCCGCTCTGAATGAATACGATCTCGTCCTGGTCAACATCAAGGGCCCTGACCTACCGGGACACGACGGACTGCCTCAACAAAAGATAGAATTCATACAAAAGCTCGACGCCTATTTGGACATCCTGGACCTCCCGGACGCCCACATCGCCATAACCGGCGATCATTCCACTCCCGTTACCGTAAAAGACCACAGCGGCGACCCTTTGCCATTAACGATAATCGGCCCCGGAGTACGAACCGACGATGTTACGGAATACTCCGAGCGCTCGTGCGCCAAGGGCGGACTCTCCAGGATCCGAGGTCAAGACTTACTCAACATCCTCATGGACCTCTCCGGTAAAGCGGAAAAGTTCGGTGCTTGAAAAGTGATTGCGGGTATGTGGTCTTTATTGTGCCGATCCTTCGTATGCAACTTTTAATTCACCTAACAAATAACGTCTCGTCTTCCAGATATTTTTTTATCAAATCAGGATCCCATATCCAGTGTATTTTCCTCTCGGAATCTCTAGCTATTTTTAACGATTCCGAAAGGTACTCATAGATCAAATTGAATGTTTGGTACATCATATTCTTTGGTAAAGCTTTCCACAGAGCAGTTTTCCTAAATTCACCGCTGTGTTCTTTTATGAATTCCTCCATCGATAATATGGTATCGAGCTGAGGGTAGTGGATCACATCTTTCGAATTACTTTTTAGCATGGGTCTCACCTATAGTATATAAGTATATAACAACTTCCACCTAATATAGTTTTGGATATTTGTAAAATATTTTAGCTAACTCTTTTCTTCTGAACAGAGGCCTGTCTCTGTTAAGTTCGGAGTTTGAACTACTTCTTATACCCGATCTTCCTCAATAGTCCGTGTCTCCATTCTTTATCTTTTTCGGATTCTACGCCTACAGTGGGACTGCCGTCGATGACCCCGAGAACACCCCGGCCGCCTTCTTTGGTTTCCGCAACGATGATCTCCAGGGGATTCGCGGTAGCGCAGTAAACGTGACATACTTCCTGGACACTCTTTATTCTGTTCAATACATTGATGGGATAAACACCGTCTAGAACCACGACGAAGACGTGACCGGCGTTGATGGCACTCGCGTTCTCTACCGCTATATCCGTGCACTTATCGTCGGTTCCGTCGAACCGTACCAGGCGGTCGCCGGAAGCCTCGCAGAAGGCGACTCCGAATTTGATCCCGGGTACGGCGCTCACCAGAGCTTCGTAGATGTCTTCCACCGTCTTGATGAAGTGACTCTGGCCGATTATAACGTTCATTTCCTCCTCTTTCTTCACTTTTACAGTTTTTAATTCCATGCTTATCACTGTATGATGAAACCATGCGTACCTAAAAAAGTTTACTTCCGTACTTTCGTCTATAGTACATAAACAACACCAAAATACCACCGCCCACCGCGTCGAAGAATATGTCTATGACCAAAAAATGCCGGTACGGAACGAAGTACTGATGGATCTCGTCGCTTATACCGTACAATACCGTTATCACGAATGTAAGAAAGTAGATATTGACAGATAGCTCATCGGGATAATTATCCAAAGTATGGTAAACGAAGAAAGCTAAACCGAAGTACAGACCGATATGTGCAAGGTAAGAAAAATATGGTATGGCAGCCCTGCCTTCCTCAGCACCCGGCGGTTGTGAATAAGACGATAGTACAAATATCATGGCGGCATACAGAATAGTTAAAGTAAGAAATACCAGGTATTTTCTATGCTTTATCTCCATGCCTTTACTCCTATAACTCCCATCCGCAGTGCTCGCAGGCTTCTGAATCCGAATACGTGGCTTCATCGCAGTTGGGACACACTATTGATTTTTTTCGCTCCCTCTCGGCCAGCTTCTTGTCGATATCACTTCTCTCCCAATCGCATTCCGGACACTCGTCGGCTCCTTTAAGCAGCGTACCGCATTTGGGACATGAATCTTCTAGCTCTTTTTCCTTTTCATCTAATCCGGAGGTACTGGTGATTTTACTATCTTCCAAACGCTGCTTCCACCATAACAAAGAGAGTATAAGCAGGAACAGTAAAAACGGGGCTGTAGAAAGTCTCAAAAACATAAATGTTCCAAAGTAAGATATAGAGAGTATTACAGGCCCGAATCCGGGTTCGGTGGTGTTCCACAATGTTTCGTTGTTATCCTCCATGCGTATAGCAAAGAAGTGATTGATGGGATTTCTGTCCAATTCCTTTTCTACATAGTAAGTTCTGTTGTCATCCGGCAGCGACTCCATCTCATTTCCCTCTATATACTCAGGGTCGAAGCCTTCTCCCGGGAAAGTAAAGTTAAGATAAACGGTGTAATTCTCCGGCAGTTCACCGGTAACATCTACGGTAAAATAAAACGTAGTTTCAGTATCACCGTAGAGTTCATCCACGGTACCATCGGTTAGATATTCGGATCCCAAGTTCCCCGGCGTTCTCGAATATACGAAATATATTTGCAGGCCGGCGACTACCAACGCGATGACTATTATTGATACGGCTCCCATGATGAATATTTTCTTGACACTGGAAATATTAAATAATTTTAAAGGAACTAAAAGGGCTACTATAGGTATTATGAATGCGTACAATGCAGATAAGGCCAATATGAGCAGTGTAGATATCCCCAGGATGGTGATTACGCAAGCTGGAAATAAATAGGGCGTACCCTTAAGTGAAATAAACTTATCCTTTATTTCATTCATATTTTACAACCTTTTTAGCCATGTACATATCGGATTTTATATAATCTTTACCCCATAACGAATATAGATACCAGTAATACGGTTATCAACGCAGTCGTCATAACCGGCAGCGTGGGTATGGTTTTGGTATGGCTGAATCTGTGCTTTAATCTTGTCTTCAATAATAGTAACAGTACCGCATATAGAACAACTACCAGTCCGACTTCCAGCATCGGTAATATGGAAAGAGCGGCCAACAATGCCAGTTTATCATCCCTAACGATCAAAGGTATCTCTTTGAAGTAAAATAAAGCGATCAATCCTGAGATGATCAGCCATTTGGAGCCCAGTTCCCTGAGTCTGTATGGCCTTAGTACCGCGTCATGTATGACGAATACTAAGAAAATTATCATCCATAATTCCCACATATCTTTACGGCCGGCCCAGTTCTTCATCTCAAATAGTGACTTTACGGTGAATGCACCAACGATAAAGAACAGTGCATAAAGCTGTGTATCCATCAGGTATGTTCCGTCCATATCAGCGTTCGGTCTTTCTCTTAGATGGTCTGGAGCGTTCGGCGCCCTTTCCCTTCTTTCTCAGACCACGTGATTTCTTTCCCGATGATGTAAGTCCTCTGAAAACTCTGCCTCTTTGATGATTTTCACAGATCCAGTTGATCTTCGAGTCGCTCTTGATGACCGGATGATGTGGATCCACCAATATGATCTCATAATACTTGTATCGACCGTCGTCAGCTACCCAGTACGAGTTCAGCACTTCCAGATTGACGTACTTCTTAGCGGCTCTTTCTTCGGCTATACGCTGAATACTCTTTCTGGGAGTGAGTTTCTTGAAACCCAATCTCGTGGGCCCACGTCCGCCTTTAGCTCTGGATCTTCGTCTGCCTCCCCGGCGTACTCGCCCTCTAACGACAACGTAGCCCTGTTTGGCTTTGTAACCGAGCTTTCTAGCCCTGTCCAATCTAGTGGGTCTTTCGATACGGTTAAAATTCTTTTCACGACGCCATTCCTTTAATCTTTCCACACGGAGCTCGTTAACATATCCTTTACGTGGTTTATCCCAAGCCTCTTCGATGTACTTATACATGCTCTGTTTGTTCTCTGGCGCCTGTTCTTCTTCTTCTTCGAATTCTTCGTCTACCATGATATTTCACTTCCTTGTTTGTGGATTCACTCCTATAAAGGAGCACATTTCCCGCGGGAACTTTCCCGCCACTGTAGTCCCACTTAGAACCATGGTATATATATCTGTTTTCCCTAAGGTTTGAATCGGGGTTAACCTTTAATACATCCACCTGTAATGGACATAAAATTGTTTAAAAAGGTGCGCATCATG
>SKVC01000146.1 GCA_007129655.1 Thermoplasmata archaeon
CTGTAAACACCCACGAATACAGCCTGGTAGAGCGCCGGACTTCACGCTGTTCGTCCTGCTACTACCACACATCGCCACTAAAAGACCGAAGCCATCCATATGTCGGGGTGGCTCAGCCTGGTAGAGCGCCGGACTCATAGGGACCCCGTAGGGGGTTTATTGAGGCGCGAAACTTACCCTGGATCCTGAGCGATCCGGAGGCCGCGGGTTCAAACCCCGCCCCCGACACTTATTCATTTTCAAATTTTTAAGGGGTTTGAACCGCAGGTTCACGAAAAAAATCACGGTTGATTTTTTGAGTGTTTGGAATGATGAGTGTGCGAATCATTCCGATCTGAACCCCGCCCCCGACACTTATTCATTTTCAAATTTTTAAGGGGTTTGAACCGCAGGTTCACGAAAAAAATTCATTATAATTTATTGAGCCATTGGAATAACGGGCGTAGAGAGTTATTGTGACGAGAACCCCGTATAAAAAGTCACGCAAAATTTTTGATGGACACCTTTTTTGAAGAGGAATCGAGTATCACTACTTTAGCAGGCTCAGGCTTTATATCCCTCATCTTCTGGTAATCAGTTTGCTCTTGCCAAGTAGATGAATTGATAAGCATAACTCCGCGGTATTCTTCTATATTACATCTATGTATATGTCCGGTAACGAAGATGTCCGGTACTTCGTCGATGAGAAGATGATCTTGTTCTTCGGGAGCAATAGGTGTCTTTTTACCGTAAACCGGTACCAGATGCCTACGTTCTAACATCTCGATCATGGCGGTTGTGGGCTTTTCGTTACTCACATTCGGATGAATATCTGCAAGGTCCGTGATGCTGGAACCGTGATACATCAGTATCTTCAGATCACAAATATCAACTAATGCAGGGTTACCAAAAAATAACACATTAGATGAAAACATACTTTGAACATCTTCTGGTAAACCGGGCTGAGGTTCGGGATTTCGTACTATATCGTGGTTACCGGGTATCGTTATCACACTTATCCTATCTGGTATTTCGCTTAACATACGTGCAACTTCACGATACTGTTCGTAAACATCAGATATCTCCAGATCGTCCCTTTGATTTGGGTATATACCTATACCGTCTATCATATCTCCCGGAACTATGATGTATCGAATATCCTTAGCCACTGTATCTTCCGAGTTGATCCATGATATGAATTTAGACCAGCTTTCTTTCATGAAAGATTCGCTACCTACATGCAGGTCGCCTATGAATGCAATTTTTCCTTCTATTCCTCTTTTAGAAACATTATTCCCGTGTCGTGGTAAGCTAGGTCTAATAATATCATCGATGAAAAAAGTTTCTTGATACTGTTTTTTCTTTGGAGCAACTTCCCCGATAGCGATTATCACTTCATCTTCAAGAACGAATTTATCGTAGGCAGGGCTGTTGGGATTGATCATACCTTTGATCTTATCTTTTCCATCTTCAAGCGATAATATCTTGTATCCGTTTCTCGTTTCGGTCATATCTCCGACCATGGCGATAATTTTAGCTTTACCTGTTCTTTTTTTTGCGACAGATATGTCTAAACATCCACGACCTTCTCTCCTTTTTGATAATATGGCCCTTAACTTCTCGTATCTATTATTAAAATGTGTTACGAAATCCTTCAATTCTCCCGTGCAGGTAGAATTCCCGGTGATATCATGCATCACCTTGACCATCATCACAGCAGACTCCGTGCTCGGATCGGAACCGTTGGTAGGTATTTCTGACTTTGTTGGTGCGATATATGATTGAAGCCATTTCGCATCCACTGGAAAAGGTAAATCATCCTTGTCACAGCCGCATAAGATTTTCTCTACAACTGATCTAGGATCATCTACACCTCTAAGCAGAGTCCATCCATCCGGGGCTAATACAGTATTGTTGTCCGCAAATAATTTAAGGATTTTTTCGCGCATCCCAAGTCGCCAAAAGGCCATATAAGGAGTGTGTATTAAGGTTATTTATTTTGTGTGTAAGTAAATGAAAATAATAATAAGTTCATCTACTGACCGTATATTCATGCAAACTATTTAATACCTCTAAATATCTATCCTTTCTAACTAAAGTCTTAATAAATAGTGTATAAAGACGGTGAATCGATATGGTAGAAAAAAAGAAAACTTTCCAACGGATGCTTGGGCTTGTAGTAGTTATCACGATGTTTATAGGGCTATTGAGCCCAGCCTTGATGGTCGTAAGAGAGGTACATGCAAAAACAATGAGCGAAGAGTTAACATCAGACGATGTTTGGGTTATCGATGATGTAACTAGGTATATCAATGTCTCTGATGACGTGGACTATAGTATATTGATACGAAATGGTGGTACATTGTACATCAACAACGCGACACTATCACTATCAATTGATCAATACAATCCACATCGAATCACCATTAAATCCGGTGGGAGCTTGAGACTATGGAACAGCACTATAGAAACGACTATAAGGGGAGACAGTACAGAAACACTGATAAGGCCATTTTTAAAGACGCAGATCGCAGCAATTGACGGTTCAGCCATACATTTGAGACATGATTCCGAATTCAAATTCCCGGGTTGGGTCAATTTAGATGATTCAACTATTGTTATGAAAAATTCAAGATTTATCGGAAACTCCGAAATATTCGACCAGATCGACGGATTAAGCGATGTATTGGAAGTAGAAGATAACAATGATTGCCCAAGATTGACGGCAGCTAATGGCTCAAAGGTACTCATAGAAGATTCGGTGATCGACGAATATTACAGTCTACCAGATCAAGATAATTGGAAGTATCAGGAATGGGCACCGGATGAAAGAGGATTGGATGATGGTACTGAAGGTCAAAGTTTATCTCATATGGATGAGGACGATAATAATTACTATTTAATTGAATCTGGCCAAATGATGGAAATAGATGTTTGGAGAATGAAAGAACCCCTTACCCAGGCAGAAGATTACACAAATCCCACAGACCTATTAAAAAACCTTTATATCGAAATAGTTTACATGACGGAGGAAGGTTATGATGGGGATGATTATCTATGGTATAACGGTCAAAGAAGCGATATACAAATAGAGGATACTCGGGGTGACGATCATGAAGAAGATCCTTACGGCATATGGGAAGTGGCACTTAGTGAACTCTACAGAGACGGAGATGATCTATACAAGGATTTAACATTAAATCTTACGAACACGGCTACTAACGTTTCCCATAATATTTCTATAAACAAACTAAATCTTGTTTCCGCCTACGATAATTCGATAAATATATGGGATTCTGAATTGATCGTAATAAATAGCCATATCGACGTGGATTTCGAACCCGCACAACCTGTTTTAAAAGATGAAACGGTGTCAACCGATAAGAATACTTATATGATGGATTATAATCCACAGCATCGTGTAATCCGTCTGTTGAATTCAAGCATGAAAGCTTATGGATTATATCCTTCTTCACATGGTGAATATTACGAAGCCGCTCCGGATTCAGACCCGATCATAGTCGCAGATGAAGCTTCGAACAACAGAACTTGGATATACAGATGGTTAACGGTTACTCCTATGGACGCAGAGGGCGCACCCCTTGCAAACACAAATGTAACTGTTGAGTTATCCACCACGGAAAAGGAGATCAGTCAAGATCTCTACAATAATGTAATGACAAACATGGATCCGCTAAATAATCTCGATGCATGGGAATATATCAACCGCACTGGCATGGGAACTTATGACCTAAATAACGAACACCATGTTACAAACAATCAAGGTCATCTGATGATGTTCGTACTTAGCGATAGAATTAATCATCCGCAAGATTGGCCAAACAGCCGATCCGTAGGACCGTATTATCTTAATGTTTCTCACCCTGTATTAGGGAACATATCTCAAGATATAAGTATGCCAGTATTCCCATTGATGAATAAAACTGTATCAAATATACACGAGATCATATCGTATGATGAAACCATACCTCTTCCGGATCTAATGAGCACGCAAGAAGACATGGTATTTTACGTTGATGATGTATCCGTAGGATATGTGACCGTTGATACAGAGGTTCAAATCAATCTTACAGTACATAACAACGGAACTAAAGATGCAGAAGATATAGATGTTAGATTCGTCGTATGGCAAGAGGATACCGATTGGCCTGATGACATGATGGAAATCGATGTAAACAATATCCCTTCGATACCTCAGGGAGAAAATAGAACAACAACAGTTTCATACACCACCACCGAAGAAGGCAACTTCTATATCGGAGCATATATCGATCCAGACAATGAAATTATTGAAAGGAGCACAGAATTTAATGAAGTTTGGAAGCTTCTGATGGTCGGCGAGAAACCCGACCTAGCTGTGTCTTATGTATATACCACCCCATCCTCTCCTATAATGGATGGAATGGATGTTTCGATCTATGCCGGAGTTGAAAACAGAGGAGGTACCGATGTACACAATGTCAGCGTTTCCTTTTCATACAATGAAAACGGTGGGGATATTCACATAGAAACGATCACCGTGGACCTTCCGGGTAACTGGTCATTTGAAGAAATAGGTCCCATAGAATGGGATCATCCCGGTGCTGGATATTATAATATAACAGTAGAAATCGATCCGGACAACGATATTGAAGAAGGCGATCACACAAACAATGATATGACTATTCCAGTTTCAATACTAACGGAACCCGACCTCATACCGGTGAATTTCCAGCTGAGTGAAACGGATATCCACGATGGAATGCAACTTGCTATAACGACTCAGGTTGAAAATATCAACCAATGGTCATCAAGGGTAACCCAAGTATCTTTCTACGTGGATTGGGGAACAGATAACCAAGAATTGATAGACGTACTTGAGGTGCCAGCACTTGAACATGAAGAAACGAGCCCAATATTAGAAACATCTTGGATTGCAAGGCTGGTTGACCCACAGAACCTGACAGAGGAGCGACAAATAACCGTTAGGGTCAATTATCCTATGATGGAAACATACGAAGTGAATACCGCTAATAATTGGCAGAATTTAACTATAGATGTCATGAACCCAGCGGATCTATCGATCCATCCGGATGATATCGAGTTCTCCGAATTACTACCTCAGATAAACACACCGGTTGAAATAACCGCAACGGTGTACAATCATGGTGGAGAAGATGTCACCACTACAGTACGCTTCATGGATGAAGATGAGCTCATCGGCGATGTAAGTATAACCGTAGAGTCTCAGGATAGCGAGGAAGCAACCATCGAATGGACACCGACTATCCGAGGCAATCGTGAGATAACAGTGATCGTTGATCCCGAAAACGAAGTTTACGAACTCAACAAGGATAATAATGTTGCATCCGTAATCCAACCGATATTCAGTGAAGATTATAGACGTGACTTGATAGTTGATGATACTAACTCCCCACAAACCCGTGGAAACGAAAAAAGAGGTGGTTTCGTCGTGGTCATGGAAGGCGGAGAGTTGTTCATAAGAGGTTCTAGTCACGCGATATTTGAAATGGATCAGACTCATGATTATCAATATAGTATAATTGTGATGGATCAAGGTAAATTAGAAGTCAATCGCTCTCTGATTTACTCTGAGCACAACATCCGTATACATGTCATGGATGGTGGAGAACTGAATGTGATCGATGATAGCCACATATATGATATGATGGAAGTTAACACATACGATAATTCCACATTCACCGTAACTGACAGCAGGATCGGAGGACCTCTCCATATCGATGGTGAGAACTTCGAATTTTATGGATCCACCTTTACCTCAACAGATATAACGGTTCACCCATCAAATATTCGGGGTATGAATACAACATTCAATGGTGCACTCGATGATCTACATAATACTGTGGGAGAGCTGACCGCCGTACGAACGAGTGAAATAAGCATGACCGGTGACTCTGAGATAAGGATTCATCGATGGTGGCAGGTAACTACGCTCAGCTATGGCGAAATTCCCATGAGAGGCTGTGAGGTATATATCGAAGAAAGGGATAACGCAGATCATATAGAACAGAGAACAACTAACGAAGATGGAATGGTTTATTTAAGGCCGTTAACAGATATATTGACCTCTGTAGGTGAGGACCCGGTGAGCAATTATGAGATAACAGGTACATACGAAGAAAAAGAAAGCTTTTTCCAGGTGGGCCCCACCGATTTGGTTTTACCCAGTTATCCGTCCCAACAACATGTTATTCAAACAACTTTAGTATTTGAAGACCTGAGAATACCCGATCTCTATGTTACCGATGATATGATAGAGATAAGCTTAGATAATATCACAGCAGGAGACACAGTAGAAATATCGGCCTTTGTAGGTAATATAGGTCATGAAGATGCCGAGGATGTTAACGTTGAGTTCTACCTAGTTATACCTGATGCCGAAAACGAACTGATCGGTATAGATACGCTATCAGTACCAATGGACGAGTATCGAACGGCAACCGTATCTTGGACGGCTGAGATGATGGATGAAACGTTAAAGGAAGAGCATAGAACTATTCTGGTTTGGATCGATCCGGATATGATGCCTTTATCCGATGCCAACATCGTAAATAACGAGGCAGAAACCACCTTGGTTGTCAGATCACCACCATATCTAGAATTCTTGTTAGATGAAATAGAGCTTCAAGTTGATGATGTTGCTATAGAGAACAATACTATCACCGAAAGGGATTACTTATCGATTCACACCGTTTTTGTTAATAATGGCGGAACGAACCTTTACAACGCCAACTTAGAAATCACTTTCGAAGACATCTTGATACACAGCGAAATAATTGACATAACCGTCGATGAGGAAATAAATATCACCGTTGTTTGGGAAGCTATCGTAAGTGGTACCGGAGACATTACTATCTTACTAAATTCTTCCATGGAAGAAACGGTCCCGTCTATCTCAATGTCAAGGACCATAATCATACAAGAGATGCAATTTAGTTTCGCTAACATACAAATCCCAATCGACGACCAGGAGATGGGAGAGCCCATACTCGTTTCCGGCACTCTCGAACGACGGGTCGATGGTAAACCTCTAGGAGGTTTGACCGTCGAAGTTTACCTAGTAGATGCCAATAATGAAACGGTCACAAGTACGGTTACTAGTACTGGTGACGACGGCTCCTTCAATGCGAATTTAATCACACCCGAAAGGGCAGGTGAATTTACCGTGTGGTTCAGGCCTGTACATGAAAACGGGCGCTACATAAACGCCGGTTCTTTCCGCGTGATAGGCGAAGAAAGAGTTGGCATACCTTTGTGGATACTTCTTATAGCAGTAATAGCCGCTGCCGGTAGTGTCGGAGGTGTTATCCTCTATCTCAAATTCAAAGGGGAAGGAGAATGGGTCGAATGCGGCGCTTGTGGATCAACTATACCCGCCGAATCTACAGAATGTCCGAACTGTAGTACGGAATTCGAAATGGATACCGTTAAGTGCAGTGAATGTGGAGAATGGATACCAACTGAATCAGATGGATGCCCACATTGCGGTGCCGAATTCATAACCACTGGTATCGCTCTCGAGGAATACAAAGAAACTATGACCCAACAATACGAAAAATTTGTCGAGAAACACAGACATAAGGCTAAAGAAGAACTCGGTGAAGATTTCACCGAAGAAGAATTCATGAATTGGTGGATGGCTCAGCCTAGTTATCTCTCCTTCGACGAATGGTTGGAGCAGGAAGAAGAAAAACGCCGACGTGGTGGCATAGAATGCAGCGAGTGCGGTTCGCTTAACCCGGTAGATGAAGCGATATGTCAGAAGTGTGGTTCATCTCTTATAATGGCGGCTGATAGGAAAAAACCATCCCAAGAAGAAACACCGGAAGAACCTCCAAAGGTAGCGAAGAAGGCCGTAAAGAAGCCGGAGGAAGAGACATCCAAAGAGCCTCCGAAAGTAGCCAAGAAGGCCGTAAAGAAGCCGGAGGAAACGCCGGAAGAGGAACCCGAAGAGAAACCACAGAAGGTAGTCAAAAAGGTAAAAAAGAAACCTAAAAGGGTAGCTAAAAAAGTAAAGAAAAAGGTAAAGAAGGTAAAGTCGGATAAAGAAGAGTAGTTTCCTCTTCTTCCGACCTTTTTCTTTTCTTACTATTGATCGTTATGATCTGTACTACAACTTGTATCTTAATGAGGATTAGAAGTTTTCCTACAAGTTTAAACGGAAATTGTACTAACTCAACCAATCTTAACCGTTTGTAATACTTCTGCACGGGAACTATTGTTCCAATTGAAAAAAATATATTATTGTTCGGTTTTATTACGATTCACAAGATATGAGAAACTTAGTTTTGTGATGAGTTAGCGGTGGAAAATAAATTATCTTTTTCTTTTCCGCTAAATCGGTCTTACTCTTAGGGATGTTATTTTTACTTGCATAAAAAGAACTGAACTAAGAGCACCTTTTATCTCTTACTGTCAAAGTTGCGTATCAACACTAATTTACCTTACATACCTTATCGTAATCTATAGGTCTCTGTGGTATTTTTCGGTAATGAAAAATTCACATAGACATCCTGACATTTACTTTTGCGTAGGTGTATATGATACTGCTGACATCATCAATACTTATAGCGATCGTAGAGAGGCCCCCATTTGGCTCCCCCACGGTGATATTAACAACCTCGGTCTCTTCATTAAACCATGTCTCCCAAGCATCGGGATATCTCGTGGTAAATTCGATGGTGAGATCGTCGGGATTATTTACCGTTCTTCTTGTAGTACTCCACAATTCAGTAGTAATGCCCACTGCACCTGTACCACCCATACTTTCTTCGGCTCCGATCATATCTACCATGGTTAATCTTACCAAGAAATCATCTCCATGTTCCTCTATCCTGATGGGTGGGGCTGCTCTAATAACTGCTCTCTCGCTCTGTTGTAGTATGATAGCTCCATTTTCGTAGACAAATGTTTGCGGCTCGTACTCCATGTTTGCCACACTTAGGGATAGGCTACCTTTAGCGGCAAAACTTCTATTAGTACCGGCTTCTGTAAAGTTAAACCACATATTGTTATCAAGGCCCAATTGCAATTCACCCGGAGTCCGAAATGCGAATAAAGGAACCCCTTCGGATCCCAATCTAACGGTGGAATACATCGGATAATCTGTAAAATCATTCATTATAAGCCCGTCGATATTTCCTTTCAAATATGAAAACTGAGTCATCACCTCATCCATATGGAAGGCCTCCGTATCTTCCTTCCATACTGGAACATATTGATTCGTTATCAAAGAGAGCAAACTGAGGAACACAAGTAGCGCCATTATCGTACCGACAGTGGCTGCTACCCCTTCTTCGGATGAATTCAGTCTCCTTCTTTTCAATATTTTGTTATTTCTCATGGCTGTTCATCTCCTATTTCTCTAGTTCCTCTTGTACCAATTCCATAACATATTTCTTATCACGATAGTAAGATGAAGTTATCTTAGCAAAATCACGATAGTTCAATATGTTCTTTTTATCAAGATATTCTAAGACCATTTTTCTTCTTTTTACTTCTCTATCCATCTCTCTGGCTGTCCAATTTTTCTGTTGTGCGACTCTAGTGTATACATAACTGTGACCACTATAATTGAAGCTGTCGTCCGCCGGGTTCCAAGTATATGCCTGATTTGTAATAAGTTCGTTGGAATCAGGTTCTATACCGACTATCTCTGTTATCGCCTTTATCCTCCTAGTCATTTTTGTACCGACCTTAACTTTTCCTTGAAGTAAAACAACATCAAGGGCCGCTACGAGAGCTCTAGGCAAATTGATGGGATCATTTTCCATCCTGTTAACGAAGGTCTGTACATCATCTGCGTGGAAGGTAGTATAAGCAGCCTTACCCGTGGCCATGGCCTGGAATACGACGTAGGCCTCGGCACCTCTTACCTCTCCCACCATGAGATACTGTGGTCTTTGTCTCAGTGCTGCCTGAAGCAATTCGAACATATCTATCTCTCCGGCCTTTACTCCACTATCGTCTGTTTCGCCGAAACCACTTCTGGTGAGCAGTGGGACCCAGTTATCATGGGGCAGGTTAAGTTCTCGAGTATCTTCGATACTAACGATCTTCATCTGGGGCGGTATAAATAATAACATTGCATTCAAAGTGGTGGTTTTACCCGAAGCCGTACCCCCGCATATAAGCATAGATTGACCATGTTCCATAGCGATCCAGGCGTATGCCATCATCTCCGGGTTGAACGTTTTGAAGTGTATCAGATGTATCGGTGTATATGGTTCCTCTTCAAAACGACGGATGGTAAAGGATGAACCTCTCTGAGTTACATGGGTTCCAAGTGTCTGTTGAAGCCTAGAACCATCAGGCATGGTAGCATCTAGCATAGGATCAGCTACGGAGATATGCTTCCCACTCCTTTGTGCAATCCAAATGACAAAATTATCTAATTCTCCGGCATCTTCAAAAACAACATTGGATTTCATAGATCCGTATTTTCTGTGGAAGACGAATATAGGTATACCCACACCGTCGCATGAAATATCTTCAGGATCGACATCGTTCATTATTACGTCGATGGGTCCAAAACCCATAAAGTCCCGGATGATATAGTACAATACCCTTTGTTCCGATACCGGCTTAAGCCGTATATCCATTTCTTTTAGTATAATGCGTACCTTGTTTTCTAGGTATCTTTTACGATCTTCATTTTCCTCTATATCAACCAGTTCTACTTCTTCTATCAACCGTTCCTTTACTGTCTTTAATAATGCATCCTCATCTTCGTCAAGATCTGGCTCTATTACTTCATAAGTATATTCATTAGATTTGTTGTCATACGTTATCCTAACGTATGTATAAGGGTCATTGATAGTATTAATTTCTATCTCTTTCACACCTTCTGAAACTATTTTCGGTATCTTGGTTATCTCTTCGTCATATGAACGTTCTTTAGATCCCTTCGAGGGCATGTACACTTTTTTTGGTTTTCCATTCATAGAGAACGAAATCAATTTTTCTTTTATTTTATCACTCACAGCCATCTTATCAATCCTCTATTATCCCATCAACTCTAATCCTCCATAAAGTACGCGCAGTGCAAAGAATCCCATAACTGTTAGTATAAAGCTATGCTGCATCCCGCTAGCTATTTTTCCTGTTTGAAGTACACCGGCTACTATTCCGTCTCCTATGGCGTGAGCGAACACTGCTAGGGTGAAGATGAAACCTATTACAGGTATGTTTTCTGTCCTTATCTCAGCTCCACCTCCGCCGCCTCCACCCTGGGCTTCAAGATGCTCACCTGCTTCACCCATCTGTGCAAGGAATTGAGTGTTAAGAATGATTATAACAACGATGAATACAGCAAAGGAAATGTAGATAACCGCTAGATATGATGTCATAGCGATTTTCTGTTCGTCTTCGGAAAGATGCACTTCTTTAGCATCTTGAGATACAAGGGTCAGTACATCAGCTACGTTTCCGCCGGCATCATTTGCTTTTATGATAATAGCTACAACCCTATTGACCAAAGGTGTGTCTATCCTACTCGCAAAATTATTTAACGCCTGTGACGCCGGAACACCCCACGAAATTTGTGCCGCCATCTTTTGTATCTCCGGGGTCAATTTACCATACCTACCGGATGCAGATACTACGATTGCATCTGCAAGAGTCATACCGAAACGTCCTGCTTCGGCAACATCCCTAAGGAAAAAGGGTAATTTTCTCTCTATCTTTTCGATCTCAGTTTGTTTACGGTTAACATATATTCCGAAGGGACCCATGAATCCCATTGTAGCTAACATAGCCCAATCTATAGGCTCTAATGGTATCGGTGCTGCATCAAGGGCGTTTAGTATCATTATGAATATCAATACGGCAGCTATGGCTATGGAAATCATCAGGACTTCTTTAGCCCGACCCAGGGCCATCATCTTCTCAAAGGGAGTTCTTTCTTTATTTGCCATGTTATCACTAATCCTGGTTTATCATCCATATTACAACTATAAATCCAACCTGAGCACCGGGTATCATTATACCAACCACACCATACAACATAGGTATCGGATCGCCACCGCCCATTCCACCCATAAGCGCCATGATGGCCATTATAACGACCAAGAACAATGGGAAAGCGACAACGACTGTTACAAACGATTCGGCCATCATACCAAGTGTTTCCATCTTCTGCTGCACTATTAATTTTCGTGAATCTTGATATTCTCTTAGTTTAGATGTGAAATAAGGTTTCAATTCACCACCCGAGCTGGAGGTAGTTATAACACCCTGTATGAAGTCTCTAAATCTTTCAGAAGGAGTTCTATCCACTGCTCTTTTCATAGCAGTTAGTATATCTATTCCCAATAGCTCCGTGTCCCTGGTGATCCATTCAGCTTCCTCTTTAACTTCTCCATAGATGGTTTGCTTTGATAACTCTTTGAAGATGAGATCTATGTTCACATCCGCAGAAGCCATGGCGGCGATAAAACTCATGGCATCCGGTAGTTTCTTGTCTATTTTTTTACCCCTTGACTTAGCTGTCATTCCAGGTGCTGATTTAAGAAACAAATATGTCATCCCGGGTAGGGCGACTGCTACTAGACCGCCTATGCCGAAAAGCATCCACCCCATATTTAGAATCATATCTAGTACTGGTCCGATAACGATGGCTAAAATAACACCGACGACTGCAGCTATGATCGTACTCATCCAAACATAAGATATATACTCGTCAACACGTATCTTCATGTGTGCTTCTAGAAGAGATTTTCCCAATTCCTCGTCCTCTACTTCCTTATCTTTTACAATGGGTCCCAAGGTTCTCCAGCAGAATTGCTGGTATGGTGTTAGTTCTAGGTATTCAGGAACGGCTTCTTTTGGAAGTCTTATAAGATGAGGCCCATATTTTTCTATTCTGTCACTTGGTTTAGCACGTTGAGTTGAAAGGAATTTATCCTTTTTAAATTTTAATTTGTCAAAAGTGTCATCGATCTCTACCATCAGACTTCACCTCTTATCCTTGCCAGAGTTTCCTCTGGTTCCTTATAATAGGATGTGATAACTTTGGAGATCTCCCTATAATCTATATCACCTTTGTCAACCAGGTATTCTATCACTTCGATTCGATTATTGAATTCTTCGTTCATATCTTCCTGGGTAAGATTTTTCATCTCCATTATTGTATCGAAATTGAAGCTGTGACCTTTGTAAATAAATCCATCACTTTTTCTATCCCATTCGAATACTTTGTTGGTGATCAACTCATCGCTTTCCGGTTCGAATCCTACCAGCTCAGTTATCTCTTGTATCCTTCTTACTTCTTCGTCATTCACCCTTGCAAATGTCTGAATAACTACATAATTAAGTGCACACAAAAGAACTCGAGGGCAGTTGATAGGTGGATTCTCTAATCTGTGCACCATGGATTCAACTGAATCGGCGTGCATAGTACTATAAGTCGTGTGACCGGTTGCCATGGCCTGGAACATTGTGTTAGCCTCTTTACCTCTAACCTCACCTACGATTATATAATCAGGCCGCTGTCTTAGTGCATTCCTAACAAGGTCGTACATGGTCACTTCTCCAGGCGTTCTACCCTCTGCAGACTTCTTTGCAGAACGACCAGTACGAGTAGTACTAGGAATCCAGTTGTCTTGGGGCAGATTGATCTCACGAGTATCTTCAAGTGATACAATCTTAGGTCCCGGAGGTATGAAAAGTGAAGCTGCATTTAGAGTTGCCGTTTTACCGCAAGCAGTACCGCCTGCGACAACCATAGACATACCATTTTCTACCATCAGCCACATATAGGCTATCATCTCTGCTGATGCACTGTTAAATCGGATAATTTTTACAGGGGTAAATGGTTCCTCTTTATATCGTCTTATCGTTATGGATGAACCTCTAGTTGAAATTTCCTTTGCATATGTAGCTTGTACCCTATGACCTTCCTTTGTGGTACCATCGAGAATAGGACTGGAAACGGAAACTTGTTTTCCACATCGTTGTCCTAACTGTATGATAAACGAATTCAGTTCGTCTTCCTTCTCAAATCTTACAGCAGTACGTATGGATTCGTACTTAGCATGATATATGAATATAGGAATGTCTATTCCGTCACATGAAAGATCCTCTACATCTTCATCGCTCATCAAAACATCTAGTTCTCCATATCTAACGTAATCTCTCAATATATAATATATCAACCGTTTCCTTGATTTTTCCTCGATATTAAGTCCACGGCTTTTGATAAAACTTTCTATACTCTCTTCCAAAAACTCTTCCTTATCCTTTTTTTCCATACTCTCCCAATCGTAGGAAAGAGTTCTATCCAAAGTATCTTTTATCAATATTAACCATTCTTTTTCCTTATCGGTGAGATGAGGTTCTATGGATTGATAGATGTATTCCTTGAGGTCGTCGTCGTATAGGATACGTGCGTAACTGTACGGCGGTCTGATAGAAAATACTTCTTTCACCTTCTGTTTTTCAGCATCTATCTCCGGGAGCTTTGTATATGGAGATATCCATCCCTCTTCTCCCGTTTCAACCTTCTCTCTATTTTCAACCTCGTCTCTAGAAAGCATTACACGATGAGCGGATTTAGAGAAACCTAAAGGTGAAAAGATTCTATTTGCTATCTTATTTAAAGTTCCATTATCCTTTTTCTCCTTAGTTTTCAATGCACCTGCTTCGGCCATAAGTTTTCACCTTGAGGTTGGTTTACACACATTTATGTATGTTAAAACAAGGTTCAGATGCTATATATATGTGTTGGTCATTTTCGAGAGATCCACTCATCTAGCGTGTCCTCGCTATCAACCGGTCCGCGGGTAAATAATATGTCTCCACCTCTTATCTCAGTAATCTCATCTGGCCCGTATATCCATGCGTTTCCA
>SKVC01000050.1 GCA_007129655.1 Thermoplasmata archaeon
CATGGAGTCTATGTTGCGAGCGGCTCGGGTGTACGCCCGTGGTTTGAATGACACCCCCTGTAATTCAAGGAGTTCCGCTATCTCGTACAAGATATTGGCGACCTTTTTGTTTATCATGCATCAGGGAAATAGAGTGATATTATTTTAAAGTTGGTGAATGGTCGGTAGAGGGGATTAGGATTGGTCCCGACCTCGTTCCCACTGCTCCCACCACTCTTTGAATCTTTCTTTAGCGAACGAGTTCACCATTTCTATATCTTCCGCCCGCTGGCATTCATCGTTCCATTCGTCCAACACCTGTTTGAAATAATCATGTGGGGCGTCGATGCACCAATTTGCGAACTCCGTGGTTGCCTTTTCCTCGAATCTGTGGATACCGAGCAGTATCCCCATGCAACAGTTTTTAGCTTCGTCATACATTGAAAGTTTCCGGTATGTCCTCATCTCCTTCAAGAAAGGTTCGAGCTCGTTCTCGAACATCTCCCAGGCGTATTCCGTGGGATCCACATACCCGTACCTTGTGCTCCCGGAATTATCCCACACTTTCTCGACACACAATGAATTCAGAATGAAGAAAAGATCGGTAGCTACCTCTTCCACATCGACGCCTTTCAGGAGTTCCAGTGCTGTAAGTCGAATCTTGTTTTTCAGTTCACCATCCTCCTCGGCCAGCCGCATCAAAATATCGAGAGCGGTGTCCGGATCTATATCCGCTAGAATATCTTTTTCAGGCGTTTTTCTTCCCATCTTTTCCCTCCTCTTGTTTACCTTCTCTTTCTTCTTGAATTTAGAGTAAAAGTTGATCGCCAGTTTAGATGGGTAGTGATAAAGTGTTGGAACACGTCCTCGAAAGTTTTGGTTATCATGCGTCTTCCTCCTTTAACTCGTACCAGACGTTGTTCCCGCCGCCCTTTTTCACTATCTTCCCCTGCCGAAGCAGTTCGTTCAAATCGTTCACGGCGGTGTCCCTATGTACGGAGAAGTGAAATTCAACATCCTTCGCCTTTATCTTATTGTTCTCCCTGACATATTCCAGTATCCACTCGCCTCTGTCAGCTTCGGATTTACTTCGGATTTGCTTCGGATTTGCTTCGGATTTACTTCGTATATCACGGTGGAACACGGCACTAAAAAATGAACCGAGCTCAAAATCGATTCCGAGATTATATTCTTTCATCGATTTTCTCATCCTTTTGATGCCGGAGCCAGCTTTTTCCACCAGACCGAGCCTGTGAACCATGTCAGTTAAGAGCGGGTTTCTCTGGGCACTCCGTTTCCCTAGGTCTTCTTCCGGAAACAACAGCTTTCCCGGGTTCACTATCTCCACCCGTTCGGGGCTGATGTGTACATGGATGTTCGAGGAATAGAGATAATCCCTGTGTATCATTGCGTTTATGATGGCCTCCCGCAGGGCATCCTTCGGAAGCTCCAGCTTTGCGGTATGTTTCAGGCCGTCGATGATTATGGCAGTGTTCAGCTTTGACAGAAGATAGTTGTAGGCGTCGTTGAGATTGGTGACGAAGTCCCCTGAGAATTCCTTCGAGTCTATGATATCGGTCTGCTCTTTATCGGCATACAGGAAGCAGGCCACCGTCGCATTGGGAAAATATGATTTTACGTCCTTAGAAAAGAACAGAACGCCGCAGTTGTTCAGCTTGCCGTTGGTCAGCAGGTTCAGGTTGCTAAGGATATGCTCTTTCGACAGGTCGCCGTCCAGCCCGGCTTCCTTCCGGAATCTGGCAAACGCATCTTCTGAGAAATCCCTGTCTTTGAAATCAACGGTGTTTCTCTCGAAGGAGATGAGGTTCTCCTTCTGGAACAGTTCCCTTATCTCGTCCCTGTTCAGCTGCTGAGAATTGGCGCCGTACCTCAGATAGAAGTGGCCGTTCACTGTGTAGGGCTTGTCCTTCCCCTCCGTGATGTATATCACCACCAGATCTTTAACCTGCTCGATCCGGACATTGAAGGCGGGGCTCATGTTCCTGGCGATGTCTTGAATCTTCGACCTGTCGGAATTGGTCAGCTTGTAGCCTTTAATATCGCCGGTCTTGTCATCAACACCGATTACGACCCTGCCACCTGAAGAGTTGGCAAAGGCGCAGATGTCCTTTCCGATGGTACTGCTCAGCGACTCCTTCAGCTCGATGGTGTAGCCCTCGCCGGTTTTCACGACATCAACAAGTTCTCCGTAGTTCATGTCTCAACCCCAAGTTGTTCTTCCATCATAATTTCGAACTGTCTGGAGATGATCCGGCCTTTCTTCTTACAGAAGGCTCTATATTTGTCGTAGAGGTTTTCATCGACGTTAAGGGTAACGTTTTTTGATACCATGACAATCACATTCAATCCCACATATAATTCAATGTATTTATGTATTGTTTACGGAACTCCCCCTTTTTCTGTTATTGAAAATTTGGGTCGGAACGAAGTGAAGCCGTTTAACCTCTGTTATGTTTGGTTGCGAAGCAATTGAACCTATGTTTTTCCCTCTTTTTTGGGAGCGAAGCCAAGCCCGATTCAGGTGGTTCAGGTTACTTTTGTTCAGCAAAGGAGAATTAGGGATTTCACTTAACGTCCGGCGGATATGCGAAGTTGCCGAAGGCAATTTGGGGAAATCAAAGATTTTCCTTTTATCCGCTGTTATACGCCGTTGAAAACAAATCATTTATTAGCACCAATCCTGATTCTTACTGCATTTTCTTTGGTTAATAATTCCCCTGCAAGAGCTAAAACTTTATCTCTTTTTACCCGATTAACTCTCTCTATCATTTCTTTAAAGTCCTTATACATTAAGGATGGATTGCAAGAAACAAACTTAAGCAGACCACGCTCACCTTCTTCTTTCATTTTTAGTATTTCAAGCATCCGGATTTTCTTTGCTAATTCTAATTCTCCCTCATTTATCTCCAAATTTTCCAGAAGGTGCCATAGATTTTTATCAATTTCCCGAGCGCTATCAATGGATGTAGCTCCAAAGTAAAGAAAGAAACCGCTACCAGTAGCCGTCTCCTCCAATTGTGAGCCCACAGTATATGTATGCCTGCTGAACTTCTCTCCCCATAATCTTGATATTGGATAATTTCCAAGAATAACCCTCAAAATCTCCCATCCAGTATCATATTGGGGAAGTTTAAATCCATAAACCATTTCTACATTTTTCATCCCCTCTCTCTCAATAAAAATCTCTCTCTTATCATATTGAACATCAAGTGGAGAAGGTATTTCACCACTTGATGGAATATTAACATCTTTAATGAGTTTTGTTACTTCATTCTCTTGTATGTCTCCATAGGTTACGATAAAACTATTTCTAGCATGGTAATATTTTCTATGCCACACTACAAGGTCTTCTTTTGTAAGTAATTTAATATCTTCCTTCGTTCCTAAACTCGCCATAAATTGCCAATTAAACACTAAATTCTTTGCCCATTCATGTGCCAACTCCCATGGAGTAAAGTCAGTTTCCTGGTTTACTGCTGTTATTATTTGTTCCTGTTTCTCTTTTTCCAATTTAGTTTCGTTGAACTCTGGATGAAAAATTAAAGAAAGAAGCAAGCTAAAAATTTCAGTAAAATCCTTTTTAGTCGATGCAAAGAAAAATAGGGTGTATTCGGGAAGTGTCATTCCGTTAAGCTGAGCTCCATATTTTGCAACCTCATCATCTGGTGTAGGATGAGGTTTATTGCCTAAAAATATCGCATGTTCAAGAAAGTGGGTAATCCCCCTTTTCCCTGCTTCCTCATGTCGCCATCCTGACTTAATTCCAACTACCGCATGTACAAGAGCCTTTGACTTTTCCGGAATAACTAACTGTTCCATATCTTATCTCCTTAGTAACTCAATGGCGTATAACTCAGGTATATGCGAACTTGGTTTCGTATATACCTTAGTTACGGGATGATATCCGAAGTTTACTTCGTATATGCCTCCCTCTGGGCGATCTCGGTAGTCATTGCTTATCGATTTCATCATATGTTTCATCTTTCTTTTTCCTCCATATCCTTGATTGTATCCGACGGGCTTTTTATTCTGTTGATCCGGGAATTGCAGATGTGAGTGTATATCTCACCGGCTTCCGCCTTTTCTCTTAAGCTATCTATACTATCCACGCCTATTTCATCATATAATGCTTTAGCCTTCTTCGGACCGATATCAGGTACCTTCATCACCTGCCGAAGTCCCTCCGGTGTTTCCTCATAAAGATCATCGAGATACTCCAGCTTACCGGTTTCGATGATCTCGATTATCTTA
>SKVC01000154.1 GCA_007129655.1 Thermoplasmata archaeon
AAGATTTCTGGAGAGTTTGGATGCGTTTTGAGAAACTTCATGTACATTTCAGCATAATCCCGGAGAAAGAAGATTTTGCGAACTTCGAAGAATTTCCACACGAATGGGATTTCAAAGATGATTTCGATTTTGCAGATGTAAGCATATTAAAACTTATGGACCGGAGTCAGGCGGATAACCGTACTGGAGATTCTCTTGTTATCGAGTATTATAACGAGAACGACGACCTTAAAGTAGGAATGTTCTTCGAATTTTGTGAAGGAGAGTCTTATTACAAATACAGTGGTTGGAAAAGGATATTCGCACGATATTCACTGATGGACTATAAGTTCCCGTTAAGTAAAAAAGAGATGGATAAGTACCACGATATATTGAAAGAGGTTGTCAAAGTGTGGTATGAATCTCACCTGAAAGGAGATCGTTCGATCATAATCGACCACATAAAAGACAATTACGACAAGATCGAAGAGTATCCGGAATGATCGAATTCAAAACCATTTCCCGTACTTTTACTTTTTTCAGTCATCCCCCCTAATAAGTGTTATATACCGCTTGAGTCTTAGGGCAATCACTAAAAAAACAGAAGCGTGAAAATATGAATGAAAAAGAACTCGCGCCCCACATCGAAGACATAAACCGGGCGCTAAAAGGAAAAGCAAGCACAGACGAAATAGAAAAAGAAATACAGAATTTCCAGAACTATGGAATTAGTTTGGATAATGCAAAGAGAGCAATCGTTAAGAAATTCAACGGCGATCCCTCTCTGTTGTCTGTAAGTTCAGAAAAGAAGATAAACGATATACGCGGCGATGAAAAAGGTATTGATCTGAAGGCGCGCATCGTAAGTATACAGGATAAAACCATAGAAGTTGATGGTAATGAAAAAACTATATTCTATGGAATACTCGGGGATGACACAGGTACGATATCTTTTACTTTATGGGAAGCTTTAGAAGTTCCGCTTGAGAAAGGTGATACCATACATCTGAAGAATGCCTATGCCAATACATGGAACGATCAGGCACAGGTTAACATAGGGTCGCGGTCGAACATAAAGCTACTCGAAGATGATGAGGTACCACCATTTGAAAGTGAACCTCAGGTATGCGATCTAACAGATATAAGGGAAGGAATGAGGAATCTAGTGATAACCGCAAGGGTACTCTCCGTGGAAAAAAAGGTTGTTCAAACCGATAACGGTGAAAAAGATCTTTACACTGGAATACTCGCCGACGAAACCGGCAAAGTCCAGTTCAGTGCATGGCACGACTTTGGACTCGAGGAAGACCACGTTCTTCGTATATCCGGCGGCTATGTCCGTTCATGGAGAGGAGTACCTCAGTTGAATTTTGATGATAAAGCTGAAGTAGAATTTTTAGATCACGATGAACTCCCGTCTCAAGAAGATCTCAGAGAAAATACAGTACTCACCATTTCACAACTCGCAAGGATGGGCGGTGCAGTAGATGCCATAATTGATGCCGTTATGATAGATATAAAAACAGGCAGCGGCCTGATATTCAGGTGCAGTGAGTGTAACCGAGTGATACAAAAGGGCGCCTGCAGAATACACGGTAAAGTCGACGGTGAAGCCGATCTGAGAGTTAAAGGTATAATCGATGATGGAACAGGAGCACTCACAGCGATAATAACTAAGGAACTAACCGAGGATATACTCGGTTACGATGTCGAACAAGCTAAATCCATCGCTAGAGACAAGATGGACCAAGACGCGGTTAAGGACGAACTCGAGGAGAGACTGATCGCTCAACCCCTCAGAGTTAGAGGTAACGTGACAAGCGACGAGTACGGCCTTATGCTTGTAGCTTCCGATGTCAAGTTCAAAACAGTGGACGTGGAGGCAGAGGCAAGAAAGTTACTGGACGAGGTGTGTGTGTGAATAACACACGCCCTCTTTCTTTCTGTATTTATTTGGAGGAATAAACATGAGTATGATGAAAAGAGAAGTAGCATGGCGCATATTTGCTGACGAGTTCAATAATTCAACCCTCGAAGCTGGCGGTGAATCTGAAAGATCCCCGTCTTATGTGGTTACCCCATTGGGAGCCATGGTGAACAGAATATATGTGGTTGGTGTGTTGACGGAGGTAGAGAATCGTGGAACTCCTGAAGAACCTATGTGGTTGGCAAGAGTTTCAGACCCCACAGGTACGTTCTTCATATCTGCCGGACAATTTCAACCTGAAGTAGCTACGGTTTTATCCAATCTGGAACCACCTATATTTGTCGCCGTTGTAGGAAAAACCAACATATATAGACCCGATGAAGAAACAGTGTTAACTTCCATACGCGCGGAAACGGTAAAAGAAGTAGATGAAGACCAGAGAAATTATTGGATACTAGAAGCCTCAAAGGGCATGAAAAACCGTTTAGAGGCTTCTGCGGAGGCATCGAAAATGGAAGAAGTATCTACTCAGGAATTGATAGACTTAGGCTATGATACGAAGATTGCAGAAGGTATAAAGAAGGCCTCAGAACACTATGATAACATAAACTTTGAACGTTATTACAGTATACTCAATGACTCACTGCGATATGTCCTTCCGGAATATGAAAGACGCGCAGAGCTTAACAGATCTGAGAAAAAAGGAACTGATTCTTCCCTACTCGAAACAATAACAGAAACTATGAAAAGTATGGAAAGTGAAACAGACAATGAAGATGGTGTTGAGTATGAGGAAGTTAGAGATACAGTGATAGAAAGTGAAGGTATCACAATGTCCGAGTTTGACGAAGCAGTAACAGAGCTTATGCGTCAAGGAAAGATGCGAGAACCGGCTCTGGGTTATCTAAAACTGACTCTTTGAGTCCTTCTTCTTTTTTTGAAGGGCGATCGCCTCTTTCAAATTGAGATCCCCTTCTACCACTTTCTTGGCGAGATCCCGAGATATAGTTATCTCTCCCTCGCTCTTTATCCGGCTTCTACGCTGCATATCTCTCTGTTCTCCAACAGTAGATTCTACAGCATACTCTCCTACAACGAGCTCTCCGAAACTCATAGCTATCTCTTTAGCAGCTTCCAGGTCCGGGCTTACTCCACATTTGGTGGTTCTTTCTTCGTTAACTATCTCCATTATCACAGGTAGTTCTCTTAGAACAGTTATAGTCCTATTTCGATTGGTTCTGTCTCCGTGGCCGATTCTAACTATCATGCTATGGTATTCGTAACCTCTCATGTAACGTTCTACAATATTCTTCACATCTTCAGGTGAATCCGCATATGCGGATTCCAATACCTGCCCGTCCCCTATAAGTGCTACACCGGGTTTGTAGCCCGGATCTATTCCCACAATCATCTGTTGATAAGATGCTTTACCCGAGAGTATCGAAAGAGCCTTTCTTACCCCATCCCTGATATCCTCTGAAACGGCTACTACGTTATCAAAATATATTGCATCTCGCTCTAACTCTGTAGTTATAACCACTCCTACGTCTTCGGGCACATCGTTCTTAGGCGAAAGGCTGATAAAAGGTATGTCACGTTGCTTAAGTTCCTTTACAATGTCGTAATAGAACCTGAAATTATCCGTGACAACGGCTATTATCTTCACGATAGGGACTATCTCTTACGAACCATATAATATTTTTGAGTGCCGTCGGATCGTATTCACTCTAAGGGCGGGGCCATCTTAATATGTCCCACATCCATCATGGTTTTCGTTTGTTTTCTGCTTTTAAGGATGATCTCTTCGGCGATATCTCTGAGTTCATCTTCGCTCAGTTTCAATCTTGCGAGTCCTTGGTCGATAGCCTTCATCCCTACTCGGACAGCCTGTCTAATGAAAACTTCAGTATTATCCATTGTTGGAACTAGGTAATCCTCGTGGATACCCTGCTCTTCGGCCACTTCTGCTATGGCGTAAGCTGCTTCGATATGCATCTCATCAGATATCGTAGATGCTCGCACGTCAAGAGTGCCTCTGAATATTCCCGGGAATCCGATGGAATTATTGACCTGGTTAGGAAAATCCGAACGTCCTGTGCCCACTATCCGCACGCCAGCTTCCTTGGCCTCCCATGGCCATATCTCAGGTATGGGATTCGCCTCGGCGAACAGTATAGCATCGTCATTCATCTTAGTCAACCATTCCTTTTTGATAGTGTCCGGCCCTGGTTTGGAAGCTGCGACGACTACATCCTTTTCAGCTATGAGTTCCGGTATACCTCCGTCCATCTTTTCTTTGTTCGTTTTGTGTGCAAATTCCCATTTCATCGGTGTCTTTTCTTTGTCGAGGTCCTCTCTGGCAGAGTGCAGTAGTCCCGTTGAATCGCATAGATACAGGTTGCTGCCGGGTACACCTGCTTTCAGCAAAGTTCTTGCAAGACAAATGTTTGCGGCACCGGATCCTATCAGACCGATCTTAGCTCTGTTTAGGGATTTTCCCGCTACTTTTAAGCCGTTGATAATACCTGCAAGGGTTATCGCGGCAGTACCCTGTTGATCATCGTGCCAAACGGGTATATCCATCTCCTCTCGTAATCTGTCCAGTACATAGAAACACTTGGGTTTGGATATATCTTCAAGGTTGATACCCCCGAAAGATGGTGCCAACCATTTGACAAACTGGACTATATCGTCCGGGTCGTGGGCATTTATACAGATCGGAAATGCATCAACACCACCGAGGTACTTGAAAAGAAGTCCTTTTCCTTCCATGACCGGCATACTAGCTTCCGGTCCGATATCACCAAGGCCGAGAACACGGCTACCGTCGCTTACAACTGCCACATTGTTCCATTTATTTGTATGTTCGTAAACCTTCTGGGGATTTTCATGTATGTCAAGGCACGGTTTCGCCACTCCAGGAGTATACCAAACACCAAAATCATCAAAATCCTTTACCTGTACCTTAGGAGAAACCTCTATCTTCCCTCTGTAAAAGGGATGCCACTTCATAGCTTTCTTTGCAGGTTCTTCAGCTTTCTTCAATAACTCTTCCTTGGTTACCTTTTTTTCAGACATGATTAGACACCGATTGTCCAAAAAAACCCATGTATAAAAAGTTATGTCAACGGAATCATAGCAAATTAAACATGAAACTAGTACCTAGAGTTAGGAAAAGGCCGAGAATTATCGCCATTGCTAGTAGCATAAAACCACGGATCAAGTTATCCAGATGTTCCGCAGTCGCGGCTCCGTATATCAATCCGAGTGCTAAAACCAATACTCCTACACTGTTCAAAACCAATGAAATATGCAGGAGATCTATATCCTCGTCGGCTGCGTTTTCTTCTCCGATGGATCCGGCGACCAATCCAAAAATAATAGTATATCCTATCATCAATAATACTATTCCGATTATAGATATATATAAAAATCCGTTTTTCGCTTTGATCCTCATCGAAGCCGCAGGCAGTCGACTGGGTGTAAAACCTTTGTTCTTCCTGCCTTCGAAATTGATCTTATCTTCATTTTCTAAATCGGGTAAACTATGTTCTTCTGTGAAGGTATCCGGTTGTTCATGGTTCCATCTAAAAACCCTACCGCAATTTATGCACGAGCCTGAACCGTCGTCATAGAATTCTAGTTCTTCTTTTCCACATTGGGAACAAATGCCTTCTTTTGGTTTCTCTACCATTGATCCACCTTTTACCCCATTAAATTCATTTTCGATTAAATAACTTTCGATTAATTTCTCCAAAGTATTTCAACATCGTCCGTTCGATGATTCGGTTTGATATGACTATTCTCAACGGTTATCTCCATACCTGCTTGATACATAAGATATCCTGTCCATGCGATCATGGCTCCGTTATCCACGCAAAGACCTCCATCGGGCACGTAGGTTTCTGCCCCTCTTTCTCTTGCCATCGTTGATGCCATATCCCTTAAACGTTTATTTCTGACTACTCCGCCTCCCAGGAGTACTTCCGATTTTCTTGTATGTGCGAGTGCCCTTTCAGTAACTTCGGTCAACATTGCGAACGTAGTTTCCTGCAGAGAAAAACAAATATCCTCCATGGCTTCGTCTGAATTCAAAGCGGCGGTAAGAATTCCGGAGAAGGAGACGTCCATACCTTTGACGCTATATGGTAATTCTATCAATTTGGAGCCCTTCTTTGCTTTTTGTTCTATCGCCGGTCCTGCCGGAAATGGTATCCCGTGGGCCCTGCCAAATTTATCCAGCATATTACCCAGACCTATATCCAGGGTTTCACCGAAAACCCGGTACCTTCCTCGGCTGAACGCTATGACCTGCGTATTTCCTCCGGAGGCATAAAGTAGAACCGGATCTTCAGCATCGGTTACCAAACGTCCTATTTCAAGATGTGCTATACAGTGATTGACTCCGACTAAAGGCACTCCCAAGGAAATCGACATAGCTCTAGCAGCAGTCGCTACTGTACGGAGTGCCGGTCCTAAACCGGGTCCTTGGGAAAAAGCGATAACATCTATATCATCGACCCCTGTATCCGCTTCTCTCAGTGCTCTTGATATGGTATCGCTCATGTTAGCTGCATGGTGATTTGCGGCTTCACGAGGGTGTATCCCTTCTGTTGCAGGATAAGTTAGTATAATGTTTGATAATACATTACCTTGGTCATCAACTATACCTACACCGAGTGTGTGAGCTGTTCCCTCAAAGCCCAATGTGTACATGTTAATAATAAAAAGAAAAGAAAATAAAGGGTTTTATTTTCCGATTCGGTATACGCCAGTGTCGCAATCCGGGCACTTACCCTTTGTTGCTGGTCTGCCGTTCTTCATCGTTACTTTTTTGGCATCTTTTACTTCTACCTTTTTCCTGCATTTTACACAGTATGCTTGTGTCATGTTATTCACTCCTACGGCAGATAGGGATAGGAGTATTAAAGGTTTCCTCATAAAACAGCCTATTTTACCTATAAAATAGGTCAGGTGACCGTAGTAAGCCCCTTTCTGTTTTAAACGGCATTCGTCTATGCGTCCTACCTGTCGGTCACTGGAGGTTCATCCCGATCAGTTTGGACTTGCTCCGGTGGGGAAGTCGCCGTTTCAACGGTCCCTCCGAGTCAGCGTTCAGCGGGTTATCTCACCTTCCTCACGGAAGGCTTCGCACACTTCATAACTCGTCGGAGGACGTGTCGTTTCTGCGCCCCATTGGGTTTTATCCCAATGTCCTTGGAGGATATACCTCCTTTGGATTACCGAGATTCTCACCTCGCTGCTTCATAAGTGCAGCCCACTTTCCAGGGGAGAGGGGACTTTCCTCAGAGTCGAACTCCGTGAACCGTTCTCGGTCTCCTGACCTAATATATAATTTGGACTAAGAAGTATATTATCTTTACGCAATATTGGACTTATCCGATGGTTCTTACATCCGGTGGTTCCAGGCCTCTTACCAGCCATCTACCTGTGGAGGTATCATACAAAAAAGTTCCCTTGAAAACAACTGGATCGCCGCTTACCATGTAAAAATCTTCTGAAAGATCGATGTCTTCGACAAAGCATCCCAATCTATGATATCCACCTTCCAATTGTTCGATTTCAAAGTAAGTTCCGCTCCGAATTGTCTCCAAATCCGTAACTTTACCTCTTACTTTTACCTCCATACCGGAGTACCATTCCGGATTTTCAAGTAATGAAGAGATGGAAGTAAATTTACTGTAGGCTTCCTCAAGTATGATCAGTTCTCCGGGAACCGTAACTCTTAGTGAAACTTCGTTTTCGTACAATTCGACTACCCCTCTAACCCTAACGTTAGCTCCTGGCATTATTTCATTCTGCTCTTCTATGGATCCCATCACCTGCTCTTCGATAACCACACTCAATGTTTCGTCTTTTTTTTCCCCCAGCAAGTTCAACAGGTAGATAGATTGTAATCCTCTAACCTCGTTTATATATCCTTCCACCTCGACCTTCATCCCGGCGAAGTCATGGTCTATGTCGGCTATATCCACCCTTTCAACATCTCGCCTAGCGGTATAGATGTATAAGGATGCGGTTCCGATCAATGCAACAGCTATGGCTAGTACGATAAATTTTTCTTTATCTGGCATCTCAGCCCTCGATGAGATCCTTGAGTTTCTTTTCAAGGATATCCGCAGGTATATCGTTCAACGATATCCTTGTAGTTCGCCCTTTACCGGATGATACGGTTTCCGTGTCAAGCAGTCCTTCGGCATCCAGAGAGTTTACATATTTCCAGAACTGAGTGTGTCCCAGGCTGTTTTTTCCATAATTCTCACACAGCATTTTGTAATGTGTTTCTAGGTCTCCGGTAGTTACAAATGAGTTGTTACGTAGTTTTTGGGCGGCGGCCATCAGTATCATCCTTTCGTTTTTGTTGATACCTTTAAGTCGACTGACGGTCATATGTGGATCCACATCGGCTTTGGCGGTTCTGATATCTTCGGGGCCTATCTTGTTATCCCCTTTCTGCTCTGCTAATAATGCGGATTTTTCAAGCAGCTCTATGCCTAATCTTGCATCGCCTCTTTCAGCAGTGATAAGCGCAAGCAAGTCAAGTTCGTCCTCTTCGATCGATCCGGGATAGAGAGCAAGTTCTGAACGATACAGTAATATGTCTTTCATTTCGTTTTTATCGTAAGGAGGAAAAAGTATACGGTTACTCCTTTTAAAAGTGCTAAGTGCACTTTCATCCAAGAGTTCCAGCACGTTTTTCTGTGATATCAAAATCAAAGAAACGCTACCTACGGGTGTAACGTTTTCGTCATCGAAACGAGATAACAAGAAAACAAGCTCGGGTCCATCGCGTTGAATCAAGGCGTCGGCTTCGTCTAATATGATGAATAGATGGATACTGTGCTTGTTGATATGTTTCTTCATTATCTCCATCATCTCTCCCACGGAGAAACCCCTATCCGGGAAATTTTTGTCAAAATGGGACACCAGTTTCCACATTATGGAACTTTTGTTGCTCCTTTTTCTACAATTTACAAAAACATGCTCCACTGATTTCCCCTTTTCCGATGCCCATTCTTTATAGTCCAAACAGAATCTTTTTGCAGACGCGGTTTTTCCAGTTCCCACATTACCGTGTAAAAATGCGTTTTGTGAAACCCCGCTTTCCACGGCTCTTCGAAACAGCATGAATAAATTTTGCTGCTGTTCATCCCTGTGAGGCAGCCTGTCCGGTACGTAATCGAAGGACAGCTTTTTCGGGTTCCTTATCACTCTTCCTGAAGGAGATCTGAAGCTCATAAAAATCGCCTTCTAATATTCATTTACGTATCTCTGCACCGCACGAGTTACAATAGTCGGCTCCTTCAGGAGAGCTGGAATCGCAGATGGGACATACATTATCATTCTCGTTGTTTTCTTCCTCAGATTCTTCATCATCTTGTTCGTCGCCCCATACCTCGGCTCCGCTCTTATCTTCCACGCTCTCTTTTTTGATCTCTTCTTCGGAACAAGGTAAAACAGAGCCGGTTATGGCCACCTTGCTGGCAGCCTTCAATTCTCCGGAGTACTCTATACTACCGTCTACCTTTACATTCTTTTTAAGGTTGACATCTCCTACAGCGGATATATCGCCGACTTCGGATTCTTCACCCATGTTCACTTCACCGTCGCTTTCGATCGCGCCTACTGAAGATTTTGGACCGACAATAACTCCGTCTGCTCTTATCATGCCTTGGATTTCACCTTCAGAGCCCGTTGTTACTCCGCCATCGGTGACCATAATATCCCCTTCAATGAAAACAGAATCACCGATAACTACCTCTTGCCCTCCGGTTATGGAACCTTTAACAGATACATTATCTTCTAAGGTTAGTTTTCCGTCACAGTAAATATCGCCCACTACCTGTGAATTGGAGTGGAGAACCAAATCTTCGGAAGTCCTTATGGAGTTAGTTCCTTCTCTATCTTCATACTTAACCAACTCTTCGTTCAATACTTTATTTTCTTCATCCAACTCTTCGACTTCCTTCCTAAGTTGTGTGTTTTCGTCTTCAAGGTCCTGGAGTAAAGATCTTTTTTCTTTCACTAGATCCTTGAATTCTCCAGCTTCGCTTAGGCGGTTCCTCATCTCATTTATAACCCTGTCTTTATCTTCGATCACTTTTCTTTTATCATTAAGGATCTTCCTCTTTTCATCCCTTAAACGTACGAGTTCCTTCTGAAGTTTTACTCGTTGACTTTTTAGTTTCTTTATGTTGGTTTGATATTTTTCCAACCTACGCCTTATCGCATCTTTATTAGTCGGCATGATTTAACCTCTTGTCTGTTCTCTCGCCCTCTATTCCAAGATAGCGTATATAATATTTATCATTAAAAAATCGTACAATTTGCAGAAGTTAGTATTTTTAATACACCATCCAGTCTTTCGTATTCTATTATTGAGAATATATCTCCGCCCTTGGAGAGTCGTCTGATATTCTTTCCCATGACTTCTTCCCGATGTTCTTCCAGTGCTCTGTATCCCTTCAATTTATTTATCACGGTATCCCATTCAAGTGCGAAATTTTTAGGGCTGTCGCCGGATATATCCTTCTTTAATAGCCTCTTTTCCCGGAAAGACTGCATTATCCAATTAGCTCCGGATACATGCTTACAGTAGGCCATGGTAAAATGATCATCATCCATATCTATGGGGTGAACTTTGATATCTTCGAGATCGCAGTATTTTAAGAAGTCCGTATAAGATGGTGGCGGTATCATCACGTCACCAAACCTTTTCAGATTTCTAGCATATGCCAGCTCTGGGATGCTCATTTCGTAATCCAGGTTCGCCGGATCCTCTAAACTTTTAAGAGTTTCTAGCTCTTCGGCGGAGATCGGAAGCCCTCCTATAGAAAAATCCACCACTTCATAAATTTCTTTAAGTCGGGTAGATTCTGTAACAAGACCTTTAACTACACCTTCTAAGTATATACGATTGTTTTCCGGGGTTTTAAGTGTATACACACTTTCACCCCTTTTCCGTCCGCTCTTTCAGTAATTCTAGGATATCACTTTTTGAATCAATATATATGAGTTCTCTATGGGATATCAAAGGCGTTCCTTCGATGCTTGTTTTTTTGTATCTTTTATCCAGGAATATCACTGATCTTTTTTCAGTTACCGAAGACAGGTTAGTCACTATCTTGGCTTTACTTTTTAGGTCTGTATTACCTTTGGAAACCAGTCCGCTGAGCAGCACGGTATCATCATCCGATGTTATGGCCTCGAAGGGACAGTGATGGGTGGGTACGATATCATAGCCGATTGTTAGCAGGGACTCAAAGATGGATCTCTTGAAGTCGTCTTTCATGTCAAGCATCTCGAGATCTTCCGCTTCTTCTTTGCTGTACTCAAAAGGGTTCAGAGGCATTATCAGGCTCTTTCCCAGGAATTCTTCGATCCTGAGTGCCACATCGAGGTCGGCGCCCATACCGTCTTCGTACTTCTGAATGGCTTTACGCGAAACTCCCGCTATTTCAGCTAAAGTACCTAGGGATATACTCTGTTCGCTCCTGGCTTTTCTAAGTATCTCTGAATCTATGGAAACGTAGAAGCCACCCGGGGCAGAGAAAACATAGGGTGGAATTCCTTCCAGAAACATGTCGTCCATGGTTTCCGGAGATATAACGGGGATCCCCCTCCGTGAATAAATAACGCCGCGTTCCAGACGACGTCGTCCCCCTTTAATAGAAATAAACAGTGGAGAACCGTTGAGTGCCTTGGCAAGGATCTGTATCTCTTTTGCATTTTCTATCCGAGAGCTGTCTGCGTTGACCATGACATTGATTATCAGCAGGATGTTATCCCTTCGTGCTATTATGTCGAAGCTTATCCCTCTCTCGTAGTGTTTTTCAGAGAGGTAAAATCCCGCTTTAGCCAGTACTTCTCTTACGTCGTCGACCAACTGTTCCCTGTTCATGGATACTAAATTTAGTTTATGGTACTATATAAGTTTGATGGCCTGTGGTGACTAGATGTCAAACGAAAATTCTAAAACCCCCTTGTACTTTATCCGTGTTATCATGTTGGTGAAAGGACCAGGTTCTCCGGCGCTGTGCGATAGACTTGAAAAAAGCCTCGATGGAAATGCCGTAGATGTAGAACACAAAATATTCCCGGATGGGGAGAGATACGTTCATTTAAAAGGCGATGTAAGCGGTGAAGACTGCGTTTTAGTTCATACCACGCACCCGTCGGAAAATCTATTAGACTTGTTTTTTTTACAGGATGCCGTGTTCCAAGGTGGCGCGTCCTCGCTCAACATCGTCGTTCCATATTTTTCCTACGGAAGACAGGATCAATGTTTTAGTGACGGAGAAGCCATCAGTTCCAGAGCCATCGCACGTAGGATCGAGATAGAGGCTAATTCATTCTACAGCATCGACCTCCATTCTAGTAAGATAACAGATTTCTTTTCGATACCCGCAACTAATCTAAGTGCCATGTCATGGCTTGCAGATCACGCCGAGCTCTACGATCCGGACCTATTCTTGTCCCCGGACGAAGGCGGTATTCAACGCATCAAAAAGGCCGCCGAAGAAGTCGAAATCGAATGGGACTATCTAGTTAAAGAGCGTATAGACGGAGAAACGGTTAAGATAGAACCCAAGGGTATTGAAGTCGAAGGCAAGACCGTAGTAATCCTAGACGATATAATATCTACAGGGGGTACCATGTTTGAAGCCGCTAAACAGTTGGCAGAACAAGGTGCTGACGAGGTCCATGTCGGTTGTACGCATGGTATCTTCGTAGGCGATGCATTCCAACGATTGAAGGGAGTCTGCGATAGTATTTTCTGTACGGATACCATCGAGGGCAAAGGAAATGAAGTTACTGTAGCACCTCTTATCTTAGAGTCCGTTTTCGGTATAGAATAAGGCTCCAGTTCGAGAACTGTGCGAAACTCCTTTTATATTACCTTATCTCTGTTATAACTATAAAGATAAAAAAAACTCCTCCTCTAACCTCACTATAACAACCTCCTCAACCCCTTTTTAGGGGTTTTTCTTTAAAGAAGGTGTAAAAATGAAACAAAGAACAAAGATCGGCACCCGTTTCGGGGTTTTCCTCGCATTCTTATTATTAGTCATATCTGTAGGTTCAATCGGTGTCCTTTCACAGGAAGGATCACTGGGAGAGGTAAACGATATCGATGTGTTCTATTCCTCTGAAGAAGGCCCTACCATTCAACTTTACAAAGAGGGAGCAGAGCTCTATGGTGTAAGGTACAGCTATCTTTTGTTTGAATCAGATGACATGAATTACGCAGTAGATCTTTCAGAAGGTGATTGGAACGTGGATCATAAAGTTATCCCAGACGAACAATTCCCCCACATGAACATCAAACTCGATCGTCCGGTAGAAGCCGACGGTCAAAATCTCGGACATCTTTACCTTTCATTGAACATATTCTCGGCCTCCTCTGTTTCAGAGATATCGTTTTCCTTTACGTTAGAGGATATACCCGAACTATCCGAAGGGAGATTTTTCATAGTTCAAGAGTTATTGACCCCCGGTGTTGTCCGACGTTCACCCGGCGATACGATTCCAGGTAAAGAACAGATAGAATTTTTCGAACTATCTGTTGATAACCATAACGGATATTACAGCTGGAGTACCGATGCAAGAGTAGATGGCACGGAATCTAATACTACATATGTCCCCGGTGAAAACAACTTCTTCCTGGGAGTAGACTACAATCCGGAAGTAGACAAAATATCCATCAACTCCATAGAGATGGAGAAAACCATGGTCGGTAGCTCTGTGCTACCCATACCGGAGCCGATATCTCGATTACCCTCGTTATTGGTCGGTATATTGATAGGTAGCAGCTTCATAGTCGGCGTAGCCGTTGAGAAGCGTCGTGAATTCTACAAAAATAGAGATACCACTTCTGTGGTAAGATTAGAGGATTCACCTTATTACAAAGGTAAAGAATAAGGTACACCGATAGATTCGGCCAGTTCTTCCAAACCATCACCCTTTCTTGCATCGAGTTTGATCAACTTACCATGGGGATTGATCTTTCTGAAGTCAGTTTCTATCACGTTTATATCCACATCCATCACATCAGCCAGGTCTATCTTGTTGATGACGGAGATTTCAGATCGTGCGAAGATCAAAGGATGTTTACGTATCATATCGTCCCCTTCGGTAACAGATATCACAACGATGCTCATCTCGGTACCCAGGGGAAAATCCACGGGACAAATGAGGTTGCCGACGTTTTCGATGAACAATATGTCTATTTCATCCAACGGCAGGTCTTCCAAGGCGTGACTAACATAATGCGCGTCCAAATGGCAGTCCTTCCCGGTGTTTATGGCCACAGCCGGGATATCGTGACTCTTAAATCGCAGATAATCGTCTTGACCTGCCAGGTCTCCGGCGATAGCGCCTACCCGTAAGTTCTCTATCTCTTCGGATAGAGTCTCGATAATGGTCGTTTTACCTGAACCGATGGCACCGAGTACGTTGAATGCTCGTATACCGTGTTTTTCTAGTAGGGAAGAATTCTTCTCCGCCAGTCGGTTGTTTTCGTCTAAGATGTTCTTCTCCATCATAACGTCGCATGTTTTGTGCATCAAATCGAATCAAACACATATGGATTATAAACTTTGTTGATATGTAGGAATTTTGGCAAATCCCTTCTATTCACAATACCTTTGGTTTTGCTCACACGACTGAAAGGTTTTTTATATCTCTCCGTTATCACTTTACTATGTACGAGAAAGTGATCATACCAACGGATGGATCGGATTGTGCTAAGAGAGGTGTGGAGGAAGGATTATGGATGGCTAAGACTCTGGGTGTTAAGGCCATAGCACTCTATGTCGTAGATATATCCGAGTACGAAGGCCATCATCACGAAAGCATCAAAACATCTGT
>SKVC01000106.1 GCA_007129655.1 Thermoplasmata archaeon
TGAACCGTGTATTTTCTGTTCATACGTCGAAGTATATCGTCTGAACCCGACTGGAGCGGTAGATGTAGGAATTTGTATATATTGGGACTTTGCAGTATAATTTTCAGTTCTTCGAGTACGG
Source organism: Thermoplasmata archaeon (assembly GCA_007129655.1). GTDB lineage: Archaea > Thermoplasmatota > Thermoplasmata > Halarchaeoplasmatales > Halarchaeoplasmataceae > Haladaptatiplasma. The sequence goes on from SKVC01000106.1 coordinate 122, forward strand.
TTTCTGCAGTATCCGGATTCATCATACCTATTCGGATACGATGATCTCCATGGAATTCGGTAAGTATATGCAGTAAATCCGTTAGATTTACGTCCATGTCTATGCCGTAGGAAGCATTATCCTGACTGGATAAACGGATCTCTTTTACATCGGATTTTATCATATTTCTGAATTTTTCCACGATTTCATCTATAGGCCGGCTTCTGAGATCTCCTCTAGCCAGTTTGGTTATACAGTATGCACATCGACCGATACAGCCGGAGGATATCGGTATCACGGCCATACGGGTGTTGTAGTCGCCTTCAAGAGTCATCGGTATTTCTGAAGGAGGAACTACTTTTGCAGAGGAACACAAACTATCGATATGATCATCTATAGTGGTCAGGCAGCCGGTAACAACGATATTTGAACAGGTTTTTGAGAGTTCTTTGATACGCCTTTTCATCCTGTTCTCTGTTTTAGTGATGACCACACAAGTACCGATCATCACCATATCTGCTTCGTCGAGAGTGTTCACTCGCTCATGGCCTTTGAGGGTATAGTCTTTAGCCAGCATCTCGGTTTCGCCCTGGTTCATGGTACAGCCGTAACTCTCGACGTAGAACTTCATCGTGATCCGTTTTTGCGTCGGTAGTATTTATGTTTTAGGTGATTCTAAAGGATCATCCTCGATAACCTTCTCTTTCCATTTGCCTAATGACAGTATGAAGAGTGCGATGATCGCACCGATAACGTTGCTGAGAGCCATACCCATCCAGACACCTGTTGAATACCAGCCCAGTACGAAGGCAAATATCACCACTAGTGGTATTCTTAGCCCCCATAATCTGGTGAGACTTAATATCATCTGCTGTCCGGTATGGCCTGAACCTCCAAGTACCGAGGTCACTCCTCTGAACAGCCCGAAGAATGGCATGGCAAGGGCGAATATCATCAGGAACATCGCTCCCTCTTCTATGACCTCGGGCTGCCCGGGTATTATGAATCCGATGAGTAATCTTCTAGCCAGGAAAAGAACGATGGCGATGGCACTCATCAGTAAGAACATAAGAGTCATACCTTTCTTTGTAACATCCTCTGCACGCTTTTCATCATCAGCGCCTAGGGATTGTCCCACCATGGTGCTCATAGCCATGGCCAGGCCGCCCATGACCAGGAAAGTGATGTTGAGTATTCGGTTTCCTGCGCTGTATGCGCCTGCGGCGGTCGCCTGGTTCGGTAATCTATTTATGAAGTACCAGAGTACGACAAAACCGATGGCGCTTCCCTCGTTGCCAACGGCTGCCGGGAGACCGATCTTCAGTATCTTTTTTATCTTCTTCCAGACCGGGATCATATAACGGGCCTTCATATCGAGACCGTGCCAGCCTGAGAGCAGCAAGTAAAGTCCGGTGACCGCTCCTATGCCTCTGGATGTTACGGTTGCTATAGCAGCACCACGTATGCCCATCATGGGTATCGGACCCCAACCGAAGATGAGTATGGGATCCAGAAAAAGATTGATCACAACTGTGATAGCAGTTATCTTCATGGGAGTGATGGTGTCGCCCCAACCCCGCATTATAAATGAAAATGAAAAGAACATGAACATGAAGGGAAGTCCCAGGAATATTACCTGCAGATAACGCGTTCCGTAATATGCCAGGGCTGCTGCGTCCTCGCCCGAACCTGTTAAAATATCTAAGAGATAAGGAGTGATAAAGAAGCCGATTATCCCGACGGCCAATGAGAACAATATTGAGAGTGTGTACAATTGTCCTGCATCTCTGGCAGCTTCTTCGTAACGCTTAGCCCCGGTATGCTGTGATACCAGAGCTAAAGCGGCAACGCCGAATCCCATGCCTATGCCCATCAGTAAGAAAACGAAGGACCATGACATACCCATAGCGCCTACGGAGTAAACGGCTTCATCGCCGGGAAGACGGCCCAGCCAGATGGTGTCGATCAAGTTGTAAAGAGTCATCAAAAGGGACGATATCATCATGGGCCAGCCTAGCTTGAATATCACAGTAGTTATATTGCCCTCTAATATCTCATCTTTACTGGGCTTGCCCATCCTCTCTTTCAGGTTAAGATAGGCACCGTTCAGACCGCCTAATACGTCATCGTCCATTGTATGTTCTTTCTACGATAACATTGTATATATTACTTTTGCATGGCCATACAAGTGTATATCACGGTGCCATTATCGACTCTATCTCTTCTTCCAGTACCTTGGACAATTTCTTCCTCATCTCCTCTTTGAGCTTCGGAGGTATCAACTCCATGCCCAGGTCGGTACTGGCCTTGGCGATCACCGCATAGGCGAAGGCTTCCTTTGCCTTGGCCTCCAGCATCATCTCGACTCCCTTTTTGAATTCGGCCTTCAGCTCTTCGTTCTCGTCAAGTTTTTCGTGTATGTGTTCCTTTATTTCGTCTTTGATGAGATCCTTCACCGACTCCATTATCAGATTCTCGGTACTCATCAGTTCTTCCCCGGACTCCAGAAGACTAAGCAACTTGTTATCAACTTTTGCCATGTACCCGAGATGAGATAGGTGATATAAGGTTTTAACGGGTTACAGCGGTGGTACGAGTAACCTAGGGATATACACAGGAATTATAGATTCCTTTCCTTCAAAAGACTGCGTTTTTCTGCGGAAGGCACCCCCTTTATTGAAGAGAGAAACATCTTCTCTAATTTAAGTTACTCAAAGAGATTAGTATCCCCCCATAGATAATAAGTCCGACAAAAGATTACACTCGCGCCTTTTCATCTTTCTTATGTTTTATAACAAGTACCGTACAAATAGCGATGCCTGCAACAATAAGAGCGATAATGATGATCGAAGTCCACATCCCCTGATCACCATCGAAACGAAGGATGCTTATGCCAGCAACGGGCAGTCGATACCGTGTAGCCGGGTAACCTCTTCCCGGAAGATACCGGCTCCGCCCATCTCCAGGTAATCGCCCTTGTACTTTCGATAATTTAACCATATTTCCGTATAATCGAAAGATATATAAAGAAACCATCAGATATATCGAAAGATGAAGAAAGCAGTCATGGTGTGCGCGTGGTTGATAGACCACGAGAATACCACACAAGCCGAGATATCCCGAGAACAGGATATGTCTTTAAGTACCGTGAACAGAGCGGTAAAGAAGCTGGAAAAGATGGGTGCCGTCGAGATATACAGTAGGAGTTTAAAGACCCGTGATAAAGAGAAGATATTGATGTACATGTCGAGTATAAGGAATACTGAAAAAGATATCGTATATCGAACAAGGGTTAACGAAAAGGTCAGGGAGATAGAGAGGTCCATGCCTGGCGGTGTAGAATTCACCGCATACACGGCGTACAAATTGAGATATGAGGATGTACCGGCGGATTATTCCGAGGTCTATGTATATGCAGATGAACAAGGTCTGGATGAGATCAAAAAAAGATTTCCAAAAACCAAGGGTCCTCCGAATCTCTTTGTCCTCAAAAAGGAGATGAAAATCAACGACGCACTGATTTTCGCAGACCTGTGGAATATGAAAGAATGGTATGCTAGGGAATTTACGAGGGAGATGTATGACAGAATACTGGAATGAAGCACTGACGAAAGCGAGCTGGGAGAGCCTACAGAAGTTTTCCAAAAGATACGATTTTATCCTGATATGCGGATGGGCGGTATATCTCTGGACGAAGCAGCACAAATCCAAGGTCATAGACATCGTCATAGATTTTGAAACCCTCGGTAAACTGAAGAAAGACTTCGATGTGACCAAGAACGATCGACTGAAAAAATATGAGATCAAGAAGGATAAATTCGATATAGATATCTACGTAAAATACTATTCGGAACTCGGTTTTCCCTTGGAAGATATGGAAGTAACGAAGATAGAGGGATTCACCGTCCCCGTTTTGGAGGACCTGATCATCCTAAAACAGAATGCCGAGATCGATAGAAGAGGAAGTGTGAAAGGTAAAAAGGATGCTATAGATATACTCTCGATGCTCATATACGGCGGCTTCGACTACGATAAATATATTTCGAAACTAGAAGAACACCACCTCGATTTTGAGGAAGATCTGATAAAGATAGTCGAAGACTTCGATGCTGAGGAATCAAA
>SKVC01000096.1 GCA_007129655.1 Thermoplasmata archaeon
AAGAAGAGAATTTTGAGAATACAGACCCTCCGTCAACCATCAAATAAGCTTCGTCTGGGTAAGGTTGGATGATTCTAGTTCGCTGACCACTTTTATGCAATCATCCTCTTCTATGGTTTTTATGGTTTCCATCCGGGGCACGCTCGCTTGTATCTCTCGTGTGCGTCCTCTTCTACCGAAGGATTTGACCCGTGCGAGAATCAAACCCAACATATCTAATTCGGATATCAAGTCGGCGATCCTCCTTTGAGTAAGGGTGTCTATTCCTGATTTAGCACACAATTCTTCGTAACCGGAATATACCTCTCCAGTAGTTAGTTTTTCACCACCATTTTTAGACATCAATAGGATGGAATACATGACCAATTTGGAGTGAGTAGGTAGAGTTATCACGGCTTCCCTCACACAATCTTGCTCGATCTTGTTCTTGGCTTTGTAAACGTGATTCGTGGTAACTTTTGAACATTTCTCTCTTTCCGCTAATTCGGTAGATATCCTCAACAGGTCTAAAGCCCTCCGAGCATCCCCGTGTTCTTGGGCTGCTAACGCGGCGCAGAGTGCTATAACGTCACCTTCCATTATGTCAATTTCACCGAAGGCTTGTCTGATCCGTTCCCCCAAGATGTCCTTAAGTTGATCTGCATTGTAAGGTGGGAATATCATCTTTTCTTCACCTAATCGACTCTTCACTCTAGGGTCTAAAAATTCGGTGAACTTAAGATTGTTTGAGATGCCGATCAGACTAACTTTACTATTTTTCAATTCGGAATTGATCTTTGAAAGATGATATAGTACTGAATCTCCGCTCTTTGTTACGAGTTTATCGAGCTCGTCTAGAATTATCACCACAACACGAGGTTTCTCGTCTATCCTTTCTTTCAACGCATCATACACCTTTTCCATTGGCCATCCGGTAAAGGGTATCTGTTCGCTCCAGCTATCGATAAATTTGTTTCCTATATTCTTCATCACACCGTAGTGAGTATCCACCACTTCACAGTTGATGTAAACATATTCTACACGATGAACGTTATAGTCTGTAAATGCATCATCTAGATCGCTGTTGCTGTCTTCCATCTTCAATCTTTCGATCTCACGTTCTAGATAACGTACGACGGCTGTTTTTCCGGTTCCGGTTTTACCGAATAGAAGAACATTAGATGGTCTGTTACCTCTTAAAGCAGTCACCATGATCGAGGCCAGATTTTCTATATACTCCTCTCGATGTGGTAACTCTTCCGGTATGTATGATGTACGTAGTATATCCCTATCTCCTTTGAAGATGGGTTTTGATCTTATGTAGCTACTGAACACATTTTCTGCCATGATATCTCCCCCTTTACCACCGAACGTCCTTGGAATAAAAACACAAGGAGTGTAAAGCCAATATGAACGGGTTAGTTTTAGGGATATACCGCATATAAGGTAGTGTAAAAAAAGGTTTCGTCAGACGATTTTTTTTTCACTTATTCGGGAACTATAAAAAGGCGGTGTATGACACTTTGAATAAGTTTATATACCCTTTGTTACAACTCTGCAAAATAGTAAAAGTATTTAGGTATGTAAAATATCTAACACAAAAGAGTTGAAAATCCATGGCAGATAAAGAAGAAGTCAAGAAAATACTCGAAGATATGGTTGTAAAATATCGTGGTAAACTTGAAGAGGATGAAAAAGTTGCCAAGAAACTGAAGGATTTCGAAAAAGATATTTCAATCAACTTTAAGGATGATGGTAACTATCATTTTAATATCTCAGAAGGTGAGGTTGGGGATATCAAAGAAGGTGCATTGAAAAACGCAGATATTACTATCACCACAGACACGGACACCATCAAAGCGTTGATGGACGGAGAGATGAGAGGTATGGAGGCTTACGCTCGAAAATTGGTAAAAGTAGACGCGTCCTTTTTGGATATGTTGAAAATAAAAGAAATGTTCTAGCTGTAAAGTCGGGAATCACCGTCAGGGAGTTTCATATATTCTCTTAGAAGAGAAGTTGCGTAGGTTCCTTTGAACAAGCTGAAAGACAATCTAAGGCCACCGGCATCTATTTGCCAGTCAAGATCTTTTATGGGTGCGAATATAGCCCGTCTTGTTCCCTTGGATGAAATATTCGGTATCTCAGGGATTATGAGGTCTTTCTTATTTATTCCTTCTTTTTCCAATATATATCGCTCTATTTCTCCCTGTTCACCGCTTGACAACTTAGAATTGAATCCAAAAAGCGGTGCGCTGACATAGGCTTTTCCTTCTTTCACCATTTTTGAGGCTTTTTTAACGTTTCTTTCGTTTATCTCCACCGGTGTATCTACATTCGGCATACCCTTTCTATCTGTCGGAAGAAGTACGTCTCCGGGTACGGCGTCGTTTAGTGGGAGAGCTTTCTCGGCTCTTAAACTAATCATACGGTTGAATAAGTAGGACTGGAAAGCGTGGACGAACATCCGGAGAAGATTATCCGGTAATCTTTTCAAAGCACCTGTGTAATCCTCGGGTTTATCGACTAGATGTTTTATCATCATCCTTTCGAAAGTAAGACCGGGCGGAAATATTTCAAGGGCCTTTTTGTATTCCCATGTATCCTGTAAAAATTCCCTCGCCTCATAGCATACATCACTCTCGCTTTCCATGGGTTCGGCGATGTACAACTTGACGGCATCTTCATATTTGCCTTCGATGATCAGCCGGCCTACCTCATGTGTTATGGGACGTATTGTGCCGAATCTCTGAACACCGAACCAGTTTGGAAAACCACCGGCTTCCTTGAGCTCCGCCGATATGCCTTCAGCTAGTTCTTCGGCTTCTTCAATATCATTATCCATGTCTCTAACGATTATATCGAAACGATTACCCCAGTGCGATCCGATGTAAAGATTATTTTTAGCAGTATATGCCTCGGTGATCTCTATGTCCCTCAGACTTATCTCTTCCAGTTTCTCCCGCTCAGCTTTAAAAGACATCCACTGGGTTGTGATAGCTCTTTTATCCTTGGTTCCGGCAAAATCGATACACCGCCTGTCTATGTGAAGTTCCCTGGCTAGAGAGTTAACCAATCTGTTCGTTTCCCAGTTACGTGACCAAACCTTAGCGATGGTGTATTCTCCTTCATCTACAGATTCCGGTAGATCGATCAATTCCTTTACCACGAAATCTTCAGGATACTTCTTGAGACGTCCACCTACGCCTTCTGTTTTGGTGAAGAAAAGTTCGATACCCACCTTACGTTCCATCTATTCCCCCGTCATTCTTCTTCAGGAAACAATTCATCGTACAGGTTGGAGAACTCTGTTTGAATATCTTTCGCTATGTCTGTGAGAATTTGGCTAGGGTCTTCTCCCTTTTTAGCTTTTATATACAGTTCTGGTTCATCTAGATCTGCGTGTTCGACGGAATAAGTTACGTCTTTTACACGCTCCTCAGAGAGTAACTGTTCCATTATCGGGTACATCACACTCGGCTCGTCGTCCAGGACCTTCAATAGCAGACTATCTTTCGTTTTCTCCAATACTTTGAACTCCATATTCTCACCCAATTTATACACTGCCTACTTAAACATATTGGTCTATTGTCTTGCATTCTAATCTATACACCATCCCCAAGAGATTATCTGCCTGTCTTTTCACTTGGAATGTATCCTTCAGGATACCTTCTATATCTCGGTCCATATGCGTACGTCCGAATAGTTTGGCTGATAACATCATAGGTATGAAAAGAGGTTGTCCGTATATCTTCTCCGGTTTACCTGTATCTAAAACTATCATCTTTCCGTCGGGCTTTAGGATCCTTGCGCATTCTTGTGCTGCAACTTTAGGTTCCGGTATAGTTGTGAAGGTAAATGTAGCGATTATTCGATCAAAATAATTGTCGGGAAATGAAGAATCCTCTATATCGTCCTTGAGTGCTTCGGCGCATCCGGTCAATTTCTCGCGCTCTATCCTTTCACTAGCAACTCGTATCATCCCTTCGCTTATGTCCGTCCCGATGGCTTTACCATCTTCCAGCCGTTTAGCGATGGCGGTAAGGATCTGTCCGCTGCCGGCGCCTACATCAAGAACGATCTCGTCACCCTCTAATTCAAGAGCATCTACGGCAGCCTTTTTCCAGCCCCTCTGCGGTCTCGATATCAAAGGAAAATTATCAA
>SKVC01000044.1 GCA_007129655.1 Thermoplasmata archaeon
GGCATGTCGAGTTCTATGAACGAGACATAAGTGGACGATAGTCCAGGGCATGTCGAGTTCTATGAACGAGACATAAGTGGATGGCAATCCTCAATCATGCGTGGATTAGAGAGAAGATTATTCTATGATAAATATTCTTTGCCTTGGAATCGTTGCATGCAAACATTTTTAATCACCCTGTGCGATTAACTTGAGAATAAAAGGTTCAAACATAGTGGTTAAAATGTCACCATCAAATTCAATAGAAAAGTTGTTGGACGGGTTGAAAAACGACTCGGACATAACCGATGCAACAGTGATATCACGTAGCGGAATGCATATAGCAGGTAATGTGCCCGAAAACGTACATAGGGAAACTTTTGTTGCCATGTCGGCCATCCTTTTGGGGGCTGCAGAAACAGCAACATCGGAATTAAGAGAAAAATTATCCCATGTAACGATCGATCTAAAAAACACATACATCCTGATACTAAATTGCGGCTCGAAGGCTTTGCTCGCTTTAAAAATGCCCAAAAAAGGAGACGTTGATAAGGTAATATCCCAAGCCTATGAAATAATAAACAAAATAGAGGATAACCTTTAAAACCCTATCAGGGGGCATTTATATAACTTCCGGATTTATTAATTGTAACGTCATACCCTTTTCTGGACGTAAAAAGGTCTTTCATGGTTTTGCTGTAAAAGACAGGAAGATATGTTACATAGGCGACTACGATTCTATAATGGATAAAAGCGATGAAACTCTGAATATACAAGGTTCGACAGTGCTACCTGGTTTTATCGATGCTCACACACATCTTGTTAAGCTTGGGTTAGATATGGTAAATATCGATCTTTCGGAGGCTTCATCTTTTGAAGAAGCGAAATACTATCTATCAAAGGAACTGAAAATACGGGCTGAATCAAATGATGATAGCTGGATAGTCGGAATCAACTTCGATGAAACTAAATGGAAAACAGATAAATTGCCGGATAGGAATAAACTAGACGAGATATCATCGGAAGTACCTATAATCATCAAGCGTGTTTGTACCCATATAGCTGTAGCGAATACTGCTGCATTAGGCAAAATGGAAGAAGATGTGAATATAAACAAAGATACCGGCGTTCTCAAAGAAGATCCCGTTTGGCATCTCGACAAAGCGATAGGAATAACAAAAGAAGATAGAAAACAAGCTATCCTCAGAGCTATCAAGGAAGCACAGAGTTTAGGGATCACATGTGTTCATGACATAGTAGATAACGAAGATTGGGAGGCCTATAAAGAACTAGACCATGAGGGTTTGCTAGACCTAAGAATCAGATGTTATATGCGTCATAATAATATAGATAATATCGAACCCGTGGATAGAAGCCCTTATCTATCACTCCGTGGTGTCAAAATATTCGTAGACGGTTCCTTGGGAGCCCATACAGCGGCTTTGGAAGACGATTATGCAGATGATCCTGGTAATAGAGGGATGCTTCTGTTATCTCAAGAAGAGATAGAGGATATAATTGAAAAGGCCGAGTCTAAAGGTCTGCAGGTGATGGCGCATGCTATTGGAGATCGAGCCATATCCACACTACTAGAGGCCTTTGAGAATGCATCTAGTCGTACAAGAGATCTACGTCATAGGGTAGAACACGCAGAAGTTTTATCGGAAAAACATATTCGGCGAATCAGAGACCTGGGACTTACTCTATCAGTACAACCAAATTTCGCTTATGTCTGGTCGCAACCCGGAGGTATGAATGAAAGGAGGCTTGGACCAGAACGATTTAACAACTGCAATCCATATTGGGATGCACAAAGGGCATTGGTTAAGATGGCATTCGGTTCGGATACTATGCCCATAGGGCCTATATTCGGTGTTTTTTCCGCTGTGAATCACCCCATACTCGAACAAAGAATATCCACATATAACGCTCTTCAATGTTACACAGTAAATGGTGCATTTATCGGAAACGACGAAGATGATTTTGGTAAGATCGAAGATGACATGGACGCCGACTTTGTGGTACTTTCGGAAAATCCACTAGATTCAGATAATATAGAAGACATCGAGATCGTTATGACCGTCGTAAACGGTGATATCGTCTTTGATGGTCGAGATGGCGATTAACTTAAATAATACCTTTTTAATGTCTGTTCGGTGCAAAAAATGCCTAAGATTCCAGAAGATTTAAGATATACCGAAGACCACGAATGGGTTAATATAGAAAAGGATAATACCATACGATACGGGATTACAGATTATGCACAAAGCGAGCTGGGAGAGATAGTTTATGTTGAGCTCCCGGAAGTAGGAGATAAAGTGGAGAAGGGGGAGATGGTAGGCGCTGTGGAATCCGTAAAAACGGTTTCAGATCTATACGCTCCTCTATCGGGTACTATCGTTAAAGTTAACGAAGAGCTTGAAGATTCTTCAGAGATAATAAACGAAGATCCCTATGGTGACGGATGGATAGCTGTGATCGATATCACAGATAAATCCGAGTTGGATTCACTGATCTCCGCAGAGGACTACAAACACCATATAGATTGATCAGTCGTTTAGGAAGCTGAATCTTTTGTGTGCAGGCATACCTTCCTTGAAACAATAGTGTATGTTTTTGAAATCGTTCCTAAATTCTACGACATCACGTTTCACATCTTCAGGGGACTCTTTGTCTGCGACCACTCTTTTAATGAACTCTGCAACTTCAGCCATGTGAGATTCCTTCATACCTAAACGGGTCAATTCTTGGCTTCCTAATCTAATACCACTTGGATTTAGTGCACTATCAACATCATCCCATGGCATCAAATTTTTGTTGGATATCATATTAGCCTTTTCCATATTCTCAACAGCAACTCCGCCTCCACCATACTTTCTTACATCGATGGCAAGGGTGTGTGATTTTGTGAATCCTTTATGCGAACACATAACATCGAATCCGCGTTCATAAAGTGCCTGTCCCAATGCCTGGGCGTTTTTGATTATTTGTTTAGCGTATTCCACGCCGAATTCCATATGTTCTTCAAGTGACACGCCGAGAGCGGCCATTGCATGCAAGTGATGGTTAGATAGCACTCCGGGAAATACTCCATAGAACAGTTTTTGCTGCATCTCTTCATCTCTGGGATTTGCCAGTATTATTCCGTGTTGAGGTCCGGGAAGTGTTTTATGCGTGCTTCCTGTGATCACTTCAATACCCTCTTTCAAAGGATCTTGAAATTCACCGCCGGCGATAAGGCCTAGAACATGTGCCGCATCATACCATGTATGACAACCGATTTCCTGGAATGTGTCTTCGAGTTCTTTCAAGGGAGTAGGGAACAAAAATACGGATTGGCCGAAAAGGGCTATATCCGGTTTCTCTTTTAGCAGCATCTTCTTTGTTCCATCGACATCGATATTCATTTCATCCACATCGAAGGGATATGTTTTTGGTTTCATTCCCCTTAATCCGACAGAACCGAATTGTGCGCTGCTGATATGTGCTCCATCAGAAACGTCAACAGAAGTTATGCTTTTGTCCGGTCCACCCAATGCCATTAATACCGCCATGTTAGCGTTGGTCCCTGATATCGGGCGTACATCGGCGTATTCCGCATCGAATAGTTTTCTAGCTATCTCATCCACTTTGAGCTCCACTTTATCAACGTATATGTTTCCTTGATAATATCTTGCTCCCGGCGCTCCCTCTGCATACCTATCGTGGAAATCCGATATGAGCAGTTCTCTTGCCATGGGGCTTATGACGTTTTCCGACGCTATCATTGGTAACGATTTGGAAAACCATTCGTGATGCTTGTCTACCTGTTTGTATATATAATCTGTTACTTCTCTCATGATTACACCTTTTAGAGGCTATCTGCGGTGCGGTATTAAACAATTTTGTTTCATTTGAGTAGATTGAGGGAACAATCATTTTATATATTCGACTAACTCATGTAGTATAAAATAGATAAAAGGTGTAAACATGGCGGGAATCGACGACTACAAGGCAAAAGACATCATGACTAAGAACTTGGTCGCAGTTAGAAAGGACGAAACGCTTTCGCAGGCAATGGGAATAATGAAGAACCGAGGTATCTCAGAAGTTTTGATAAAGGA
>SKVC01000009.1 GCA_007129655.1 Thermoplasmata archaeon
CGGTTCTCGGTGTCGAGGGAGAGGAAAGGATGGAAGAAGATGATATCATAGACATCGTTAAGAGTGTAAGAGACCCAACCGGCTCTTTCTACAGATTCAGTCTTCCGAAAAGCTACCTCCAGTACAAGAGGAGGGATAAACATGAATAAGATATCGATAGACCCGATCACAAGGTTAGAAGGACATGGAAAGATAGACATCTTTCTGGATGAAGAAAAAAACGTTAAGAACGCCTATCTCCAAGTACCAGAGTTCAAAGGGTTCGAAAAATTTTGTCAAGGACGCCGTTCTGAAGATATGCCAACGATCACAAGCAGAATATGCGGTGTATGTCCGGTGGCGCATCATCTCGCATCCACCAAAGCTCTGGACGATGCCTATGGTGTCGAACCGACCGAGACCGCTTTGGATCTGAGAGAGTTATTCTATAACGGATACATCTACGCGGATCATCTTCTACACTTCTATTTCCTAGCCAGTCCGGACTTCGTAGTCGGTGTAGATGCACCTCCTGCCGAAAGGAACATACTCGGTGTGATACAAAAAGTTGGACTCGATATCGGCAAGAAGGTGATCAAGGAAAGGGCGAAGGGACAGAAGATTATCAGCACCCTCGGCGGCAAGGCGGTACATCCGTGCTTCGGTGTACCCGGAGGTGTTACCAAATCGTTAAAGAAGGATGAGCGGGAAGAGATACAGGCCATGTCACAGGAGATGGTCGACTTTTCACAGTTCACTTTAGGGCTTTTCAAGGAAAAGGTACTTGAGATATACAAAGAGCCTATACTGGAAGATCGTTTGGAACTATACAGCATGGGTCTGGTTGAAGACGGTAAATTGAGCCACACAGGCGGTAAGGTGAATGTGGTTGATCAAGAAGGAAAACAGTTCACAAGCTTTACCGGTGCCGATTATTTGGACGTTATACGGGAACATGTCGAACCCTGGAGCTACATGAAATTCCCATATCTGAAAGAAGTCGGTTGGAAAGGATTCGTCGACGGACCGGATTCCGGTGTTTACCGGGTAGGACCTTTGGGAAGAATAAACGCCGCCGACGGTATGAAGACGCCCATAGCTCAAAAGGAATACGAAGAGATGTTCGAAACATTGGGTCGTCCTGTGCATTCAACCCTTGCGTATCATTGGGCAAGACTTATCGAAGTTATACAGGCCGCGGAACTGGTGCAGCAACTGACTGCGGATGACGCCCTGGAGAGTGATGACATAAGAAACGAACCGGGTGAACCGGGTAGAGGCGTAGGAATAGTCGAAGCCGCCAGGGGTGTTCTCATACACGATTATCATGTTAACAAAGAAGGATTGATGGATGATGTCAATCTGATAGTTGCAACAGTGCACAACGCAGCTCCGATCTCCATGAGTATCACCGATGCTGCAAAGAAATACGTAGACGGTGGAAACGTACAGCCCGGGATGCTCAACAGTGTCGAACGTGCCTTCAGGGCATATGACCCCTGTCTAGCTTGTGCGACTCATTCTGCAATGGGCGAGACCCCGCTCAAGGTAACATTGCACGATTCAAATAAACGAAAATATAGAACGTTGGAACAGGGAATGGGGGATGGCCAATGAAGGTTAATCCGGACCACACCTTTTTGGAGAAGGTGGAAGAACTCTCGGGACAGTCGGTCAACGCATGTATCAGATGTGGTACTTGTTCAGCCGGATGTCCTTTCGTTAAGGATATGGACGTTCTACCGGAGAGAATATTCAAGAAGATAGTACTGGGAGATAAAGAGGAGATACTTAAAAAGAACACCATGTGGATCTGTGCCGCTTGTTTTACCTGCAGTGTACGCTGCCCCAGGGACATAGACATCGCAAAGATAATGGAAGCGGTGAGACAGATAGTTCTGAGAGACAATATAGATATGATAGACATCGCCAAAATCGAGAACATTGAGAATCTTCCACAGCTTGCGGTAGTGGGCTGTCTTAGAAAGGAGACCGGGTGATCCTAATGGATGGTTATCTTTACTATCCCGGATGTACGCTGAAAACGAAAGCCAGCGACTACGAACAAAGTGCCATAGCGGTCATGGAGGCCTTGGGTAAACCACTGGTGGAGATGGACGACTGGTACTGCTGTGGTGCCGTGCAATCGCTGACCACCGACGACTTGATACACCAGATAGCCCCGATACGAACGATGTGCTGTGCTCAGGAACAAGGTGAGAATACACTGGTAACGCTATGCGATATGTGTTACAACGTATTAAAGCAGGCAAACCAAAGAGTCAAGGACCAGCCCGAGAATCTGGATACTATTAACGATTTTTTGGATGAAGATCCGGATTATTTAGGTGAAGTCGAAGTATATCATCTGTTCGAAATACTCAGAGATATGAAGAAAGAGATAAGTAAAAAAGTTGTAAAACCACTTAGCGACTTGAAGATCGCACCGTATTACGGTTGTATGCTGTTGAGACCTACGGGGATAGCCATCGACGATACCGAAGACCCCAAGATTATGGAAGAACTATTGGAACTGATAGGTGTCGATGTCATAGACAATCCGAAACGAACGGAGTGCTGCGGTTCATACCATTCGGTCAATAGAAGCGACATCGTTGAAAAGAGAGTTGAAGACCTTGTTGCCAGAGCTGTAGAAGATGGTGCCGAAGCTATAGCACTTTCCTGTCCCCTGTGTCAGTTCAACCTAGATTATTATCAACGTACTACGGATTATGATATCCCTATATTCTACCTGACCGAACTCATCGCATTAGCATTCGGTTTGGAAGTGGGTATGAAAAAACACTGGGTAGACCCCAAAAAGATGCTAAAAGATAAGAAGATCCTGGAGTGATATGATATGCCTGAAGAGAAAGAAAAGAAGATGATAGACATATACGTTATGGGTAGGAGATACAAGGTACCGGAGGGGCTAACCATAATGACCGCCCTGGAGTATGCCGGTTACAAGTACGTCCGGGGATGCGGCTGTAGAGGTGGCTTCTGCGGTGCGTGTTCTACGGTATTCAGAAATAAAGATGATTACAAGTTGAAGATGGACTTAGCCTGTCAGACCGCAGTTGAAGACGGTATGTTCCTTGTACAGCTTCCATTCGTACCTTCCGTAAGGACCATGTACGAGGTAGACGAAATTGAACCTGAAAAGGACGACAACCTACTTCTGGAGCACTATCCCGAGATAGCGAGATGCGTTTCCTGTAATACGTGTACAAAGGCATGTCCCCAGGACATAGAGGTAATGGATTACGTACAGGCGTCCTTGAGGGGAGATATCGATCGGGCCGCATCACTTTCATTCGATTGCATCCAGTGCGGATTATGCTCCATCCGGTGCCCTGCAGATATAAAACACTATCATCTGGCCCAGGAAGCAAGGCGTATCAAGGGCAAGTACATAGACACCCACAGCGAGCAATTAAAAGAAAGGGTAAAAGAACTCGACGGATGTGTTTACGACGAAAGGATGAAGGAACTGGTAAAGATGAGCAAAGAAGAGATAAAGATAGTTTACGATAAGCGTGAATTCAAGAAGGGGGAATAAAGATGGCAGACGGTTACCCTGAATATATGAGAAAATCCATAGAGCGGCTCGAGAGCACAAGAGATGAACGTAAAGACATCCAGTTCGAGCGGATGCATGCCGACGAATCCGACGATCTCTTAAAAAAATTCCACCCTGATTATCGTGAAGAAGGGAAACAAAAGTTAAAGATAGGGGCTAGCAAAGGCGAAAAAGTACCTTTGGAATTACTGGCACTCCTCGAAGCTCCGAGCTTGATAGATCCGAGTGAGATAAATCTTGATCAGATAGATTATGATGTTGACATACTGATAATCGGAGGCGGCGGTGCGGGCACCGTTGCTGCACTGTGGGCGATGAAGGAAGGAATTTCTCCTGAAAATATCCTCATAGCTACTAAACTTAGACACGGAGATTCCAACAGTATGATGGCACAAGGTGGAATTCAGGCGGCCGATACGAAAGACGATTCACCGGTGCAGCACTACCTAGATGCCATGGGTGGAGGTCACTATACCAACGAACCTGAACTTCTGGAAGCTCTTACAAAGGACGCTCCAAAATTGATCAAGTGGCATGAAGAACTAGGGATACTATACGACCGTGACGAAGAAGGAGAGTTCATCGAATTACCCGGTGGAGGTACTTCCAGATACAGATTGCACTCATCTGGAGATTACACCGGTATGGAGCTCATGAGGGTCATGCGTGACGAAGCACGAAACAAGGATTTACCTGTTCTGGAATTCGCTCCGGCAGTTGAATTGCTCACTGACGAGGATGGCACGGTTACCGGCGCATTGATGATGAATCTTGAGACCAATGAATACTACGTGGTAAGAGCTAAATCGACCATACTCGCTACCGGTGGATTCGGCAGACTTCACGTACAATCGTATCCTACTTCAAATCATTATGGGGCCACCGGTGACGGACTGATTATGGGTTACCGGGTCGGAGTACCGCTAAAGGATATGGACAGTGTACAGTACCACCCGACTGGAGCCGTATTCCCAGAGCAAGTATTGGGATTGCTGGTAACCGAGAAGGTAAGAAGCCTAGGTGCACAACCTGTGAACGACGAAGGAGAGCTTTTCGTCAATCCTCTGGAACCGAGGGATGTTGAAGCAGCTTCTTTCATCCGCGAATGTTACGGAAGAGAAAGGGGTGTAGAGACTCCCACAGGTATGAAAGGTGTATGGTTAGATTCTCCATTGATCGATGTGTTGAAAGGTGAAGGAACGGTGGCAAAAAATTTACCTGCAATGGTGCGCCAGTACAAGAGGTTCAACATAGATATAACAAAGGATCCCATGCTGGTATTCCCGACTTTACACTATCAGAACGGTGGTCTTGCCATCGACAAAAGTGGTGCAACCCCGGTTCCGGGACTTTTCGCATGCGGCGAAGTCACCGGCGGAGTCCACGGAAAGAACAGATTGATGGGTAATTCGCTCCTCGATTTCAACGTATTCGGTAAGCGAGCGGGTATTTCAGCTGCAAAACATGTTGCTAAAGTATCTAAAGGTAAGTTGACCTTGAAGCATGTCGAACGCTACGGTAAAGCCTTAAAATCAGCTGGTATCGATACTAAAATAGCATCTCCTCTATTACTTCCCGAATACAGAGGTAAAAAAGTACTTGAAAGGCACCTCGATATAGAGGTGACCCTCTAAGGTGAAATAAGATGATAGAGGTAAATGAGGATTACTGTAAGGGCTGCAACCTGTGCATAATGTTCTGTCCCAGAAAGGCTCTTGAAGAGAGTGAGAAACTCAATAAAAAGGGGGTACATCCTCCAATAGAGATAGAAGACAGATGCGTCGGATGCCGTTTGTGCGAACTTATCTGTCCGGATTTTGCCATCACCGTAACGGTAGAAGATAAAAAAGATGATTTAAGTACTAAAAAGAAAACTAAGGTGGCCTGCAATGAAGTATGACTTTCAAAAAGTAAAAAAGGTTCTCGGAAAAGAAAAACAATTCATACACGGAGATACGGCTCTATGTTACGGGGCATTATTAGCGGGTTGTAACTTTTACGGTGGATATCCCATAACGCCGGCATCGGAAGTATTCGAGATGATGAGTAAGTTCATGCCTAAACTAGGTGGAGTGTGCATCCAGATGGAAGATGAGATAGCGAGTATCGCTTCCATAATCGGTGCTTCATGGGCCGGAGCTAAAGCCTTTACCGCTACCAGTGGTCCGGGATTTTCACTTATGCAGGAAAATTTTGGATATGCATGTATGACGGAAACACCGGTTGTTATAGCAAATGTTCAACGCTCAGGTCCATCAACGGGACAACCTACTTTGGGTGCCCAGGGAGATATGATGCAGGTTAGATACGGAAGTCACGGCGATTTTGAGATCATCGCATTGGCACCCAACACGATCCAGGAAACTATGGAATTCACCATCAAAGCTTTCAACCTGGCTGAAGAGTATAGGGCTCCGGTGTTCATAATGGCCGACGGTGACTTGGGTCACATGAGAGAGATGATAACCATCCCGGATAAACTGGAGTTATTTGATAGAAAGAAGCCGAAGGTGCCTCCGGAAGAGTACGTTCCCTTCGGACCAGGTCAGTACGGTAAGAAGAAGGTACCGGAATTCGGTGTATTCGGTACGGGATATCACACTTATGTCACCGGTTTGACCCATAACGAACAGGGATTCCCGGCTACCGACGACCAGGAGGAACACGATCTACTTGTTAGACGTTTATGCGAGAAGATAACCGATGATCGGGAAAAATTAACGGATATCGAAGAAAGGAATATGGAAGATGCCGATGTGGCACTGGTTTCATATGGGATGGCCAGCAGGAGCGCTCTCGGAGCGTTGAATATGGCAAGAAAACAAGGTGATAACGTTGGCTACTTCAGACTTAAAAATATTTGGCCTTTCCCAGAAAAAGCCATCGAGGAACTCTCTGAAAAAGTCGATAAGATAGTGGTCATCGAGATGAACACAGGCCAGATATACCATAAGGTAAAAGAATTCGCAGATTGCGAAGTGAGATTAGCATCTAAGATAGGTGGAGAACCACACAGCCCTAAAGAAATACTCGAGGAGGTGGAATGATGGCGGAACAAATGGAAGGCGATGTAATAGGCGGAAAGAAGATACAGGAAAAATATCTCCGGGATGAGATGATGCCCCACATATTCTGTAACGGCTGTGGTCTGGGTAATGTTCTTGACTATGTTCTATGGGCTGTGGAAAAAGAAGGCTTCGATATGGACAAAACGGTCTTCCTCTCCGGTATAGGTTGTTCTTCAAGGATACCTGGATACATAGATGCCGATGCACTCCACACAACACACGGACGTGCTCTAGGTTTCGCTACCGGTGTCAAGATGGCAAATCCGGAGCTCAATGTGATCGTATTCACCGGTGATGGCGATTGTATCGGTATCGGCGGTAATCACTTTATACACGCTGCCCGAAGAAATCTGAATATCACAGTTATAGCGGTGAATAATTACATATACGGTATGACAGGCGGTCAGGTTGCACCGACTACTCCTGAGGGGCATTTTGGAACGACTGCGCCCTACGGTAACATAGAATCACCCTTTGATATGAGTAAGATGGCCATCGCCGCAGGCGCTACCTACGTAGCCAGATGGCCGGTATACAGACCGAACCAACCGATAAATTCCATACGCGAAGGTTTAAGAAATAACGGTTTCAGTTTCATAGAGATGATGTCTCCATGTACAACAGCCTACGGACGGAGAAACAAATTCAGGGAGATCAAGGATCTTTGGGATTTTTACATAGACAATACTATCCTAAAAGAGGAGTACGAAATGACCATGAAATTTGGCAGTGAAGAGGAAAAAGAGGCCGCTAAAGACAAGATAATCATCGGAGAACTACATAAGATCAGTAAGAAACCTCTTGAAGATAGGTACAGAGATCTGGTCAAGGAGTTGATGGAATGAGGAAGAACATTCGTTTATGCGGAAGTGGCGGACAGGGTATAATGACCGCCGGATATATACTCGGCAAGGCAGCTAGTGTATTTCATGACTACAAAGCTGTACAAACCCAAAGTTACGGACCGGAAGCCCGTGGAGGCGCCGCAAGGTCGGAAGTTATAATATCAGACAGAGAGATAGGTTACTGCGGTCTCATGGAAACGGAATACATGATGGTCATGTCGCAGGCTGCATTCGATAAATACAACTTTGATCTTACCGATGATGCTGTTGTAGTTCTTGATCCAAATTTGGTTCCCTATGCAGAATACGAAGGAGCAGTAGAAATACCGGCAACTCAGATAGCGGAAGAACTGGGCAACAAGATCGTCGCAAATATCGTGATGCTCGGTGCATTCAACGCCGCTTCTGATCTAGTTCCGGAAAAAGCACTAGAAGAAGCTCTCAAAGACAGTGTGCCGGAGCGGTTCATCGACCTTAACGTAAGGGCTTTGAAAGAAGGTATAAAAAGGGTAAAAGAGAGTAAGTAAACTCATCCAACCATCGTTACTCTACCGAGTACTACTGCTAATGAGAAAACTATCATACAGATAGGTAGTACCGTACCGAGATCATTTTTGAACTCTACAGGATCCATTCGGAACCTTATACCGGTAGAGAAGTATGTTATCACTCCGCACATCAGTATAAGGTATATCCCTACAACGGTGGTAAAAGCGATCGGAGAGATCATCTCGATGGTGGTTATATCGGAGAAGATGTCGAAGAGCATAAAGTAAAGGGAGACCACGACTCCCATCACCACCGGTGCGAAGATCATCGCCGTACCCTTCATCATCTCTACCGATTGCGAAAGTTTGGACTTTATGTCATTATCCATCTCGGCCATATCTCTTAGGAAATTTGATATCTGGATGATTGTTTTACCCGCTTCCTGCGGATCCTTTTTAGATACTTCAACAACGGTTCTCATCGTTGCTTTTATGGTACGTGAAGGTAATTTTGTCAGTATACCGTCGTTACCGAAAAGAGTGTCTTCCAAGGTTCGACGGTCGACCTGCAGTGCACAGGTTATCTTGTTGAACAGTTCTCCTATCTCGGTTCCACCCATGGACTTTCCGGTTCTATAGAAGGCCAACTCAAGGGATATTCCTTCGGCGATACGGCTTCCGAGCTGGAAAAGTGCGTCGGGAAATTCCCGCTCCATTGAATTGATAATCTTTCTTTCTTCCTTTACTCTCGATGTGCGTAACAGGCAGTAATATGTTACCGCAGCAACAGGTGGCCAAAAAAACGGAAGTGGCATAAGGAATTCCATCTGTCCGGGGAGCAAGAATAAAGGCAAGGCAAACAATGATCCTAATATGATCGAGTTTAGGACGGTCTTTCTTCCATCCGTACTTTCCGGTACCTCCGGCAGCGAAGTGGTTCCAGGCCTGTCTCCCAGTATCTTATAGGAATATATCAGCGCACCCCCCGGAGCAGCTACGTTCATCAGTATAACCATGTGGATTACACCTATACCGCCCTCACTTGTAGCGGCTTCCGCGTTCATTCCTCCTACATCCAATCCGCCAAGGGCGAGCATGGGAAGCATGGCACCGATTATCAGCGGAAGCATGATCCCGATGGCGAATAGTATAGTGGTAGGGGTACCCAATGAATTGGAAAAATCCTCCACTTGCCTTTTCGTACCACGAATAATGATGTCGTTCGCCTTCTCCAAGGCGGAGTTGAGACCCCCCTTTGTCTTCTCCAGCATGGCGGATCTGATGGCGTATAAAGAACGTTTTAAATCTTCGTTCCATTCTCCCCATTGCAGCGCAAAATCGACAAATGATTCTTCCAGGCTCGATTTGTTTCGTGTGTATACATCCCATAATACCTTGTTCAGACCGGAAGCCATGGGTTCTTCGGTATGTTTAGCCGAGAAGGAAACTGCACGGTATAGAGAAGGTCGTACCCGCATGGACATGGTCATGTAGTTTATGCTCTCCGGCGCACGACCGATGGTTTCCGCTTTTAACCGCTTCTCCTGTAGATCCGGATAACTGGAGATGACGAGAAGAACGGTTGTTGGAACAATGAGTACCGTAGGGACTGCGTACAGCAATAGTTCGAAAAGATCGAACGGATAATAGACGTAATGAACTGCCGCGAAGATCGATATCACGATAAACAATGATGCCACGGACATCAGTATAGAAAAGAATAATACATCTTCGTATTCCAAATCCATATCTACAAAGTACATGGTTTTCTTGAATTGTTCGTGACGGTATGCACGCTTCGAGCGTTTGAATGCATTCTCCGCCTTTTTCATCTGCTTTTCTGCATTTCTGTACTCTCGGGAATCCTCGCTTTTTACTATCTCTATTTCCCTTAACTTTCCTTGGGCTTTACGTAATTCTCTATTTCGTTTAACGTATTCAGTCCGCTTCTTCTCACGACTTTCTTCCTTCTCATCCCTTGTGGGTCCCCACTTATTGCTTACCTTTCCGCAGGTTCTTTCATACCAACTAGACATATCGAACTCTCTCTTCGTACCATTTTGACCAATCGTTCTTCACATCTTCGTAGCTTCCGGTACCGTGGTATACCTCCACAAGATTCCAGAACATGTCGTTCGCTTCTGCCACCCATTCTGGTTTTAGAAGCTCGGTGCCTTTTACCCGGGCGGTCTCCACCATCTTTTGCCTTATGAAAGCCCGAAGATTGATATTTTCTATGGCCGCCTCGTATGTGATACCCCAAGAACGTGCTATCGAACCTATCTTTTCCGACGTTCGTTTGAAGGTGTCCGTAGCTTCTAGCTCTGGAGCATCGTCTCCGTATGCCATTATATCGTAAAAGTCTTCGTCGTTGTATTCTGATATATGGGTTACCCGGCGCTTTCTCTTCTGCATCCCTCCTGGCCGGATTATCCCGGCTATGACCACTATATCCGTCGCGCTGAAGCTTTCCTTTGAAATGCCCATATCGTGCACCACTCTCTCGTAAATGGCATCGGGTGAGTTGCCATGTATGGTCCCCATTACCGCACTACCTGCGGTGCCGGCTCTCATCGCTTCGTATAGTGTTCTAGCTTCCTGCCCCCTTACTTCCCCTAGTACGATGGAAGATTCGCCCAGTCTGAGTGAAACCCGTAGTGCATCGTCAGCGGTGAGTCCGCCTTCTTCCAGTAAAGAACCTACTGTCATACATTGGACATTGTAATCCAGCTTCTGCATGTCTCTTCCCGGTAATTCCTGTGTATCTTCGATCGTGAGAACACGCTGGCTTTTCGGGAATTCCATCATAAGTGCCCCGAGCAAGGTGGTTTTTCCGGCACCTCTGCTTCCGGCAACCAGTATGGTGCTTCTCCCATCGATAAGGAAGGATAATAAGCCGGCTGCAAGCGGTGTAAGGCTGCCAACCGTTATCAATCGGGGAAGAGTCCAAGGCTCGTTGTTCCGTCTTCTAAGAGCGAATGCGGTACCGTCCGGGCTTAAAGGCGAGCCTATAACGGTTACCCTGGTATCGTACTCCTGTAGATCGGTCTCCAGGATCGGAAATGCTTCGCTGAAGGGCTTTCCGCTTTCAGAACGAAATCTGGACAGAATACTTTCCATATCTCTTTCAGAGAATTGAACGTTGGTACGGCATTTTTCACGTATCCCGGGGATGCCTCCCACTTCGAGGTAAACATGATTAGTTTCCGACGGTGCGTCAACGTAGATATCTTCAACGTTGGGATCCTTCAAAAATGTCTCCATGATACCATATCCCGCAGTGTACTTTCTAAGCAATTGAGAAAGAGCCTGCATCTCAGATATTTCCTGGTTCCTATCTTCACCGAGTTCGATACCCATCCTTTTTGCAGTTCGATAGAGCATATCCTTACCCCGGGATGATATGTACTCTCCTACCTGTTCTGACCTTGTCAAATCCATGCCTGAAGGATAATGTTCGGAAAGAGAGCGTTTAACGAGGTATACCAGTTTCGCACGGTTTATATCCATATCATACTCCGGCGGTAAGATATGATACAGATCTTCGGTAGAGTTAGGTAACTTATAAAGACGAATAGTCGTGTCGCCTACCGGATATTCCACTATCTTTTTTGCACTTCTCGGTACAGATGTATTTACCCAAGTGTAAGAGAATCCAGGCCTTAAATTCTCTTGATTCTCCAGTATGCGGTTAACACCCTTAGATATCCTTTCGCCCTTCACCGATTTGAGTTCCTTAAGTATCTTCACATATTCCATCCTATTACCTCAAAATACCGTATGCTTCCAAAAGAACTTTGGAGCGAAGTTGCAGTAATTTTTTACCCAATACGGTGAGCTCTTCCTTGGTCGCCTTTCTACATTTTGTGCATCCCTTTATCGTCATCAAACTTCTTGAATATTCGACGTATTCGTCGTATAGCTTTTCGGGCTCCATAAGCATGATCCTTTTCAATCTCGGGTACATCCTGGTGGGAACGATCTTACATTTCTTACAATCTTTACTGTCTGTCTTTCTAGATGAAAGTCTATCCAACTCACCTCCGAGTTTTTTTATCGAGTCCAGCATCTCAAGTGCTGCGCCGGTATACTGTCTTTCTATATAATCAGAGAGCACTATAGACGAAATATTGTATTCTTTTTCCAGTGATAGAACGATCCCGGAAAAGCAATCATCCATAGAAAAATCCGTTTCACATTCTTTGCAATTGATCACCAGCTTACGCACTCCCCTTTCCTGCCTGATCGTGTAATCGCAACTTACCGTTTCTCGGGGCATATTCAGGGGGCGAAATGCAGGATATTAATAAGTGTTTTGATTAGAGCGATCCTAATATATTTTTCATCCTTAAACTGTCCCGATCCAGCTCGGGGGTCTCACAGATCACGGTGATATCATAGGGTCTCTTATCAAGCACGGGTGCAAGCAATTCAAAGTCAGGTTCCTTATCCTCCATATTTAGATGCGAACGTTCTCCGGTATCGTTGTATTCGATAGATGAGAAATGTGAGTGCAGAGGGCCGTCATGGATAGAGTCGTATTTTTCCAGTAGTGTTTTGAAATCGTCTTCGGATCTTAAAATGCCGTTGTACCTAGCATGATAATGGGCAAAATCCAGAACCGGGACTACTACATCGCTCTTTTCCATCACCTTTGATATCTCGTCGAGTGTACCCCAACTTTTCTTCCTGCCCATCTGTTCTAGCCCTATCTTCACATCCAGATCCTCTTCCTTTATGATTTCACCGCATTCGACCACGTTTTCCCCGATAATTTTAGTTGTTTCTTCGCTGCTCAATTCTCCATAATATCCCGCATGTACGGTTATCACTCGCGCGCCCATGATATGGCCGAGTCGAGCACTCTTTAAGATACGTTCTTTGCTTTTTTCTATAATTTCATCCTTTTCCGAGTTCAGATTGATATAATACGGTGCGTGTATACTAAGACGGATCCCGTATTTCTCGGCCTTATCACCTATCTTCTTCGCAGTTGATCCCTTCATCCTTGCTCCTCTAACAAACTGCACTTCCATGGCGTTCAAGCCTTCTTCGGCTAGGTATTCCATACTAGCCTCGGTTCCCTTTATTCCGTGGGGTGTTCCCCCTGGTCCCAGGTATATCATGTAGGAAGGATGCCTTCGGTGTGGTAAAATATTTTCCCAACGGTAAAGGTTAAATTGTGCTCTAAATCTTATTCTAAGCGTGAAGATACATAAATTGGAAAACGATTCGGCTTTTACAGGCACGTTACCCAAAGGCTGCCGTTACTGCGGCCCCGGAGGAAAGATGGTGCTGCTTGTAACAGGCCGCTGCGAAGGGTCTTGTTGGTACTGTCCGCTTTCCGAAGAGAAGAAAGGTAAAGATGTGATTTATGCCGATGAGATGTTAACCTCCTGCACGGAAGATGTGATCGAGGAAGCTCGATGCATCGATGGTTTAGGTACGGGTATAACCGGAGGGGACCCCTTCTTGGAGGATAAAACATTTGAATTTATTTCTGAATTAAAGGCTTCTTACGGTCCGGAACATCACATCCATCTTTACACGCAGGTAACAGATATAGATAAGATCAGAAGGGCCTGTCGGATGGGTTTAGACGAGATAAGATTTCATCCTCCTGTAGATGTATGGGAAACCATTGAGAAAACCGAATATCCCTTGGTTATGAAGGATCTGCAAAAGTATGAGATCGACGTCGGCATCGAGATACCAGCCATACCCACACTTATGAAAGAAACCATCCATCTACTTAAGACACTCGGACCCATGGTCGATTTTGTTAACCTCAACGAACTGGAATTTTCATCTACCAACTGTAACGAATTGGTCAATAGGAGTTTTAAAGAGAAAAGCGATGAATCCAGCGCGGTGATAGGTAGCCAGGAATTTGCGTTGAAACTGCTGGAGAAGGATTTTGAAACATCTTTACACTACTGTTCCGCATCCTTTAAAGACGGTGTCCAGATGAGGAACAGGATAATGAGAAGGGCCCGCCGGGTTGCTAAGGACTGGGAGATAATCACCGAGGACGGCACCATCGTTAAAGGGATAATCATCTGCGACCATCCTGAAGAGATAATCAAAAAGCTTCTCGAGGAATACGATGTTCCCACGGACAAAGTCTCGCTCGATGTAGTTGGTAAAAGAATAGAAGTGTATCTACCCATACTTGAAGAGATAGCCCCGTTATCCGGTGCCGAATGCTATGGTATAGAGGTGTATCCCACTGCCGACGCCCTGGAAGTCGAGCGATGGCCGGTGCCTCCGATAAAGCGATAAATTAAACTATAAGCATCACATCCCACAGATTGTCTTACCGCCCGATTAGTGTAGTCTGGATATCATAGGGGCCTGCGGAGCCTCTTACCC
>SKVC01000073.1 GCA_007129655.1 Thermoplasmata archaeon
GAATGCATCCATCAGTTCTTCGAATTTTTCGACTGCACAAAATACCTTATCAGAAAATATCTTAAAGTCGGCTTTGACGAAATCCGGTATGGGTTCTTCTCGCATATGAAGCAGTACACCGACATCCTTTGCGTAGTCAAGTATTGAGTCGGCTTCCTTGAGCAGATGTAAAAAATCATCTCGCCGGATGGGCATGAATATGAAACTTGGCAGATTTTCACGTACGGCCATCTTTACCTTATCTGCCTCATGTTCCATCGTCGATACCTTGTTAAAAGCCTCTTGAGCTGCATCGTAATTTCCCTCGATGTAAAGGTGGATGCCCCTTTTCAATTCCTTCGTTGCCTCTTTTATCAACTGAGAGTGTTTGCGTAATCCGTCGAATGGAGATTTGAAGAACATACCTTCCAAACTTGCTCGTCTGTATTTCGCGCCCATGTTCAACACCATATGTTATTCTTTTTATTTTAAATTATCTGTAAGAATGAAATGTAAAGTACCACGCTCGTTATTGCTGCAATCGGTACCGTCACGATCCACGAGATCACTATATTCTTCAACACCCCGAGATTGATGGCTTCGATTCCTCTGGCAAGTCCGACACCAAATACCGCACCCACGACTGTGTGGGATGTGGATATGGGCATCCCAAGTTTACTCGCTACTAGTATGGTAGTAGCAGCACCGAAGTCAACGGAGAATCCACGGGTATTAGTCAACTTCGTAACGCCGAAGCCGATGGTCTTTATCACTCTGTAGCCCCATGTGGACAATCCCACCGCTATACCCATACCGCCTACGAATAGTAGGTAGTTTCCACCTAAGAAGAAGGGATATTTATCCGCAGGGATGGTGTTTTCCACAACCAGAAGAAGCGGACCGATGGCGTTGGCCACGTCATTGGCACCGTGTGAAAAGGCCACGAAACAGGATGTTATGACCTGTAGATTACGAAATATGCTTTCTACCCCTTCGTAATCATCTCCTTCCTTTATCCCATGTAAAATGAAATATTTCCCTAGTATTCCAATTGTTGCTCCGATCACCGATGCCACTATTAGGACCTCGTGGTGTAAGAGGTCCCTACCGAATACTTTACGTGCTAATGCCGTGTCGAAAAAGAGAGATAATGAAATAACGAAGAAGGTAGCAAAAAGGAAGAAGGGAGTTAATTTTCGAGCTTTTTCGTAAGAGTCGTCGGCGTTGAAGATGAGTTTGATGATTATGTTGAATATGATGAATGCTAGGATCGCCCCGGATATAGGAGAAGTGACCCAGCTGAGTACGACTTTTCCAAGTGTACCCCACGAGATAATTGATGGGCCACCGGCCACCATACCGAATCCGAACATACCACCGATTATCGAATGTGATGTTGATATGGGTAAAGATTTCCATGTGGCGATTGTGATCCAAATGCCGGCTGCCAGAACTGCTGCAAGGCCGCCCAAGGCAAGATTCTGGGAATCTAGTTGAGTTGGGTCAAATATGCCTCCTTTCACTGTAGAAGTAACATGTTCCCCCACAAGTACCGCACCTAATACTGTCAGTATAGATGCAATTATGATGGCTTGTTTGTAAGTGATAGCTTTGGCACCCACTGCGGTTGACATGGAGTTGGCTACATCGTTGGCCCCTATGTTCCATGCCATGTAAATGCCGGCTGCCAATGCAGCAACCAAAAATACGGTTTGTGTTGGATCTAAACCGAACATTGTAATTGCGATGAAATTAGATACGTATATAAATATATCTTATATAGTCTATTTAGTCTATATAGAAGACACCGTAGTCCCGCTGAAATCCTCGTTATCGATGGTCTTTCGAAGGTTCTCAAGGTCATATCCAGAAACGATCTGTGTAACAATATTTGCCCTCTTTATTATCTTAGCTGCCAGAGGGTCGAAAACGATGTTCGGACCGGCTCCCCTTTCACCTTTGGAAACTATTTCGATGAGTCGATCGTATTCCATCTTTTCTATGTGTTCTGCATCTGGGTCCTTCTTGGGGTCTGCGGTGTAAACCCCGTCGACCGAGGTAACATTGATCATCCTTTTTACGTGTAATCGCTCGGCTAGCATGGCGGCAACGGCGTCAGTAGTATGTCCGGGATGGGTGCCGCCCATGGTAACGATAGGATAATGGTTTCCTGCCGATACCGCTTCGTCGAAATTTTTAGCCGGGACGGAATAAACGGCTCTCCCCAGGGCGATGATAAGTAATCTAGCGTTCAATCTCGAAGTTTCGATACCTAGGTCGTCTAAAGTTGCTTCGTTTGCTCCCAATTCACGACCCCAGTTGATGTATTTACGTGCGGTGCTACCACCGCCGATAACGAGGTACAGTTTTCTTTCTTTGGATGCTTCCAGTATCACTTCTGCGATGTCTTTTATGTGGGATACGTTTTCATCTTCTGGCAGTAGAATCGAGCCGCCTACGGAGAGCACTAAATCTTCTTTCAAGTTAACACCTTATCGGTTGTAGGGGCTTTCATTATTTAACTTGCACGGTTTAAGGGCAACATATATTACTATGTTCTTTGTTCAAATAGAGGATTACAATGGCGAAAGATCTGTACAGTGAGGTAGTCATGGAGCACTTCCAGAATCCCCGGAACATGGGGGAGATCGAAGACGCAGACGCCATCGGCGAAGCCGGTAACCCGGTCTGTGGAGATCTCATGAAGATATACATCAAAGTAAAGGATGACGTCATCACCGATATCAGTTTCAAGACCTTCGGATGCGCCGCCGCTATCGCGACTTCATCCATGATAACCGAGATGGCCGAGGGAAAGACCCTGAAGGAAGCTTACGATATCACAAGGGATGATGTAGCCTACGAACTCGAAGGCTTACCGCCGATAAAGATGCACTGTTCCAACCTTGCATCAGATGCTCTCAGGGAAGCTATCAAAGATTACCTGAAGCAAGAGGGACGGGAGATCGAAGGGATCGATCTGGACGAAGAGTGAGAAGGGGGCAGTACGGGTGCTTTTTCCTATAGAACCATAACAAAAATAAAAGGATGTGAATAACATGGGAACCGAACCATATCCACTAAGAATACCAACGAATTTACTTAAACTCGCGGAAGCACGTTCCTCTGAAAAGCATATAGATAAATCGACTGCACTGAGACAGCTAATGTACAAGGGAGCAGAAGACTACATCCTGGAACTCATATCGATGGGGAGAGTATCCGTATCCCGGGGTGCTGAGTTACTCGATACGAATGTACACGAAATCTACCGACTTGCTAAAAAGAAAGGCGTAGATATCGGAGCAACTATAGATCAGTATGAAAGGGGAGAGAAGACTGCTGAGGAAGTTATCGGGGGATGAGAAGGTAAAATCCTGCGGGTTGTTCTTGGTAGATAGGCCGATAAAGCGTGTATAGCGGACTTAACCAAAAATCCTGACGGATTTTTCGCTGTCCTCTAATCATCAAAGATGATATAGCGGACTTAACCAAAAATCCTGACGGATTTTTCGCTACCCGTATTTCTGCGAAAAACGGACTTTGTCAGAAAGCTATCGCTTTCTAACACCCCGCTAAAAATGTACCATTTTGTAGCGGACGCGGCGGGATTCTGTTCAGAATTACTCATATTTCGTAATTCTAAACGCTCGTGAAGCAAGGCTTCACTCACGAATACGAGTCACACTTGACGAGTGAGAAAGGGAATTTATTCCTTTAGAACCTAAAGGTTCTCTGCTCGGAACGAGTTCCAAGCGTTCACAATTCAAAGAATTGTTCTCATCCCTTGCTGAAAAGAAACGGACTTTGTCAGAAAGCTATCGCTTTCTAACACCCCGCTAAAAATGTACCATTTTGTAGCGGACGCGGCGGGATTCGAACCCGCGATATCTGGCTTAGAAGGCCAGCGCCATATCCAGGCTTGGCCACGCGCCCAAGGTGATTTGAAAGTGGTTTTGATAGGACGGTGTTGAAGGCCTACGCCATATCCAGGCTTTATTAGAGAGCATTTATGGTCTCTAATGTGCGGGGAAGATACTTTTTATCTTCCCAGCAAGGCC
>SKVC01000141.1 GCA_007129655.1 Thermoplasmata archaeon
TAAACTCGTGGAACTCCACCTTTTCTACTTCGATATCCAGCCACATTGGTTTCTTTTCCCCTCTTTCGGATCTCAGCTTATCCGATTGTGTTTCTTCTCTGCGATACGTAAGCGAAGAAACAACGTCTCCCGGAGCAACAATATTCTTAAGATGCCAGAGGTCGTCTAAGTTATCGATTCTCAGCTTGATCAAGCCCTTTCGTGTATCTTGGTGAAGTATCTTCATGAACAGCGGTACATCTGATAAGTTGTAAATAATATCTACGTTCGCTCAAAACTCAGAGTAACTCCCAATCTTCCTCTTCATAAGATGAATGGTGCTTTACTTCTCTTTTAGGTAACCTAGAACCCGTAAAAGATTGTTTTTCTTCAGGTTGCTGCTCTTTTACCAAGGGAACTGATTCGTAAGAGCTTCTGGGAACACGTCCGTTGTTGACGTTGATCTTCTTCATATTTTGGAAAGACGAATGTTTAACAGGTGCCCTGCTACTTCTCACAGGTTCCCTTTCCCGTCTTATCTGTGTCGTTGGTATATTGACCATTACAGATGGTGATTCCTTGTTCTCGGCTCTAATTATCTCCCGCTGTTTATCGACGGTGATTATCCCGCCTACGTATGCGAATATCACGGTGATTATGTAGCTGTTAGGTGAATAAGGAAGTCCACCGAGTATGGATGTAAAAAATGAACCCCAGTATAGTTCTATGAAATTAGTGTAAGGTGCTAACATCTGGATCTCGGATAAACCAGCAACTATGGAACCGGAGGCCAAGAACGTTCCGGACAATACCGTAGGTAAAAGAGCGTTTGTTATGATATAGTGAGCGGAGGCAATTACGATAATACCTGTGATAGCCGCTATGAATCCTTTCTTAGGTCCGCCTGTCCGACGGCCGCCTACGTATCCGGCCAACATCGGTCCGAACAATGGTAACCAAAATAATAGTGCGGAAAGTACGATTATATACTTAACACCACTCCAAAAATCATAAGTCACCATTCCGAAATTCTTTATCTTTTGAGTTGCTGTAGGCGGAGCTGATGGTGAATTTATACGTATAACCCCGCTCTCTAAAAGCTGTTTTGTCGTAGGGTCTATCTCTTCTTCCTTTTTTCTTCTGAAGCGCATCCTATCCCAACTTAATTAGGTCAGACAATACGTCTGACGGTTATACAACGACTTATAAGTATTTAACTCTTTTGCTCCAATTTTTTAATTAATGTCATACACACTATTTTAAATTGGATAGTATGTCTACAGCTTCAGATAGATGCTTTTCGCCGAGTTTCTGAGCTGTCATATCATCTTTAGCCTCTGAATATATTCTGTATTTCGGCTCGGTACCCGATGGTCTAATCAGAACCCAACCTTCGTCGTAATATATCTTCAAACCGTCGGTATCGTCATACTCTTCTTCGTTATAATGAGACTTCAATCTTTCCATCATCGAGTCTTTCAGCTCTTCAGGACATGGAAATCCTCGTTTATCCAGAGAATAGTTAGGAAGTTTAGAAGTTATCTCTGAAAGCGGGCCTTCCGAAGCTATCAACTCGACTATCTTGGCTGCACTCATAGCGGCATCTCGGCAGTATTGATGTTCGGAAAATATCAGTCCGCCGTTCTCTTCACCGCCGAATACGGCCTTCCGCTTGATCATCTCTCTGGCGACTATTGGTGAGCCCACTGCAGTGTATACTAATTCTCCCCCCTCTTCAACAACGACATCCTTAACACTGCTGGAAGAGCTCACAGGAGTGACTACGATCCCTCCTCCATGTTCTTTTACCGTCCTTTTCGCCACCAAAGTAAGGGTTCTGTCTCCATGCATGAAGCTACCCTTTTCATCTATGAATATCGCCCGGTCGGCATCTCCGTCATTGGCGATCCCAAGATCGGCACCGGTGGTCTTCACCATCTCGATCAGGTCCTTCAGATTAACCTCGGTCGGTTCGCTGTCGTGTCCCGGGAAGGTACCGTCCGGTTGCGCATTAAGAGTGATAACACTGCAGCCGAGTTCTCGAAGGATCACCGGTGTGCTCAGGGCTCCTACGCCGTTGGCACAGTCGACAACTACCTTGAGATCTGCTTTGCGTATCTTATCATGGTCTATATTATCCATCACCGCATCGTTGTACGGCGAGATCGAATCGTCCTTGGTAACTCTTCCAACTTCACTCCAATCAACGAGTTTGTAACTTTCATCGAAAAATATCTTTTCTATCTCCTCTTCCTTGCTCTTCATCAGTTCCGTGCCATCGGCATCGACACACTTGATACCGTTGAACTGGGGTGGATTATGGGAAGCCGTTATGCCTATACCCAGGTCTGTATTCTCCCTTGTATACAGTTGAATTGCCGGAGTTGGTGCTTCACCGAGATCTATCACATCACAGCCAGTCGCCGTCAATCCAGCGATCACAGCACTTTTAAGCATCTGGTTGGAAAGTCTGGTATCAGTACCTATAGAAACAGTGCCGCCGCCTAACCACGTACCGATGGACTTAGCCAAGCGTGAAGCTAGGTCGATAGTCATGGTTTTGTTCACCTCTCCACGAATACCGTTTGTACCGAACAATTTTGTCATTCTTCTACCTCTTCCCGCTTTAACTTTTCATCCCAATACTCTTTACCGCTCTCGATGATCAATTCATCGGAAACGAGTGAATCTATTATCTTAACGTCATCTTCGATTATGACGTCAAAACCGATTATACTATTTTTTATGAGGCATCCTTTGTCTATCTCGACACCATCCATGATGATCGAATTGGATATATCGCAATCCTCGATAGTACAATCTTTACCGATGGATACGTAATCACCGAGTTCACCGTCGACTGCGCTTCTGTCCCCGACTATATGTTTTACGTCGTGTTCTTTGTAATACCTTTCCAGTAACACTCTGTTCGCCTCAAGGAAGCTGGAAGGCCGCCCGCAGTCTACCCAGTATCCGTCGAATTTGTAGCCGTAAAAACCATCCGGTATAAGTTGTGGGAATATTTCTCGTTCCATGGAAACCTTTTTTCCGGTGGGTATCAAGTCGAGAACCTCCGGCTCCAGTATGTAGTGCCCGGCGTTGATGGTATTTGAAAAAGCTTCCCACGGATTCGGTTTTTCCTGGAATTTGGTTATCTTTGAATCGTCGTCAAGGGCAAATATACCGAACTCTTCGGGATTTTCAACTTTCCACGCTGAGATCGCGCCGATACCACCTTTCTCACGATAAAATTCAAGGTAAGCTTCCAGGTCGATGCTTGAGATTATATCTGCATTGATAACGAAGAAAGTTTCGTCTAGATATTCTTCTACATTCTTAACCGCTCCGCCGGTACCCAATGGTTCCGGTTCATCGACTATCCGTATCTTTTTTTCTTGTTCGTTATCTTCGAAGTATTCTCTCAAAAGGTCTATCTTGTAATTGGCGGCGAGTATTACTTCATCTACATCTTCAGGCAAAGAGTCAACTATGTGTTGTATCAATGGTTTATTAACTATCGGCAGGAGTGGTTTTGGTGTCGTATAGGTCAGAGGTCTCATACGGGTTCCGAACCCTCCTGAAAGGATTACAGCTTTCATAGACTATGTGAACGACAGAATAGTAATAAATATTACTGTCTGTAATAAGGTGGATATTGAGTTTGATCCTTTTTCCTACGCAGAATAAATATAGATAGTATTATAGCAACTACGATAACCCACGATATACTCAGTGATAAAAAACAAATACTGAAAAAGCGGTCAATTGATCCTTCCGAATCATCAGCTTCATCCGAATCATCTGTGTCATATAAATAATCTAGGTCATCTAAATCTCCATATAAAAAGGACATATCTGTTGGCGTGTTGAATAAATCCCAAGCTTCAGAGCCGTGATCTTCGGCGAAAACAACCATCACTACATGATCTATGAAATGTGGCGATAAATTTCTTGATAAGATGAGCATGAGATCAGGGTTTGAACTGCTGTGAAGTTGAAATTCCCATTGTACTCTATTAGTTGTAGGATCAGAAATTAATCCA
>SKVC01000104.1 GCA_007129655.1 Thermoplasmata archaeon
ATGATACAGTTATGACAAAGGAAGAACCAGTCGGTTACCTGGATTATAGAAATGCTGATGGTGACCCCATACCGGATGGATATCCGGATTCCTCCGCAGGCATGCTTTATTTTATTGCGTCTGGGGACGAGGTGACGGAAACAATATCTCTTGAGGACTTTGAAAATAGTCAGTACATCATAACGGGAGATAATATATCCAGTTATCCCGAGGTCGTGCGAGCTTACAAAAACGGTGAACGATGGGATAGTCAATATATCTACGAAACAATAACTGTATCTGAGACTACAAACATGTTACAACTCGATGGTAATATTCAGCCCGGAACATTGAGGGTCGAAGGTGACCATGTTCCCGTACATAATAGAACAGTTTTTCAATATGAAGAAGGGTCAAAGCGATATTTCCACCTTTCACACAGCAACATATTACCAGGCATAAAACTTTACTATAACGGAACTATGGCGGATTGGGCTGAGCTTGAAATCCGCGAAGGAACTTCAGATGTTTCAGATTGGGATCTACCTGAATATGACGGTGTTTTCTGTGCCGTTAATGTGAACACAGGGCTTGTAGAGTTCAATCCAGCCTTCGTCTTTTATGGTGGTGAGAATATTTACGCAACATATAATTGGACCGGTACGTTGGAGGAAACACGCGATTACACCATTGATTTACAATCCGGACATTTAGATTTCACGGATCCCTTGGGCACAGATACTACTATTTACATTCAATATACCTTCGATCACTTCAGTGTAGAATATGATGTTGAGGAAGTGTGTTATGTACTAACTCTTACCGAAACAGAATTCGGACCCCCTCTGACAGGAACGGATACTCTTGAATTGAAATATAGCATAAACACTACTTCGGTTCCAGGATCGGAACATTATGCGGATCTGATAGGAGTAGAAAATGTTCTACCTGAAAATGGAGCGATGGTGGCATTCATGGGCGACTTCGAAGAAACCATGGGTACGCGCATGGCATCCATACTAGCGGCCGATGGAAAGGGTCATGAATTAGGGCTAGAAAGTGGTAGAGATATCCCTGAACTTCACGGTGTTGCCCCTGGGGCGAAGATAATCCCTGTTGCTAATGCATTCGACGATCTAATGGGCGCTTGGAACTTCCTGGTACGAGGCTATGACGGCGAGGCGGGAACAGAAGATAGTGCCGATATCGTATGGAATCCATTTAATATGGAGGATGAACAGGTAGCCGGATGGGACAGATACTCTAGAGAGGTAGAGGATGTTATGATAAATATAGGCGCAGGAAAATCTCTTTTCATAGCTCCTGCTGGTTTAGCCGGTCCCGGTTACGGTACGATATTGTCTCCGGGTGCCGCCCCTAATATGTTGACAGTGGGTTTGGCAAATGTTGATGAGGATAACGGGATAAATCCCACGATCACTGTTCCAACTCTTTCATCCAAAGGCCCTACCGCAATGGGTATGCCTAAACCAGAGGTCGTAGCGATGGGAGAATATACGGTTGCAGGACCTTTACACCATGTAGCTTATCCACGTTTCCCGGTAGAGGGCGTTCATGTATCATCTGGTATCGTTGCGGGCATAGCTGCACTCGTTCATGAAGCAAATCCGGTTGAATTCGACATGGATTATGGACGATCGGTGATAATGTCTGCCGGTCAGGATCTCAATCTTAATCATTTAAGACAGGGTACCGGTATAGTTGATGCATCCGTTGCTGTAAGTATCGCTTCCGGCGAAGAAGGCATGCGGATAGATACGCCTGTTTGGGTACCCGGAGATTACAGAGGAGTACAAACGCCAGGTTTTGTAAATATGATGACGCCGGGCAGCTCGTTTGAGCATGAATTTACCGTACACAACTACGGAGGCGGCAATTCAGCACCGGTTTCAGCCGGAGTTCACCGTCGTATCGGAAGTTATGATCATACAGATACACCGTTTACCTATGAATACACAGATATGTTTGGAAATACACATACGCTATTCGATGATGCTACAGGTTTCATTATAAACGAAACAGGCTTATGGGCTCTAAATAGGAATCCCGAGGATCAGATGTTGATAAAAGATGAGTTGGATTACTACCAAAGGCCTCCCGGTCAAGGTCACGAACATCGGGTTCAGGCTTATCCTACAGGTGAAAGGTTATTCGGATTCGACGATCTAATTTCTGAACCAGATCTAGTTCGTATAACAGCTCATGCCGATTTCTTAGACGTATACGATCCGGATGGATCTTTAGATAATGATTATTCGCTAGCTACTTTCAACTGGGAGAATCGCATGGGCGATTATCTCGAATGGTTGAAGACCAACGATGCACCGGCGATAGATGGAGACCAACAGTTCCCAGAAGTACCATGGATCGCTCCAGAGACATACGTGAGTGATGTACGAGCTGTAGATACGGTTGATCTATTTGATTTCGATGGTGTAGCTATCATTGGAGAAGCTTACATCTATGCAGGTGACGCAAAGGATGGTTACAGTTCTTCCCTTGAGATATTCTCTTTAGATGGAGATTTTGTTTTCCATGAACACGGCACAGCGGACCTTGCAGACATTCCGACCGGTATATTTGCAGATCATGACAACGGTATCGCAGCAGTTACAATCTGTTCGAGTGGTTTGGAACTCGTTGATATTTCCGATCCGGATAATCCATTCTCCATAAGCAATATATCATTGGGTGGTAGATACACCAACGACGCGATAATTTTCAATGACCATGTTTACATTGCCGATGATGCCGGTATTACCGTAGTAAACATAACAGATACAAGTCAACCACAGATAACTGATAACATCACCCTATCAGGCGCAAAGGGATTGGATACTATTTTATGGGGCGACGATTACAATTATCTCTATGTAGCCCATGATGAAGGTATTTCATATTATGAGATAACTGATCCTGCAAATACATTATTCTTGAACCACACAATGATAGAAAATGCTGCTGATGTGGTGTACCATTGGGATGATGTTGCGAGTGAAGGTTATCTGTATGTAGGAGCCCAAGATGGTATTTATGTATACCATGAATACGACTGGATCCCAGATGATAATAGGCCGGGAGAATGGATACCCGTCTATGAGCAAATAAGTCATCTCTCATTGGATACCGTCCTCGCCATAGACTTCACACCTTCGACTCAAATATTATTCGCTGTAAATGGTGAAGGCGGATATCACGAGATCGATATGGGCAACAAAGGAAATCCTAACCATTACAGAACTAGAGATACAAGGGGATACGAGCAAGATATCTCTGTTGTTAATATGGAAGCCGTATTAGGCGATGCAATGCCAGGTTATCTACCCGATATTGCCTACTCCGCACAGGGATTCGCTGCCCTGAGGATGGCGACTACTGAAAATACGGCTGGAGTACCTGTCACTACTACCACGATCCCTACAGCAACACACCCTGCATACTCTTACACAGATTCAGATTATATTGATCCAAACTATGGTTTTACAGACATATCTCTCTCCATCAACAGTCCGTTGTGGGTCAGCGGATGGAATGGAAATAGTCCAACATGCACGTTCCCAACCATAAACAATCCGAATATCCGAATGTTGAATCTCACTTCATACGAAGAAGAGGTAAATCAAACCAGTCCGACCTTTGAATATCGTACGAAAACCGAAGGAACAGAAAGTCTCTATGATCTAAATCTGATTGACTTTGCCGCTTCTTCAAACGTCATGACAATAACCAATGACCTATCATCCATCGAAGACGGTCTATTCGTGCTTTTACAAAATCAACATGGTAATAATATACCTTGGAATTTCAGGATCGAGTTCTTCAGTGAAGAAGAACACGATTGGATAACAGTCGATGATACAGTATCTTTCTCCGGTGGCGAAGGAACCTTTACCGCCAATGTAACCATACCTGAAGATGCTTCACCGGGTTCGTACGAAGCCATAATCCGCGTAGGTAATAATACTGTTCCTGTATTGATGAATGTGATGGCTGACCAGATGAACTTTGAATTCGCAGGTGGTGATGATGACTATCTGTATTCTAACGACGGATTGAACGGAGTAATCACTGCCGGCGCAGATCCTACTGAAGGTGATTGGCGATACTACTATATGGACGTTCCGGGATATAACGAATTACCAGACGATGCCGTAAGGATGATAACCGAAGCGGACTGGTCGTATACTGAAAAATATTATTCTACTTCTTACTCCGGTGACATCGATGGCAGCAACGCAACCGGTGAACCGGATGATTCATACGCACATTTACCGCCCAGGGATAAACTCACTTTAGAGAATTTTGTCAATTCTCCAGGTATAGGAACTATATCCAACGTAAAAATAGGTGTACTACATCATTATGACGGTGTAGTTCCACAAGTAGATTCGAATAATCTATCTATCAGATATTCTGTTCGCGGATCGGAAATGTCAACACATAAAGAAGTCGATGTCACCGAAGAACCCACTATAACAGAATTTGATATCACTTGGGACGAAGTCAAATGGGGTAACACAGCTTGGAAATGGGACGATTTAACGCATTTAACTGTGGAGCTCCATCATAAGGTAAGTGGTCTTCCGGGCGATGCTAACATATCGGTAGATGCCGTCTGGTTAGAGGTGGAGAGTAAAGAGGTCGCTCGGATCAGAACGGTAGGTGCGCGGGAAGATAGAGCACAACTTACATCCGATCTAGATGTGTTTATACTTCAACCCACTTCCGATCAACATGTCGGTCCGTTCGGAGTTGCAATAACGGAATCGTCCATAGGTCATATCGGTGAAACTAACACCAATGTGTCACGGG
This sequence comes from Thermoplasmata archaeon, assembly GCA_007129655.1. Lineage (GTDB taxonomy): Archaea > Thermoplasmatota > Thermoplasmata > Halarchaeoplasmatales > Halarchaeoplasmataceae > Haladaptatiplasma. The sequence continues at coordinate 4,813 of SKVC01000104.1, forward strand.
AAGTACAAGCAGCAAATATTGTTCCAGGACTAAATATAATCGCTGTAAGAAGTACCAGGATGGACGGTAGAGATATCCAAACCAATTTCAGCGGCAGGAACTTCATTTTTGAGATGGATCCAGTTCCAGGACAGATCTATACAGATGACCATGTCGGTTCTAGTAAATTTACATACATGAGTCATATGGACCTTCAGAGATTCAATGCTACCGCTATAGGTCCCGCACAGATTGAAGAAGAAGAAGGCATACCTATAGGTCAAGACGACATATCTGGTATAGCTACATGGGAAGATTTCTTCAATGCACTGGGTCCAGGCGCTGGTATAAGAAGATTCCTTACTCTAGAGAACGCATTAAGCATCGAGATCGAAACATGGGATACTTCCGGTAACGCACATTGTATCGACATCGGTTTATGGAAAGATATCGAGGGAACCGGGGAGCCGATATTCCCAGATGGTTTGGTCGACTACTCTGCCACCTTAGGCCCGGATCAGCACATCAAAGTTATGGAACCCGATGACGGGGATTACATATTAACGATCCTCGGATATGACATAACAGAACCGGCGCACTTCGGACTTTCCATCAGTATCGTAATGGATGGCGTAGAGGGTTACGAACTGTCCGGCTTATCTGAACAACCTGTTCCAAGATATCGTCGTGAAACCTTCAACATGCACTGGAATTTCCCAGGTGATGCCGATGACGGTGGTTATGGTGGTGTTATCAAAGCCGGTGTAGATGGAACTGATGACATCATTGTTATTCCTATCGAGGTGTTCCTTGATACAAATACGCCGATCCTGACGGATATGTATCCAGAACCTAACAGTTTGATCATAGATAATCAACCATTGATATCTGCTATATTTACCGATACTATCATAGAAACTGAAGTTGTTACCCGGCGTAAATATGTAGGAGAATTAAAGCTGGGAAACGCAAGTGATGATGATTGGATAACCTGGGAAGAAGAAGTAGAAAATGAAATAACAGGTTCGGGAGTTGATACCGACAGTGTTTCGATATATGTCAATGGCAAAAATGTTACAGATGATGCACACATCAATGAGGGCGGCACAATATATTACACACCTTCCAAACCGATGGAGGACGGTTTGAACTATGTTACTGTTATATTTGAAGATAAAGCGGGCAATGGAAACGAAGTATCCTGGGCATTCGAAATAGATTCATACCTCCAGGCAACCGTTAGTACTTTACAGGCAACGGCAATAGATACGATGAATGCAACTTTGAATGCAGAATTTGATATGGGGAAACTCGAAGAAGTTACACTTTGGTTTGAAATGGACGGTGAAGCTATACCTGGAAGTGTTTATACTTACGGCCCGGAAAACCACACACACAGTTTTGTTAACAGCGGGTTGACAGCCAATACCGAGTATACATACAGAGCCGTTCTTGAGTATTATTATGAAAATGATACGGTAGTAATCTATGGCGATTACGAGACATTCGTCACCCATTCCGATGAACAGATTGTCCATTCAATAAATCTTTATGCTGATGAGTATGCCGACGGATGGAATTTTGTATCATTCGGCATAGAGATTGACGATACGAACCTATCTGATATATTATCCGATATCGATGGTTCATACAATAAATTGATGTACTACGATGCATCGATTGATCAATGGCAGAGCTACGTGCCAGGTAGAGCTGAGCATTTCAATACCCTTTACTCTTGGAATAGAATGATGGGTATATGGATACATATGACAATGGATGATACGATAAACTTGACGGGTTCTGTGCCTATAAGTACGGATATCACGATATATCCCGGATGGAATATGGTGGGTTATCCTTCTGAAACCAACCGTATTGCATCCGATGAATTCCCCCCTGAAGTGAGTAAAATTGGTGTATTCAACAAATATACAGAGTATAATGTAGAATACATATATGATCTTTCGACAATATTGTTGGTAACCGGACACGGATATTGGGTATACAGTGATGCCGATGAACCTATCATATGGACGGTAGAATACTGAAAGGTACAAGACCAAAAAAAGTTTTAGCGGCTTCACCATAACGAACTATGGATGTCATACTGGAACTCATCATAGCTCTGTGCATCGGGTCAATACTCGGTCTAGAGCGGGATATCCATGCAAGACGGGAGGGAAAGGAGGTTTCCTTCGGGATGAAGATATTCTCGGTTATGGCACTTCTGGGCTTTTCCGTCGCTTATTCGCCCGGGCCGATATCCATCATAATATTGTTTTTTGCGTTTTGTATCATACTATTCTTCTCGGTATCACAGTTAAGGATGGGGAGCTCGTCCCCGGGCATGACCACCGGTGTTGCTCTGGTCACAGCTTTCTTGCTGGGCGGTATGTCCGGAGCCGGGTATCCTCTGGAAGCGATCATAGTATCGATGATGATAATATCAATTCTAGGGGTAAAAGAACGAACACATAGATTCGCAGGCATATTGACCAACGAGGACTTGGCTAGTGCTCTTAATTTTCTTATCATAGTGGTGATACTACTTCCACTGGCTTACACCATGGGAGATGTACATCCGTTGATAGGCGATGGAAAACTGATCGACCCTGTTAAGACACTGCTGATAGTTATCTTTGTATCGTCGTTTTCCTTTGTAAGCTATATCGTTATAAAGACTGTAGGCGCGATGAAAGGCCTTGAGATAACTTCTTTTTTAGGGGGTTTCGTTAACTCGGCGGCTTCAACTGTTTCCCTATCCCGATTGGCGGTGATAAATCCCAAACTGAAGTCCGTATCGAAAAGGGGGATCATACTAGCCAATCTGTCCATGATATTGAAGGACGTGATACTGATAACGGTGATCGCAGGAACTGTTTTCTTGAAAGGTTTCATGGTTCCCATGACGGTCCTCATGGTGGCATCTCTTACCGGTGTACTGGTGACCAGGAGCTCAAAAACAACAGAAAAATGTTCATTGGATCTGGGAACGCCTTTTGCGATCATACCTGCGGCTAAATTCGGTGTACTTTTCGTAGTTCTAAGCGTACTGTCTTACTATGGAATGGAATTATTGGGAGTATACGGAGTCTATGCCATCTCCATAGGAGGCCTTGTATCTACAACATCGGTATCGGCATCTCTGGGTGCACTTTTCGTGGCCGGAGAGATCGAACTCGACACCATGTTGACCACAATCCTTCTAGCACTTGGATTGGGAAGCATATCTAAAGTCGGCATCGCATGGGCCTACGATAGGGTTCTGGCCAAAAAGATCGCCTTGATCCAGGGTGTCGTGACTGCATTATGTTTCATAATGGCTTTCTTTCAGGTATGACATAAAGTAATTAAAGGGGACGTCTTTAGGTAGTACCGATGCAATTACTAAGAAACCCATTCATATTGGCTCTAGTCATAATCGGAGCATTCATACTCATATTTACCATACTTGAGAAGAAAGGCCTGTTAAAACCATATAATCTTGAGATGTCCGGTCTGTTCCTTATATGGAAAACGGAACGCGGTAAGAAGCTGATAGATAATCTGGCTCAAAAGAAAAAGTTCTGGAAGGCATATGGGAACCTGTCCATTGCAGTCATATCTATATGTATGGTGATAATCTTGACACTTTTAGTATGGTCGGCTTATCTGGCCAGCTTTATACCGGCGGAAAGCGCACCAAGTCCCAGGATGGTCATCGGGATACCCGGTGTTAATCCGTTGATACCTGTATGGTATGGAATATTGGGCTTGGCCGTAGCCATAATAGTACACGAATTTTCCCACGGGATACTAGCCAGGCTCGCCGACGTAAAAGTAAAAACATTAGGCCTGGTTTTCATCGTAGTTCCCATCGGAGCGTTCGTAGAGCCGGACGAAGAGGAGATGGATGCTCTACCCAAGATAAAGCGTGATCGTATTTACGGAGCCGGCCCGACGGCCAACATCGTGCTTGCTTTAGTTTTCGTAATTTTGTTTTCATCGGTATTTATGGCATCCGTTGCACCGGAAGAAGACGGTCTTATAGTACACGGTTTAGTAACCGATTCACCCGCGGATATGAGTGATCTAAACATCGGAGAACTGGTTTTGACTATAGACGGTATCAGGACGGAAGAGATGGTAGACGTAGAACAGATCGATGTACCACCGCTCAGACAAGTATCCGTTCGCACGAGATACAAAGATGCTGACAGAGAGCATACCGTTATTTCCGGATTGATGATATCCACGGTACAAGATAATTACCCTGCATATGACGCAGGACTTGAAGCTCTTGACATAATAGTAAGTATGGATGGAGTTCAGATACGGAATTATCATGATTTCAATGAACATCTGGAGGGTAAGTCTAGCGGAGAAATTCTAAACGTGACTTACGCCAGGTTGGATGATGATGATTACACGAACCACACCACCACCATTGTACTGGCAGATAAATACGAGAGCTTTGCAGAGATGTATCCTTCGGAAAACAGAGAAGAGTACCGCGGCCGGGCTTACATGGGTGTCACGGTTTCTTACATGGGAATAATGTTCAGAGATGTGGGATGGATACAGAGATTGATGGTCAATCCTTATTCCGGAGCCACCTCGTTCAACGATTATATGATGGCTTCGCTTACCTATATTTCGTTTCCTTTCCTAGGATTGTCTCCGATACCGTCGGAGATAGCTCAATTATATGTTATAACCGGGCCTCTATCTGTAATTCCTGCCGGTGTATTCTGGCCCATAGCCAATGCATGTTACTGGATATTCTGGCTTAACTTGATGGTTGGCTTGTTCAATTCACTACCAGCGGTACCACTGGACGGTGGTTACGTTTTCAAGGATGCACTTTCCTCAGTAGTTGAAAAATTCAATATGAAAGAGGAGATTGAGAAGAAGTTGGTACACAGCGTATCATATCTTTTAGCATTCATGATACTCGGAATGTTACTGTGGCAGTTGATAGGACCCAGACTTTAACCTTTGACTATCTCGAAGGCACCGTCGTATATCAGGGGGAAGTAATCCCGAGGATGATCTGTTTTTCTTAATTTCAGTGCGCTGAGGAAAAGATTGACGTTATTTCCCTCTCTTCTCAGTTCAAGATGGAATATACCGTCACTGAGGAAACCTTCTCCTGCATCGGTGAATTTTATCTCGTTAATAGGTAGTTCGTGGATCAAGAAGGTGGTAACGTCTAGATTTCTTAACCAGTCGAAGAACTGGAATAGTTCTTTCCTAGGTTCCTTGAAATCAGCCATGGTTTCCATCACTGGAAGTGAGTCTATCACCAAGAAGTCGTTTTCGAGGTTCTTACGAAGATTTTTTACGTACATCTTGAATACTTCCATCCAGGCGCTTTTATCCAGTTCGGTCATCCTTGAGCGGATCAATCCGAGATCTAAGATACTCAATCTTTTCGATACTTTATCCCAATCCATACCGAGTCCTTGCATATTCTTGATCAAGCTTTCACGGCGTTCTTCCAAAGAGATGTAGACACCTTTTTTTCCGTTCTCAAGTGCGTTATGATATAGGATATAGAAACCGAGACTTGATTTCATGGTTCCCGGAGACCCGGCTAGAAGTACGATACTGTTACTCGGTATTCCTCCCTGCAGGCACTCATCGAGTCCTTCAACATAGGTTTTTATACGTTCGTTGGTGTCCAATTTGCTCATCTTTTTTTCCTCCTTTATGATAAGGGGGAATGATAATGCCGGTTTATATTACTTTCTATATACCAAAAAATTCTATACCGGAAGTGATTATCATCTATCATGATACCCTTTACGGAAGTAGCTGTATTGGACAGGAACTCCGAATACCGTGGTGTACCTCCTTTGCAGTTGATGGAGAATGCAGGTAAAGCACTTGCCAGTGAGATAGAAAATAGATATAAAGAAAGTCCGGTTCTTTTCGTTTGCGGAACCGGTAACAACGGAGGCGATGGTTACGTTGCCGCCAGATATTTATCTGAATGGAGAAAACCGGATCACATAACAGTATATCTCATCAAAGGAAGAGAGGCTGTGAATCATGGGATCGCCAAAGAGAATTTAGAGAGATTGGAATGCAATATTACCGACGAAATGCCCCGGGATATACCGTCCGAATGTATAATCGTCGACGGCATACTAGGCACCGGTATAAAGGGAGCGGTTAGGGAGCCGTATCGTTCCATCATCAAAAGTATAAACGGATCAAATAATCCGGTTGTATCCATAGACATTCCCAGTGGTCTGGGAGCGGATATACAGGTAGATCCTGACTTAACAGTCACGTTCCACGATGTAAAAGAAGGTATGGATGGTGACAATTCAGGAGAGATAATCGTCAAGGATATCGGCATACCTCAGGAAGCGATAGAAAACACAGGGCCGGGAGAATTATTATTGTATCCTGTACCCGGAAAGGACACACACAAAGGAAACAACGGCACACTGCTGGTGATCGGGGGTGGACCATATACGGGTGCTCCGGCTCTTGCGGCCATAGCCGCCTATCGTACCGGTGCGGATTTAGTTCATCTGGCCGTACCATCAAAGGCAAGCCGTATCGTAGCGGGATACTCCCCAAGTTTTATCGTACACACTCTGGAAGGAGATGAATTGGACGAATCACACGTAGATCAGATACTCAAAATATCGGAGAACTGCGATGCCGTATTGATAGGTCCGGGTCTAGGTGACAAGGAAAACACCCTAAAAGCGGTAAAAAAAATCATCGAATCTTTAGAGCTTCCGCTGGTTATCGACGCAGATGCATTGAAGGCATTGAGAAGTAATCTACCGAAAATGAATGCGGTTCTTACGCCTCATCAGGGAGAATTTAACATGATAGCCGGAGACATTTCGGTCGATGAGTACGCTAGAGAATCGGTAGTCACCGTACTTTTAAAGGGACAAGAGGACTATATCTCTGACGGAAATAGGAAAAAAATAAATGACTTCGGCACTCCGGCCATGACCGTCGGCGGCACCGGAGACACCTTGGCCGGAGTCGTAGGTACACTTCTGACCAAGGGGCTTTCTCACTTCGACGCCGCTAGACTAGGTGCATATATAACCGCTAAGGCCGGTGAATTTGCCTTCGATAAGAGTAATTGGGGTTTGATGCCGGAGGATGTTTCGGAATGTATCCCTTTGGTGTTAAGGGAACTGATAAAAGGATGAAAAATTATTTTACCTCTTAGTCTATATACCCTCGAAAATAGAGGAGAGAAGAACCATGTCCAAAGCAGTAATCTTAGATACATTGAAAACCCTGGGAGCGTCTCCCGATGTTGAGATAGTATGTTTAGTAAGAAAAAGTGGAGATATAATCGCCAGTGCGGGCAATGTATCTTCGGTACAGCTTGAAACTTTTGGTATTATGTCTGCAACCATATACGGTGCCGCTAATACAGCCAACAAACATCTGAACAAGAAGAAACCCGAAAGGATCGTCATAAGGAATAACGATGGAGATACAGTTATCACCGGTGCCGGCGATAGGGCCATACTGGTTTTAAGAACAATCGAGAATAGAAACTTTTCAAGCATACTGCAGGAAATTGACGATGCGATCGAATCTCTGCTGGATCAAGGGGGAATCTAAATCTATAGAAAACCTCTTCCTCCGGAGATCTATGACTTCTTCGACAAGACCGTAGGTAGGTCTCTTATAGTTAAAGGAGAGGCGGGTACGGGTAAAACCATCTTCAGTCTCACACTACTGGAGGAATTGGGAATAATAGAAAATTCATTTTATTTTTCAACACGGGTATCAAATCAATCATTGTATTCTCAATTTCAATGGCTCAGGGAAAAAGACATGAGGAAGAATCTTATCGATGCCAGCTTCGATTTTCTCAGAACTCTTTATCCAAAATCCGAAGAGTATACTTATTTCAAAGAAAGGAAATCATATGAAATGGAGAAGGTTGAAAAGGCCCGGGAATTACTGCAAAAGATGCCGGATAAGGACGAAGATGTGCAGCTACCCGAGCACGTAACAAGTTCTAACTTACTCTCCCTGGTAAAGGATGGTGAGATAAAAGAACTTCAAGAGATTTACCAGAAAGTGGATGACTGCTTACCGGAACCGTCTTTGATAATAATAGATAGTCTTGAATCGCTGGTCGAAAGATATCAGCTTAATGCACAGGAATTGATTAAAACACTACAAAAAGATCTGGTGGAATTTTCAGGTGCAAGACTCGTGATCATATTGGAAACCGAAAAAACTACCAATTGGGATTATCTTGTAGATGGTGTTGTAACTCTTAAGAGGGAGGAACACAACGACAGATTGTTTAGACTGTTAAGTATGGATAAACTGAGGGGTATACGTATCAATCAACCGATGTACATGTATACGCTAACCGGTGGAAAGTTCGATTACTGTAAGCCCTTCATACACGGTGTTCCCAAATTCGAAAAAGCCCATGCATATATAAAAGATGGTGAAAATACAGATTACTTTAAAAAAGAACTTTTCTCTACGGGCTCTAGCGAGATGGACAAACTTATCGGCGGCGGTTATAATAGGAATGGACTTGTTGTTATGGATATCAACGAACGTGTACCGTTTTCCGGCCATATGCATCTCTACGGACCGGTGATAGAAAATTTCCTGGCACAAAAGCGAGGTGTGCTGATCATGCTTTCTCGCGGCAGGGGTAAAAATATGGTCAAAGGATGGATAAACGATGTTTTCGGTGATATCTCAGAATGTAATGTGAAGATACTTGAACTGGACAGGGAAGTAACAGATATGTTAGGACAATCGGTATCGACACGTTACGAGCACTTAATAAGAGAAGCCTATCGTGAACTAAAGTTCAAATCTAAAGGACCGATACTGACGATTTCCGACTGGATAGGTATCGAGAACGCCATCAGTGGAGAGGACTTGGTTGTCGGTGAAGTGACAAGGATAACCCGAAGACTGATGAATATAATCAAAGATAACAGTGATCTAGTTATCGGATTGATGGGCCCGGGTTTTCCACTTGCAGATAAAGAGAGGTACTTGTCGGATGTTCATCTGAAGCTCTTTACCAGATATAATTCACTACTCGTATACGGTGAGAAACCGAATACGTGTATTTACAATATCTATCTCTCCGATGAAAAGCATCCCAAAGCAAATTTTATTCCGATAGTTTAATACACAATAAGTGCCAAAATATATTTACTATCGGTCGGTATACTTAACCAGTGTTATTATGACAGATATTAAGGCACCCAGAGGAACAGAACTAAACTGTAAGGGCTGGAAACAAGAAGCTATGTTACGTCAGTTGATGAACAATCTGGAGAATGCGGAGGAACCGGATAAACTGATAGTTTACGGCGGTAC
>SKVC01000049.1 GCA_007129655.1 Thermoplasmata archaeon
GGCCACGGCTCATATGTTACACGGTAATCGGAATTCCATGTCCCCCCTCCGTCGGTACTATTCATCGAATATATGTCAAAATAGTACATCCCGTTGTTTCTGGAATCTGCCCAAAAAACGTGTACTATATCATTCTCTGCGGTAACCCTTGGTCCCCTCTGCCCGTCGTCCGGTCGCTCCAGCAGCCGGATCTCCGGGCCCCACGACGCCCCCGCATCGATACTGCGCCGGTAATACAGTTCGCCGTCGTTGAAGTGTCGTTGATCCTGCCAAACCACGTGGACGGTATCGTCAACGACGGCGAAGCCGTTGGGCCCTGAAAAGATAGAGTGACGGTCGTCGTCGGCACTTAACATCACCGGCGTGCTCCATGTGTCGCCCTGGTCGCTGCTGTTCATGTACATTACCTCCATTGCGCTCGGGTCGCCCCCTGTACTTTGGCTGTACACAAGATGAAGCTTCGTTGGCGTAGCGATTATCGACGGAACATCGCTGGTACCGATCTGATGGTACGTCAGGCGCATATCGTCGCCCCATGTGATTCCTCCGTCGGAAGAGCGTTTGAAGTATATCTCCCTGTATCCAACGAACCCGCCTACACGCTCGTCAGCGAAAACAACGTACACGTTGTCTCCGTCGACGGAGATGTCGGGGTTAACGCTGAAGTCACCTGTGAATTCACTTATCCGTACTTCCTCGGTCCACGTTTCACCATTGTCTATTGAACGTAAATAATATATTTCGAACGTGGAACTAATTCTGATATCTTCAAATACTGCATGTATTATATCTCCGTTTACAGCTAGTCGAGGGTTGGTAGGGTAAACACGTTCGGGATTTGTAAGTATCTTTTCTTCCGTCCATGTAAATCCAAAATCTTCGCTTTTACGATAGAATATATCGTATTCTGATGTATAGTTTACCCATGCAACATGAACATTACTCCCGCTAACAGCTATACTCGGTTTTCCGTTATCTCCGCTGAAGGTAAACTGTACATCTTCGCTCCATCCCGGTGCCTGTCCGCACACTCCTTGCAAGTTCACCATCATCATCGATAGAACGACGATGCAGACGAGTCCTGTACACGTCCTTTTGCTGTTCACATTAGCACATATACGACGGAGCATATAAATTTTTTGAAGCATATATACCGTTGTAAAATAATCTGCAAAAAATTTCACTCTATTGCTGTCGGTATGGTCAATCTAGCTGAGATGGGGGCAATATTGCTAGCTACAATAACCTGGGGATTAATATGGGCTTCATTGTCTGCACTGGAAATCCTAACGGGAACTCCTCATATAGGCGACTTTTTCTTTGGAGAAGGAGAATCATATCAACGAGATATATATGCGGGATATCAATATGCATATAAATTCGCATGGTGGGGTATGTTTGCCGGGCAAAACTTTGATATATATATTCCGGTCCTGGGTCCAATAGAATTTAAGCCATCAACTAATCCTGTGATGATAAATCATGGAAGAGCTAAAGAAACCAGACTTTAGGAAAGGAAATCCGATGAAAAAACGCAGTACAAACACAAAGGATGTACGTACAACCGTACGTACAGGTGTTGATATCTCCAAAGCTACTGTTTATATGGTGATCACTACAAAAATATTTTCTTTTATATTATTTTCTTCTCCCACGTCTGCAAGGGGTATACCATCGTCAATTTATTTGATATACATTGGGTTAGAAATACCTCTTTTTATATTGTGTGTAATCTTAGCTATGTTCTATAACTATTATATCAACTTTGGAACAAAAAAAGGAAAGATTTTTGTTTCTTTTCTGTTTATCTATATTTTTGTGTATGGAATTCGATCTATGTATATCACGAGTTTATTACCATTAAACATATTTTTATTCTCCTTATTTGTTTGGGGTAGCCTTATCATCATATATATATTCCAATGGGCCGACAGACGTTGGCTAAAGGCATTTTTATTCAACTACGACATGAGATACCCGATCACTGCATCTTTGCTCACTTTCTTCGGGGCATACGTGTTGATATATTTCTTGGAGCTTGGGTTGATATGGTGAATCTATGAAACCTTCCGAAGGAATTGCTCTGATATGATTTTCGAGGGATCCTACCTCCGATGTGTTCAATGGACCTGATTTTAAATATTTGCATTGGCAACACACCCCTACTCGAGAACCGAATACTTCATATCGGGGATTAGACTTATATAAAAGCTCTAAATGGCCGAGAGAAGTGATAACGTGAAAAAGAAAATGTACGTTGAAGGACTGGTTGAAGGAAGAGAGGTAAAGGACAAGTTCGCTGTTCGGAGTAGAACACCACCTAAGGAATACGCCCGTGGTTGGTATTTTAGACTGATGGTGGGAGACAGAACAGGGGATATATCCCTGGTTTACTGGGGAGGTACCGAGGAAGAAGCGGTGCGCTCGATATACGACAGGTTGAAGGTCGGCGACGTTGTAGAAGTCAGCGGGATGGTCAGTTCTTACAAGGGACATCTTCAGATAACCTTGAACGAAGAGCAGTTCCACGGATTGGTGGTGCTGGACGACGATGCATATGAATCCGAGGATTACATGCCGGTTACGAGCAAAAACATAGACCAGATGGTAGCCGAGCTGTTCACCTATGCCGAATCCATAGTCAACGAAGAGCTGTGCCAATTGGTTTCGATATTCCTGGAAGACGAAGATTTCATGTCCGCTTTCAAAAGAGCGCCATACAGCAAAACTTTCTGTAATAATTACATCGGCGGTTTACTGGAGCACACCCTGGACGACGTGAAGATGTGCGCCTACACGTGCGAAGTTTATCCTGAGCTGGAACGGGATCTATTGATAACGGCGGCGATACTACACGACTTCGGTAAGGTTTACGAGTACGAAACTACAACTTCCATAGAACTCACCAGAGAGGCGAATCTCATAGGCCACACCGTTATTTGCGAAAGGGTGATAAGAGATAAGATCGGGTCCATACCGGGATTCTCGGAAGAACTCTCGCTAAAACTATCACACATAATACTGTCGCATCACGGAGATTACGAGTGGGGTAGTGCCAGAAGTCCCCGTATGGAGGAAGCCGTAGCACTGCATCATGTAGACCTACTGAATGTTAGACTCAGAGGATTCATCCAGGCTAAGGAAGAGCTCAGCGAGGAGGACTCTGAGATGATATACGTCTCCAAGGACGGAGTACAGCGCCCGATATTCACCCGCTGATACCTAACAATAGGTTAATTAAGTTCGTCGTAGATAGAGTTCGGAAGTGTGTTGAATGGACGAAAAAAACGATAAAGCCTGCCCGGGGTGTGGGCAGGACGTAGATACCACAGAAGATGTTTGCCCTATGTGTGGTTACGATCTAGAAGAGGTCCACGAAGAGGAGGTAGAGGAACTTCTTACTGAAATAGACGACGATACCTACGAAATAAAAAGTGGTAACAGCGATGCTATACTAGAGAAGATCAAACATTTTGCCCCTAAAGACGAAGTTTCCCGCAAAGTTAAGGAAAAGAAAGAAAAAAAGGAATTAGTGTTCGAATGTCCACTTTGCGGTACCGAGGTCCATGAAAGCGAAACCAAATGTCCGGGCTGCGGAGCGATTTTCGAGGATTAACCTTTTATTGTTTTAAGAACTTACTAATGTACATGTTCGAAACAAGGGTACTTTCCGGAAGTAGTAGAGTCGATATCCACCGTGAGCTGTGGGACATGGGTTGTCAGGAGCGCGGGGTGGAGATAATGGGTCCGAAAGCGACACACAGATTGGTGTACGCTAAAAATTTGGATCCAAGAGCAGCTAACATAGTTAAGCAGGAATTTCTGGCCACAGGCGGAGAAGCCGCCGTTCCGTGGAAGGCTCTCGACCTCTCAGAGAACAGTAGCGAGATCATAATGATGGGTACCTTACCCCAATTCGATAGAGTGATAATGAAATTGGAGGAGCAACCCTTCAAGTTAACCGTAC
>SKVC01000043.1 GCA_007129655.1 Thermoplasmata archaeon
AAAAACAGTTGAAAAAGCCTTCAAGGCCAGACTCATAAAAGTGATAGCTGCTACACCGACACTCGCCGCGGGTATAAATCTACCTGCCAGACGGGTGGTAATTCGAGATTGGAGGAGATACGATGCTCTGCATGGTTTCAATACACCTCTTTCGGTCATGGAAGTCAGGCAGATGTGCGGAAGGGCCGGTAGACCCGGGTACGATGACATCGGTGAAGCGATATTGATAGCCAAAAGGAAGAACGAAGTCCGGGCTCTCATAGATCAATACATATATGGAGAAAACGAGGTTGTAGTGTCAAGGATGGCTATGGAAACATCCTTGAGAAAACATCTATTGGCACTTATAGCGACCTCCCACTGCAGGTCAAGAGAAGAGATAGACGAATTTATGGCCGGTACCTTTTTTGCACGATACGGAGGTATCGAGGGTATGTGGGGCAAGATAGAAGAAACGCTTTACCTATTGGAGGAAAATGAACTGCTCGATGTGAAAAATAGCGTTTTAAAAGCGACTCCCTTCGGAAAGCGTGTGTCCGATCTCTACATCGATCCTCTATCCGGGGTAAAGATCAAAGAAGCGTTGAATAGGGGAAAAAGAGGTATTCCACTCTCCTATTTGCACACAGTCTGCGATACACCGGATGTATATACGCTGTTCTTAAGAAAAAGTGAAATAGAATACCTTCTGACAGAAGTGAACAGGTACCGTGCGGATCTATTCGAAGAACCACCTGATGATCAGGGAGATCTGGAAGCATATCTCACTGCTTTTAAGACGGCACTTATGTTAAATGACTGGATAAACGAAGAAACCGAAGATGAAATCGCCAAGCGATACGATATAGGTCCCGGTGATATCAGAAATAGGGTCGAAACCGCAGAATGGTTGCTCCATTCTGCTGCCGAACTAGCTAAGATGTTTGATAATCAAAAAGCTACGGATTTAAGAGAACTGACTTTACGGATGAAATACGGTATAAAAGAGGAATTACTGCCACTTATGAGTATAAAACAGATAGGCAGAATAAGGGCGAGAACCCTTTTTAACGCAGGTTATAAAAACGCTGAAGACATCGCTAATGCCAGTCCCGAAGAATTAAGAAATTTGCCAGGGATAGGTGAACGGCTTTCAACAAGAGTCGCAGAAAAACAACCCCAGACTTCATTGAGTGATTTTTAGGATAACTTTTTAACTTTTCGACCTAGCTGTTTTTCCACGGATTCTATCTTACCCGTTATTCTTCCTTCGGCCCCTTCTCGATCATCAACTTTTATTGAGGTTGAAACCCGACGGGAACGCTTTCTCATCTCCATATGGCAGGATCGTATCAGTTCCATAACGTCGTCCCAATCTCCTTCGACAATAGTTCCCATGGGGGTGAGGACGTATTCCAAACCGCTTTCATCCACTAGATCCAATACCTTGGATACATATTTGCTAAGACTTTCTCCCCTGTCTAAGGGTACGATAGTGAATTCTGCTATCATGTTTACTATGATTAGAACCATACATTATAAAACATTTGAAGAATATTTTGCAAAGGAATCTAAATACTCTGAAGAGTTAAGAAAATTATTTATAGAGTACCACTTTAACAGTATCTGTTAGAGAAAAACTTTAATAATTGTAATGAGGTGTTTCAAACATGAACAAGAAGTTGCTAAGAAACCTTGGCGGTAAAATAACAGTTTTAGCCACACTGTGCGTAATACTTTTTTTATTGATGAGTATTACAGCACCAGTAACGAACGCTCAGGTGACCCCAACAGGTCAACCGGAAGAAAGAACTAAGTCAGATAATTATCTGACAGCTGCGATGCAGAGTCCGATTGAAAATCTTAATCCGTTAACTATATCGGACGTATGGAGTGCCTATACTGCAAGAGGTCCCATATATGGTGGGATGAGTGGTTATCACCCCGAATCCGAACAGATAGTTCCATATATGGCATACGATTGGAGTCCAATCGGCCCAAGCGGTGATCATGAGAATGGTGCAAGATATGACCCTTCAATGAATTATGATGGTGAAGGTAATTGGGATCCTTCTCAAGCATATACCGTTGCAGATGGTAATGACCCAGATACAGTGGCCAATGAAGCCATACCCAGCGCAGATCTTGAAATTGTTCTTAGGATAAGACCTGGAATCCTTTTCCACCGAACACACGAATGGACTGATGACGTATGGACATCACCGAGAAATCCGGATTTCACTATGCCTATGGAAAAGATGAAGGAAACAACGGCACACGATATTGTTTTTGCCGGCGAAATGTTACAGTGGAAAGCACCTCTATTTCAGTCAAGTTTCCTGTATCTCAATCAAGACACAACAGGCGATGGAGGGGAAGCTAATGATCCTAACTGGGTAGTTAATGGCGGTAAAGGAATGTACGAAGGTATGCAATTGTATGAAATGGGCGATTCAGTTTGTGATTACAGTATACGCTTCGAACTCGATAGACCTTACGCTTCATACGAATTTATATTCCCGATGTCTATGTCCATGAAAGTATGGGCAGAAAACACCTTACTTGATACTGGTTCCGACAACGCCTTAAGGTGGGATCTAGGCCAAGGAGGCAGCATAGAAGACCAGCGTCGAGCTATAGTCGGTAATGGTGCTTTTATGTGGACAGATTGGGATCCTGGTAACTTTATAAGATTGGACAAAAATCCCGATTATTATATAGACGGAACTCTTGACCAGGATAGGCCATACGGTTTGAGCCTTAATGGTCTCGATATGCGCCCGCATATCGATGGGTTAGAATTCATTGTAAGATCCACTACCGATGCAGCAATTCTTTCTCTAGAAAGAGGAGAAGTAGATGCACTACCGTGGCCTGTTGATCCCGGTTACATAACACGAGTTCAGCAACATCCCGATTTGGATGTTATGTCTACACCCGATTTCGGTTTCTTCTACATGGGTTTCAATATGAGGAAACCTGCATTTGGTTATGCCGATTATCCCGGAGCCGGAGAGAGACTTGGTGATTGGTACGGTGAGGATATCGGTCAAAAATTCAGACAGGCAGTAACTCATGCAACAGACAAATCATACATCGTAAATAATCTTCTACAGGGATACGGCGCAGTAGGTTGGTCCGTTGTATCTCCGGATAATAATCTATATCACAATAGAACAGTTCAAAGATATCCCTTTGACTTGGCAGAAACTAAACGATTGCTCGAAGAACAGAACGAAATCTGGCGAGATAATTTAGACGGTTTCAATACGGTTTGGACTGCGCCGGGCTCCGGTGAGGATCCCGCACCATACCCCATACCACGAAAAGATGCTGGAGGTAACATATATGAAGACACAAGTACTTTCTACCTCCGCACCCCGACTGCAGATTACGATCCAATCAGAGCAAAGGCAGGTCAGCTTGTCGCGGACACACTCCGTGAAGAATGTGGTGTCCAGATACAAGCACAGCCCATGATATTCCAGACTCTTGCTCAAAGACTAGATCCAGGAATAGCAGACTTCGATATATTCATGTTAGGATGGTCTATAGGCGGTTTCGATTCGTTGGGAAGTCTCCAAGCTTTCTTCCACTCTAGAAACGATATACCCGGTGGTTACAATTTCCCGGGGATCAGAAGTGAAAGATTTGACACGATCGTTGAGCGAGCAGAAAGGGAAATGAACCCTACAGAAAGGACAAGACTTGTCATGCAGTTACAGGGTATCTTATCTCAAGAACTTCCTTACAACGTACTTTACTTCAGAAGTCAGGTAAACGGTTATCGTAACGAGTGGACAGGTTGGGTACCATGGCCAGGTGGAATCTGGAATGGATTCTCCTTCTCTAATGTACGAAAAGGTGGAGACACAGGAGGATTATCTATGGCAGCACCGAGTGACGTGAGTCGAACAACACAACACGATGTTACAATACGTTTGATGGATGGTCAAGGTAATCCAAGAGCAGGAGTAGATGTCGATCTATCGGTCACTCACACTGCACAAGGCGCGGTTTTCCAAGCTAAAGGAGCATCAGTTACAGATTCAACAGGGGTACTCAACGCAACCTTTACGGCACCGGACATCACCGAGCCGACGGTTGTTACGTTAACAGCCGAGCTTATCGATGAAGATATTATGGTGAGCAGAGGTGTGAACGTCTATCCAACACAGATTCCTAAATTGTATCTAAGTGGAAGCGTTGACCTCGACATCATAAAACACGACGACATGGCTATCATTACTCTACAATTGCAAGCCGACGAACCTGATCTAGAAAACGTTACTATCAGTATTTCCATAACACCGGATGTCGGTAATCCTGCTGTTGATAGAACATTCCCTATGGAAATCTCAGCAGGGGAAACAGTAACCGTTAATTTCCAGGCGACAGATGTAGAGGAAGACAGCATCAGACGTTACACGATCGAATTTGATGCGGTTAAAATCGGTTACGAATCAGACCTTGAAAGATTGAACATAATGGTAGAAGGACCAGAAGGAGAAGGCAACGGCAATGGCACACCTGCACCAGGTATTTTACCCCTACTTGTAGGAGCCGCCGGAGTCGCCTGTCTGGTTCACATACTAGATTCTCGTCACAAGTCAAAAAAACACGAATCTAGACGGGAAAAAAACTAAAACCCCAAACCCTTTCCCTCTTTAATATTTAATACAGTGAAAATGAAAAGGAAGTGCTAAAAATGAAACTCTCGAAATTTATAATCGGTCGGACAATACAGGTATTTATCACCTTGTTGATAATCTTGACGTTATTGTTCTTAATCTTCAGGCTTATGCCCGGAGATCCAACAAGCCACGTGATCGATCCCGGTATGTCTCCTGAAGCAAGAGAAAGTCTTATGGAGCTATATGGTTTAGACAGGCCACTTTATGCCCAATACGGGCTTTATATGAGGAATATGCTTACCGGGCGATTTGGAACATCTTTTAGAACTCAAAATCCTGTTTTCATGGATTTACGGCCACGTATAATGCCTACATTACTTCTATTTGGTACATCTATGATCATCGTCTATATCTTAGGAATTTTACTAGGTATGTTCATGGCGTGGAATCGTGGTTCAAAACTTGAGATGGGAGGTATAGTTGGTAGTCTTACGTTTAGGTCCATGCCTTATTTTTGGTTTGGGCTACTAATGTTATTTGCATTTGCAGGCGAGTTAGAATGGTTCCCTACAGGAGGTATGAAGACAGCCGGAGTTGATATGCCTGCACACAAGGAAGCCTTGGACATATTATACCATATGACTTTACCTTTGATAACTATGGTTATTGTCGGTATCGGCGGAATAGCACTTCTCATGCGCCAAAGTATGCTTGATACTCTCGGAGAAGATTATATAGTAACGGCCCGAGCGAAAGGTCTCCCGGAAAATAAGATAATGATCCATCACGCAGCAAGGAATGCTTTGCTACCTATTGTCACTTCCATAGCAATATCCATCGCTTTCATTTTTGCAGGAGGCGTAATTACAGAGATAGTATTCTCTTGGCCGGGATTAGGTTCTCTTTTGATTACCCGTACCCTAGCACAAGATTATCCTGTAGTCGAAGGCGCCTTCTTCATAATAGCAATATTAGTGTTGGTTATGAATGCGGTATCAGATGTTTTCTACGCGTTCCTAGATCCAAGAGTAAAATTATAGAGGTGAAAAAATGCCAATTATTAATAAAAAAGCGATGAAAGACAAATACAGGGACATCAAAAAGATATTCAAACAAAACTGGAAATTATTCAAAACAAATAAATTAGGTATGATCGGCCTAATTATCATCTTCACATTTGTTATGATGGCCATACTTGCTCCCGTTTTGACAGACAGACATCCTGTCCGATGGACGGCACCCAATGAAGACATGTTTGATGCAGAACAAATGTGGACTCAGGAAAATTGGGTTTTTAATGCTCCTGATGTAATTTATGGTGAACCATCCTTCCGTGAAGATTCATTTTATATGGTCGGTTCAAGACATGGGGAGAGTAGTCTATATTTGATTAGACCTGAAAAAGAACGGTCTCCTGACATCATGGGTGAATTACGACTAACAGGTCAGGGAACCAGCGGTCCAACACATTTTCCCACGGTAGATGATTCTTTACAGGCTTGGCAAGAGAGAGTATACGTAGGTACCGACCAAGGTATTCTTCATCGCGCAAGTTATTCACTTGCCGCGAGGACTTTAACACAGGATTGGAGATTCAATCTGGCAAACAACTTGGGTACTAACGCTTCTATTGAGCATGCACCCATTGTAGCAGAAAATGTTGAAGATAGTAGTCTAACTATTATTGTAGCTACCAGAAATTCCATACATGGAATCAGCGATGGCCGTACTGCAGATAGTGAGCCCGAACTTCTATGGAGCACTAATTTTGAAGGCACTGTACTCAATCAACCCGATCTTTTCAAGAGATCAAGAGCTGCGGATCTACAGGATACCCAAACTATTGCTATAACAACAGAGGGTGGAGATGTAGCATTATTAGATCACAGTGATGGAAGCATTCTTTGGCAATTTAACATGGAAGAAACAGCCTTAGACCGAAGTGTATCTCTTACAAGGCCAGTAATTCCATTGGCCATGAAGAAAGGTGAAACTGCATTACAAACATTTTACACTAGTGGAAATGACGGTCGGGTATACATCTTACCAAATAATTCAACGTTTACTGCGGATGATATAGATTTTAATAACATCGCCTTCGTAGAAGAGGGAGCACAATTAACTGTTCCAGAAGTCTTGGATGACGGAAGCGGTATATATGTAGTTTCTAACGTACAGAATCTAGGAACTATACACTATTTAACCACAGATGAGTTAACTGTGGGTCCAGAAGACCGTGTTAGTAGTTGGAATTATCCTCTTAGAGGACCGGTATCCGGTAAGCCAATATTCTACCGTGAATTCGTATATGTTGCTACAGATCATGGACACATATCAAGTTTCCAACCTACAAGAAGAGATGAACAACAACTTTGGGCAGCAGAGGTAACGGGACAACCAAAGGCTATACAGGTAATACATCACCGCTTGGTTCAGGATGCACTAAGACCGGTTCTTATGATCACGCATCATGAAGATGCCGGCGGTGGAGTAGAAGGTTGGGAAGCTCTTGGAGAGTTCCTTGCACCTTTATCTCCTGGTGTCCATACCAGCGGAACCCGATACCTATTAGGTACCGACAATGAAGGTAGAGACATATTCTCAAACCTTGTATATGGTGCAAGGATCGCTCTCATTATCGGCTTTGCAGCAGCCTTCTTTGCGGTTATTATCGGTACGGCTATCGGTGTAGCTGCAGGTTATCTCGGAGGCATCGTAGACATAGTATTGATGAGATTGTCAGATGTATTCTTGTGTATGCCCGGTTTGGCTCTGATGATCGTTTTGATCGCGATATTAGGTGCTAATGTGATGAATATAGTTATTGTTATAGCTATTTTAGGTTGGCCTGGAATAGCTAGGGTAATACGCTCACAGACACTCAGCTTAGTACAGAGACCGTTTGTGGATTCAGCAAGAGTCACCGGAGCCAGCAACGCAAGGATAATGTTCAGACACATCGCACCAAATGTTATGCCTTTGAGTCTTCTTTACATGACCTTCCAGGTAACTGGTGCTATCTTAGCAGAAGCATCTCTCAGCTTCCTCGGTCTTGGAGATCCCATGGTAACCAGTTGGGGACAGATGCTCTATAATCTAACAAGAGGATCTGGTCATACATTTACAGCGTGGTGGTGGTTCTTACCACCAGGATTGAGTATCACCATACTCGTTATGGGTTTCTTCTTCATAGCAAGGGCTTTCGATGAGATAATCAATCCACGGTTGAGGGAGAGGAAATAGAGAGGTGGTATGCATATGGGAATAATAGATGAAGATATTATCACGGACGAAGAAGCTACTGTAACAGAAACACAAGAAATCGAAATCGATATGAACCTTGCAAAGGAATTCGCCAAGATCAAAAAAGACGATTTTGAAGGGGATAAAATCCTTGAGTTGAAAGACATACAAGTAAGATACGAGGTTCATGGTGGTGAAGTAAAGGCAGTAGAAGGTATCACCTTCGACCTTAAGGAAGGCGAAACCATGGGCTTAGTCGGCGAATCCGGATGTGGAAAAACCACAGCCGCTTTCACCATAAATCATCTGCTACCGGAAAACGGATACATAGCAGGCGGAGAGATATGGTACAAAGGAAAAAAGATAGCCGAAGAAGAATCAGCACCTGTTGGTTTCCTTTCACGTTCAAAAGAAGCAAAGGCCAAGCGAGAGATGATCAATAAACTCCGTTGGAAGGAGATATCAATGGTATTTCAGGGCGCTATGAACGCCATGAACCCTGTACACAAGGTTAGCGAACAGATAATCGAAGCTATACTTCAGCACGAAGATATAAGCTATCAAGAAGCAAGAGAACGTACGGAAAAACTGTTCAAACTGGTAGGTATTGAAAAATCCAGGATGGACGGATTTCCCCATGAATTCAGTGGTGGTATGAAGCAAAGAGCCATGATCGCAATGGCATTGGCTTGTAGCCCTTCTCTTATCATAATGGATGAACCTACGACCGCACTCGATGTGATCATGCAGGACAAGATATTAGCCGAAGTGAGAGATCTTCAGAAGGCCTTGAACATAGCGACGATATTGATAACCCACGACATCAGTGTTGTAGCAGAGACTGCAGAAAAGATTGCAGTGATGTATGCGGGAGTATTCATGGAATACGGAGATATCGTGTCCATATTCGAGAACACGTCAAATCCCTATACACAGGGTTTGAAAGAAGGTTTCCCTAATATAAGGGGCGAAAAGGGTACGTTAAAGTCGATACCCGGTAGCCCACCAGATTTGGTACATCCTCCTAGAGGGTGCAAATTCCATCCTCGCTGTAAATACGCGAAAGCGGAATGTATGGAATCCGAACCGGAAATGATACTGGTAGATGAAAATCATTGGTCACGCTGTCATTTCGCTAAAGACCTTTATAGTGGCAAGTTAGGTCAAGGGGGTCAATAATATGGTAGATCAAGAAGACGGTGTAATGATAAAAGTAAGGAACATGAAACGCTATTTCCCTGTAAAACAAGGTTTGATGGCCAGTTTAAAATCCGCGCCCGAACTATGGGTAAAGGCTATAGATGGTATAAGTTTTGACATGCGTTCCGGAGAGATATTAGGACTTTGTGGTGAATCAGGATGTGGTAAAACAACTACTGGAAGATGTATGGTACGTCTTGATAAGCCCACTGAAGGTCATATGATCTTTAAAGGTATAGATGTGAGCACATTAGAGGGTAAAAATCTAAAAAAATTCAGAAGGAATGTTCAGATGATCTTCCAGGATCCTTATGAATCTTTAAACCCTAGATTCACAGTATTCCAAACCATCTCCGAGCCGTTAAATGTACACAAAGTTGGTAGTTCGATAGAAGAGAAGGAAGATATAGTTTGTAAGGCTCTCGAAGCGGCAGAACTCAAACCTGCTATGGAGTATTTACATCGTTATCCTCACGAATTATCAGGAGGTCAGAGACAGAGAGTAGCTGTTGCTAGGGCCCTGGTTTTGAGACCGGAGTTCATAGTTGCCGACGAGCCCGCATCTATGCTCGATGTATCTATCCGTGCAGGTATTTTGAATCTACTTTTAGAACTCAGAGACGATTATGGAATACCCTTTGTGTTCATCAGCCACGACATAGCGGTTTCAAGATACATGTGCGACCGTATCGGTATAATGTATCTCGGAGATATAGTAGAACTAGGGCCAACGGATTCAGTTATACATGAGAGTTTCCATCCTTACACTAACGCACTGGTTTCTGCCGTACCCGTACCCGACCCAAAATTCAAGAGAGGTCGTGTAGAGGTAAAAGGAGAGATACCCAGTCCGATCAATGTACCTCCAGGATGCAAATTCCATCCCCGATGTCCATACAAACAACCGATATGTAGCAAAAAACGACCTCTTATGCGTGAAATAGAAGAGGGTCATTATGCTATGTGTCATTTTGCAGGTGACATCGAATTTGAAAGGGGAGAAGAACCCGAGCCATTCGACCCTAATGCATAAAAAAACCCTTCAACCTATTTTTCTTTTTGCATAAACATTAATACCATCAATCGATACACTAAACGATCACATGTCTACACTAGGAATAATAGGTGGAACTGGTTTTAAAGACAGCAAAACGTTTCAAATAACCGATACGATAACATCCGAAACGTCTTGGGGCACACCATCTTCCCCTCTATATAGAGGGACCATAGGCGGGAAAGATACAATACTTTTACTTCGTCATGGAGCGGATAGGGACATTCCGCCTCATCGTATAAACCACCGAGCAAACATTTATGCACTAAACCGGGAAGCCGACCGTATAATAGGCATATCTTCTGCAGGAGCACTACATGACAATATAGCCGTACCGTCAATATCTATCCCTGAAGATTATGTTAATCTATGGTGTACAGAGACTTTTTATGACGAAGAAATAAAACATATAACTCCTGGATTATCTACAAATATACGAAAAACATTGATAGAGATTGCTACAGAGAAAGAGCTTGACATAGATCTCAGAACTGAAGATACATATGTTCAGACGCAAGGACCTCGATTAGAGACACGTGCCGAGGTACGCTTTTTATCCGGATATGCTGAATTAGTTGGTATGACGATGGCATCCGAAGCAACATTATCAAAAGAGATCAACGTCGATTATGCATCTATTGTTTCTGTGGATAACTATGGACACGGTATTGGTCAGGAAAAGATAAGATACGAAGATATTGTTAAGAGAGCAAAAACTAGTTGGGCCGCCGTACTTGATATAATAAATGCATATGCCGAGGGGTTATGATGTCCAAAAGTATAGTCATAAAGAATGTCCATATTCCTAAATACAACGACGATGTGGATGTCCTTATAGAAAAAAAAATCATATCTAGTATCAGCGAAGAGGAGGATGGAGATTTAGTGATTGATGGTACTGGTAAATATCTTATACCTGGTTTTGTGAACACCCACACACACGCCGCAATGTCTCTCTTCAGAGGTTATGCAGATGATCTAACACTTCAAGAATGGCTTAATGATAACATATGGCCCTTAGAAAGCAAACTCACAGCTAGAGATGTATACTGGGGTACGAAGTTGGCATGTCTTGAGATGATCAAAAGCGGAACTATAGCCTTTAACGACATGTACTTTTTTATGGAATCTGCCGCGGATGCGGTACGTGAAATGGGCATCAAGGCCACCTTGAGTTACGGTTTGATCGATCTGGGAGACCGGGATAAGCTGGAGTTGGAAAAACAGAAAACAAAAGATTTTATCAACTATGTAAAAGACTTTGAATTGATCAAACCCGCTTTAGGTCCCCATTCGGTCTACACAGTTTCTCAGGAAGGGCTTAGTTGGTGTGCAAAAATTTCAAAGAAACTCGATGTACCGGTTCATATTCATTTGGCAGAAACAGAAAGTGAGATGAAGGATTTTAAGAAGGAATTCCCGGAATATAGCAATATATCAGACTACCTTAATGAAACGGATCTTTTGAACCGACGTTTATTATCTGCACATTGTGTTTGGTTGGAAGAACTAGATATAATCAACTTAGGTAATTCCGACGGAGTTGTAAGTCACAATCCTGCCTCCAATATGAAGCTCGGAGTCGGTAAACCAATGAATTATGAAATGATGGTAGAAAATGACGTTATGGTTACTCTGGGAACCGACGGCTGCGCCTCAAACAACAACTTAGATATGCTAGAATCTGTGAAAATAGCTGCTCTGCAGCAAAAATTAGGTGGAGACCCTACGCTTATGACTGCAGAGGAAGCTTATGATATGATCACCAAAAATGGAGCACTTGCATTGGACACAGGAGGTGGAGTAATATCCGAAGGTATGGCTGCAGACGTAATTCTTGTGGATAAAGGTGTAAGAGGTACACCGGGTCACAATCCGATCTCAGACATAGTTTACTCTCTTCAGGGTGGGGATGTTACGGATGTAATCATCAATGGTAGGTTAGTAATGAGGGATAGATATGTTGATGGTGAAGAGGAGATAATAAAGGAATCTACAGCTATAGCAAAAAAACTGGTGAAGGCGGTGAAATGATGTTAGAACTACTGAAAAAATCGTTAAAAGATTGTCCAATCGTACCCATGGGAGACTACAATTATTTTGTGCATCCGCTTACAGATGGTATTCCACTTGTTGAGCCTGAACTTCTAGACGAGGTTGCAGAAGCGGTCATCGGAATCGCAGATATGGACTGTGACTACATATTAACAGCACAGTCTATGGGTTTTCCATTAGCAACGGTTCTATCATATAAAACAGGTTTACCATTCAAGTTCATACGTAAAAGAAAATACGGGCTACCCGATGAGGCATCAGTAAGTCAGATAACAGGATATTCCTCGAGTGACCTGCACATAAATTTTGTCAACGACGGTGATCGAGTTTTCTTTATAGATGATGTTCTAAGTACTGGTGGTACTCTTAGAGCTATACTAACCGCGTTGGATAAAATAGGTGCTGAAATATCAGACATCGTGTTCGTATTCGAAAAGGTCGGTACTAAGGAAGATTTAGAAAAAGAATTTGGTATACCTATAAAATCACTTTTACGTCTTAACATGGATAGTTCTGAAATAGAGATAATAGGTGAAGGCTTTTAAAATCAAGTTGAATTTTTTAACGTTCTGTTCTTTTTTTTGATTCCATCGTCTGTTTTTATAACGCGCCTTTTTTGTTGAACGGTACGTTTTTCGCCATATTTCAAAAAGCGCCTTTTTCTCCTGCCGGTGATTTCTTCTTTCTCTACCTGTTCGTTATCCCAGGCAACATCTCCGACCTCATCGATTATTCTTTCTTTTTCTTCGTCATCCGATACGATTAAATCTTTACTATCGGCAACTGTTCTTAGTTTTCTTTTACTTTCAATGGTTTCCTTTTTTTTCAAGACGGGTAAAGAATTAACAGTCATCCTTTTTCTATCGATCTCTTCCAACCCTCCTTCAAGCTCTTCGATCATCTTGCTAGTCGATAATCCGTCGTCATCATCGACACATTCAACAGTGTCTTCATCCAAGATCACTTTCTTTTTTTTAAGCGTTTTATCTGAAAATAAGAGCAGTAGCGCTACAACGAAAATAATTATCGAGAATCCGCCGAAGGCAACGGCCATTCTAGATAGGGTTTCTACAGGTGGACTTACACTAAAATCATGCCGTGCGGTTCTGACTGTAACATTGGGTCCGAGAGTATTGGTTTCTTCGGCGATTATGTAATATTCGTGTTCACCGGGATCAAGATACATTTCGTAATAGTATAACTTACCGTCCGCAAAGGTGGTATCTGTTTCGTTTAACTCCTTCATGGGATAATGATCACCGTTGACCACCAGTTCGATGTATCTGGGCGGCTCTTCGTCAACATCAGTATATGAAATTACCCAGCGGATGTTGGTCGGATCATATATTTTTTTGAACTCAACTATCTCTAGAATAGGCGGATCATTTACAGGCTCGATTACCAAAGTGATAGGGAATGTAGTGCTTACAGAGTCGTATACATGTAAGTTTAGTGTAAAATTAACGATGCCGTAATAATTTGGAGGAGGCAGTATATTCAAGTTCCCTTCACCATCGACGGTGATACTCACGTTACCATAATCTTTCACCCCTGTGATAACCGTACCAGGCGGTAGTAGTGATGAAATATTGTATCCAATAATTTCCTCATCTTCTTTCATGGATAGGTTAAAATGATGTATTATCTCTAAATCGCTATGTTGGTCCATCCATACTTTTTCCTCATCGAAATATGAGTTTATAGATGTGATGTAAGACGATAAAAGATACAGATGATAATTACCTCCGATGATGCTGCTGGTCTTCACTATGGTTTCAGAATCTTCGAACCGAATAGCCTGATTCGCATTACCCGAAAGCACAGCGTTCTCTATAAATGGAGATGCATCATAAACGCTGATACCGAACAGCCGGTTATTGGCAATGGTGTTGTTTAAGAAGTGTATAT
>SKVC01000132.1 GCA_007129655.1 Thermoplasmata archaeon
CTTCATGTGTATCCCCTCACATCCTCTTCTTTCGAACCCGTCATGAAAAAGCTCATAGCTTTACTACCTTTGATCTCCTCTTCACAAGCTTGTAGAAAATTTTCCATGCCCACATCTTCCTGACCTCTTCTCATAGCCGTTCTAGCTGCACTGAGAACCGCATTACGTATCTGCCCTCCGGAGAATTCATAACTTTCAGCGAGTTTTTCGATATCGACTTCTTCGTTTAAAGGCAACTCTTTTGGTATGTGGTGCTGCCAGATCTTCTTGCGTGCTAGGAGGTCAGGCACGGGTAATTCCAGTTTAAGATCGAGTCTCCTTTCCATCGCACGGTCCAAACCGATGGATATATTGGTTGTAAATATTATCAGACCGCTGTGATTCTCCAATTCCTGAAGTACTATATTGATCACCCTATTCTCCGATCTGTCGCAGGAGGTTCGGGAGGGCGACCTTTGTTGAAGTATTGCATCGG
This sequence comes from Thermoplasmata archaeon, assembly GCA_007129655.1. GTDB lineage: Archaea > Thermoplasmatota > Thermoplasmata > Halarchaeoplasmatales > Halarchaeoplasmataceae > Haladaptatiplasma. Next base: position 476 of record SKVC01000132.1, read on the forward strand.
CCTCGTCGAGAAGAAGAATGTTTTCACCGGATTTGAGGATGTTGAACATCCTACTTGCGTTCTTTTCCGTATTTCCGTAAAAACAATCAACCATGTCGGCGAATGAAACCATGTATAGGTTCATATCTAACTCCTGGGCTAATCCCTTAGCCAGCATTGTCTTTCCGGTTCCCGGGGCACCCGACAGAAGCATGTTTAAACCCTTTCTGTCACCCAATATGGATTTCATATTCCATTCGTCCATGAACTTTTCCTTGTTCCTGTACTGCTCCAAAAGCGACAGTACAGATTCTTTAGTTTCCACCGGTAAAACAACATCTGATAACTCGACGTCCGGTTCTATCTTTACCAACAATTCGTCTTCAGATCCTTCTTCCTGGCTATGCGTTGGTTCCGTGGTAGTTTCTCCGTAAATAGCATCCACGCACCAATCGGACAACTCAAAATGGGTTTCTTCGATGGAGCTCTTTTCTCTTCTTCGGTCTATACGTCTTATATCCCAACCATGAGAGTGTCCTCTTCTTCTATTCGCGGAGGAGATGTATTCGTCGGTCCTAAGTAAAGAAGATCCTGTAAGAAGCTTTCTAGCATCCTCGACATCTATGTCCACCAAGAGTTTAACAGCCATGATCAGTACCTCTCCGGAAACCTGTGTGTTTAAGGTACGAACACCTATACCTCTTCTGGACATGAGCATCAATATTATATGGATCTGTTTATCGTTCAATCTGTGGGATTCAAAAAACTCTGTTGATGTAAATTTGCCCTGACATGTATCTTCACCCCTTTTCTTCTTCTCTTCCAATTCAGATAATTTTTTACGGTAAAATTGTTTTCGTTCTTCCATCCTTTTTATCGAAGGATTATGCGTAAGGTATTCTGCATCTTCTATAACTTCTGTAAAAAATGTTCTGGCGGCCCTAAGATGATCTTTATCGCTTTCCAGTACCTCTACATCATCCAAGTCCAAATAATCTCCCACCTGTAGTTTCTTCAGCTTGTCGTGGATTTCTTTTGTTTTCTTATCCATTTTCTATCACCTTTACTTGACATATATTTCCGTTATTTAACGGCGGTAAGCGTCATATAATGGCTGTGTTCTATATATACTTAACGGAGAAATTCGTTATATGACGTAACATATAAATACTCCATGTAACTTTTTAATGGTGTATGACAGGTAAAAAGGCGGGAATTCACATATCCTCGGATGGGTTCGAATATGATAGGATCGTTATACCCATGTTTAAAAAATACCCTGTTGAGAAGTTGATAATACTGCGTTCCAATAGCTCACCATACACAGATGCCATGGATCTTGCAGGAAAATTCCTACAAAAGATCATGGACACACCGGTTGATGTAGAATTGGTTTCCGTAGATATTTACGATTTTAACGAGGTGTTTGTGAATACTTTGGCGTTGATCAAAAAGTATGCCAGCGAAGGAAAGAAAATATACATAAACTTATCTCCGGTTCCAAAATTGGCTACTGTTGCCATGATAAGCGCCGCCTTCTTGTCCGAATATAAGGGTCAGGTTGAAATATTCTATGCTACACCGGAAGAGTATCTGACTCCGAAGATGATCGACCTCCTTGCCTCCGTTGAGAAACATGAAAACGATGATTCTGAACTGTCGAAACTCCATGAGCTATTTATGGAAAAAGGAACCGCCGTCGGTGTTAAAGATTATATGGAGATACCCGTGTTCCCAATCAAAGATATCACAGACATGGACCAGGAGATTTTACAGGTGCTGAAAGATACTTCAGGAGTGAACTCTATAGAGAGTATGGTTAACGCTGTAAATAGGGAGCGGAAGGAAAAGATTACTCGTTCCAGCATACAATATCGTTTGGAAAGATTGGAGGCTAACGGGTTGGTAGATACCGAAAGAGAGGAGCGGCGGTTAAAAATTAGGTTGAACAAGCTCGGAGAAGTTTATCTGGAGAGTTCATTGATATAATATAGTTTCAGACTTTCAAAATTCATACTCCACGCCTAGTTCCGGTATTATCACTTCCGTACTGTGCCCTTTTTCTTCCCGGATCTCGGATGCGATCTTCTTAAACTCCTCCGGAAATAGTGTGTGTACCGGTATCAAAACATCCGGTTTCAACTTAGCGATCAGTTCTTTGAGCTCCGGTCGGGATGCGTGACCAGATACATGTGCTCGACTTATACATCGCTTTATCTTTGGACATCTGTGATCTGTACAGTCTGGATTTATATCTGGATCTCCTTCGTCGAAACCGATACCGAATTGTTCGAGCCAGTTGATCATCCGCTCTTCGTCCAGCTCCATATCGTCGCTGAAGGGTTCACACTGTGCCTTTATGAAGAGAGATCCCGGTATCTTCCCTTGAGTGTTCGTAAAGTCAAATAGCTGGTTAAAATCAAAATAGGAAAACATCAGCACATATTTTTCCGGCTCCTCCATGATTTCCAGGGCCGTTAAACCGTTTTCGTAGTGTGAAGTATCTATATCCTCTTTATCTACGGAAAAGCCCAGTTCGTGTTTACTTTTGGTATAATCACTTGGCGAGTACAATGCGCTACCGGTACGTTTGAGGAACACCTTTACGGTTCCGTCTTCAGGATACATGTTCATTTTATTCAACAGGTAGGCGAGCCTTCCATTGATAACGAAGGTTCGATTATTTTCCTTGGCCGCCGATCTGACGGTTTCATAGCGTGTGGTGTCCTTCCAGCTGAAATCCACAAAGACTATACCCCTTGTACGGCTTATGTCTTCAGTGATGCTTTCACGCACCATATTCTCTGTGATAACACATTCGGAGTCTACTCTGGTTCCTTCACATATCATCACATCTAATCCTTCACCTATATTCCCAACGTATTCTTCCAGTGATACGGGGGATGTTCCATGGAACCGGATGTCACCGGTATATAGGATACGTTTTTCATCGGTATTCAACAGAAAACTGCAGGCACCCGGTACTGAGTGATCAACGTCTATGGTTTTTACGTCGATACTACCTATTCTGTTGTTGCCGTTTATGCAGTTTCTTGATGAGTGATCGGTCTTTTTGATCTTCGGTGCTCCGGGAAACATACCTCTTTGGTTGTAAGCAATCTCCGGCCTTCGCATCTCTAGAGCGTATGATTTAAAGGTTGTAACTTCATCTATTGCGTTAACCAGTAGCTCCGTAACGGGGGAGCAGCATAACGGTATATCCGGATGTACGAATTGCAGATCACCGGTATGGTCTAGATGTGCGTGGGTGAGTAATACCGCGTCCACATAGCCTCGAGCGTTTTCATCGTAATATTCCTCATAAGTCTTCAGCCCCTTGAAGTCGAGTAGATGTGAATCCGGAGAGATGATCCTATCGTCTTCAGGTAGGTCGTTTACGCCTTGGGGTCTTAGCATATCTGTCCTGTAAATACCCGGAATAAGGGGAAGGGAACCTATAACAAGTCTGTCCCTGATCTCTGTGTTCGTTCGCGGATTGATGAACTCCGAAAAGAATCGTGAGTCAAAACCCATCCGCCTGCCAAAATCAAGCATCAACCCGGTTCCATCTGATCGAACCAGTATCTTATTACCGCCTATCTCGTCCGCACCGCCGTATACCGTGATAGAAACCATGATTTCTCCTTGTTTTTCAGTGATGAATGTAAGTGATTGGGTTTGAGGGCTTCATCGAATTCTCTGTAGTTTTCCTACATAAGGTTCCACTATTTTGATGTGTTTGGCTTCATCTCGCATCAGATGTGCCAGGATTTCATAGAATTCGTCGTGTCGTTCGCCCTCCCAAATTTCATCTAACAGCTCTTTGGCTGTGTGCTTGTAGATCCGTGTATAAAGTTCAAGGGCGAGTATGTCATGTTTCTTTATCTCACCCAGAATCTCTTCAGATAATAATGATCTATTGAGCCCGACGTTTTGTCGGGCTTTCGTGTAATTAGTTATTGTTTTTAGATCTATGCCGGATATGTTTGAAATAAGTTTTTTAAGTTTGATCTTGTGTTTCTCCGAATCATGAGCTAAGCGAAAAACGATATCACGATATTTTTCGCCGATGGAAGTGTATGTATCCCAAAGTGTCATCTGCTCAAATTGATCTTCTATCCAATACGCCCTAGCCAATAAAGACACTAATTCATCGATATCTTCTATAACTATATCGTCCTCTTCCAACATATATATTGTAACATTAACAAACTATAAGTATTTTTTCAAGACCTTTACCCACTACGCTTTCTAAAGGTAATCGCCATAGTATTTACCTGAATAAACGACCTAAGTGATACACCATATCTACTTCGCATCCCATTCTATTGTCGAAAAATCCAAATTTGTTTTGTGTTCAATACGACAGTTTTTGTATCCTATGATTTTACATTTTTGTAAGCTCTTTCATTACTACCCTTACCGCTTCCGTATTTAGGCCATCATATTAACTCGTGTCTCGGGTTATGAATCTTTAAGCACAATCTATTCGTATTGTCAAACGGGGTCTCGGAAGATGGGGGTAAATTTATTAGTCCCGTTCATAATACGATAAAACATGTCACTTGAAGAGGGGTGCAGAGTCGCTGTGGAAACTTGTATGGGCGTCAAACCAGAGGACCGTGTGGTAGTGGTGGTTGACAAAGGCAGCAGACGCATAGGTGAAGCTTTGAAAGATATATTGCTGGAGATCACTCCTCACGTACGATTTTTTAATTTGGACATCTACGGTAAAAGACCTCTTACTTACTTCCCGGAAACAATGAAAAATGCTGCAATGGATGCAACCGTAACTTTTTGGACCGCGAAGGCGGTGGAAGGGGAATTGGAAACGGTTAGGGGACCTTTCATCAAAGCGGCACTCTACGACGGCCGACATGCCCATATGGTCAATATAACCGAGGACATAGTCAAGACGGGACTGGTTGCCGATTACAACAAAGTCGAAGAATTCACTAAATCGTTACACTCTATACTTAAGGGTGTTAAGGAGATACGGGTAGAGACGGATTTGGGTACTAAACTGACAGCCGAGGTCGGTAAGTACAAATGGATTGCTACCACAGGTGTGGTACGTGACGTCGGATTGTGGAATAATCTTCCGGACGGTATGGTATACACGGTACCTCAAAATATGAAGGGAAAGGCCGTTGTCGACGGTACATTAGGAGATTACTTCGACGAAGTTTATTCTCTCTCTCAGCTAGAGTCTACTCCTTTAAAGGTAGAAATAGAGGATGGTTCACCACCTCGGATGGCTGATTTGAAGTGTGATAACAAGGACATCGAGAGGGATATCAAGGAATATCTCAATCGTCACGAATGCTCTTCTTACGTTGGTGAGCTGGGGTTCGGTACTAATCCCTATATCACTAAAATGATCGGTTCTATGCTTGTGGATGAAAAGGCACCCGGTTTTCACATAGCCTTCGGAGATCCCAACCAGGACATGACCTTTGCATCATGGAGCTGCCCTGAACACATCGATATGGTGATACAGAAATGTGATGTATGGCTGGACGATGAAAAATTTATGGAAAATGGGCGATACTTGAAGGACTTAGTCTAGAAGTAATTCTCATGGATCAAACGAACTTCATTTCATACCTTCGATAAATATTCGCCGTAGCCTTCTTCTTCCATATCTTCCTTGGGTATGAACCTTAGAGCGGCGGAATTCATGCAGTAACGCTTACCCGTTGGAAGGGGACCATCGTTGAATAAATGGCCCAGATGGGATCCTGCTTTTTTGCTCTTCACCTCGGTTCTATTGTCCAGTGATCCGGATTCTTTCTGCGTTACTATATTATCCGATTCCAGGGGTTTGGTGAAGCTGGGCCACCCGGTTCCGGAATCGTACTTATCCTTTGAACTGAAGAGTACTTCACTGGAAACCACGTCGACGTATATGCCTTGGCGTTTATTATCCCAGTACTCGTTCCTGAAGGCGGGCTCCGTTCCTTTGTTCTGTGTCACTTCGTATTGCTTCGGGGTTAGCTTTTCTTTCAATTTTTTCTTCGATGGTTTATCGTTCATTTACTCGGCTCCCGATATTTTCTTCCAGATATCATAAAGTTTCTTTCTTCCGGTGCTGTTCAATCCCAGTGATCTGAGTTCTTCTGCTGTTTCGATGTGGCCGTGGCCGGAAACATATCCGTTGGCCCTTGTAACGGCGGTAGAATCCACAAAATCGTTGATATCAGGATAGATATCCCTGAATGCCATGTAAAGCGGCTTGTTCATCGATAAACGGTACTTCTGATGATAATCTTCTGCCGGATAAAAATCTTTGAAAGGTTGTATTATGGTGATTATGTCTGAATTGCTTTCTTTCATATCTTTGGCGAGTTTTTCCTGCTCTTTGTCGTGGTAAAATATCATGGATCTGTACTGTGTGGACTTGGGATATGTAGGGTCATGATTATACAGAAAAATTTTCAATAATTCTTCGTAACCGATCTCTTTCGGATCATAATCTATCTGTATCGTCTCCGTGTGATCTCCCAGGTCTCTGTAAGTCGGGGAAGTTTTCTTACCGCCTGCGTAGCCCACTCTTGTCCTCACAACTCCCGGTTTCGCCCCGAAGAGTGCATCCGGACCCCAGAAACAACCCATGGCGAAGGTGGCGGTATTGGTATATTTGGGAACGTTTTTGTCCATTTCTGGGACCTCTCCGGTGGTAAGTTGGGGCTTCGAGAACATCATATATTTTATTTGTTTTTTATCGTATTTATACGTTTAGTACGAACGAAAGCTTTTTTATCCGCTCGACATTACAAATAAGAGGACGGTATAACATGTTGAAAAGAATAGAATCGGAAGGTTTAGCCCATTATTCCTATCTTATCGGAGATAATAATCAAGCCGTAGTGATAGATCCACGTAGAGATGTAGAACATTACATTGAGATTGCGGAGGAAGAGGAGATGACGATAACTGACATATTCGAGACTCACAGAAACGAAGATTACGTCATCGGTTCATGTGAGCTGCAGGCTAAAACCGGTGCCGATGTATGGCACGCGGAGAAAGATATGGACTATGGTTACGGTGAGCCGGCGGAGGAAGGTAAAACATGGAATATCGGCAGGCTAAAACTGGAGGCCATTCATACACCGGGGCATACCCTTGGCAGCATGAGTTACCTGCTCTACGACCCGGACGGCGAACCGTGGATCATATTCACCGGTGATGCGCTATTTGCCGGCGACGTCGGACGTGTGGACTTCTACGGCGCAGAGCGATTGAAAGAAATGAGCGATAAATTGTACGATTCCATATTCAACAAGATACTACCTCTGGGTGATGGAGTGATAATCTGTCCGGCCCACGGTGCCGGTTCCGTATGCGGGGAGAGCATCGCTGAAAGGGAATGGACCACCATAGGTATCGAAAGAGAACGAAATCTGAAATTACAGGTTTCCGGTGCCTCTGAGTTCGCCGATAAAGTAGCCGAGATGCGAGAGTATCCGCCGTATTTTGCACGGATGGAGAAGATGAATCTTGAAGGCCCCGAATTGTTAGATGAAGGAATAAAGTACATGGATACGGATGAATTCGAAGAAAAAATAGAGGGGGCTGTTATACTGGATACAAGACCGGAGCTTGCCTTCGGGGCGGCTCACGTTCCCGGAGCCATCTCCATTTGGTTGAACGGCGTACCCAGCTTCGCCGGTTGGTTTTTACCTTACGATAAACCCATATTGCTGGTGAGTGACGATGTTCCTAAGGCCGCCATATATCTAAAACGTATGGGATACGACAACGTGAAAGGTGCGCTTTCGGGAGGTATGCTTTCATGGCACATGTCCGGTCGGAAAAGTGTATCTGTGAATACGCTGACCGTACAGAAGCTGTGCGGTATGCTGGATATGGGAAAGGAACCATGGATCCTTGATGTTCGCGGGATCGGAGAACTGAAAAATGAAGGAGAGATAGAGGACGCTCATAACATCCACGTGACTCAGATGCATAAAAAGATGGAAGATATACCGATGGATCGTGAAATATACATCTTCTGCGGAAGCGGCCTTCGCTCCATGACGGCGGCTAGTCTATTGAAGAGAGATGGGTGGAAAAATTTGAATGTGGTTCTAGGAGGAGTAAAGGGTTGGACCTCGACTACGTGTACTCTGGAGTAAAACACATTATAAATTCAAAGTGGTGGTAAGTTTCTTAACGATCTCCAAAAGGCCCATCGTCGTTACACCTGTACCCACCGCTATCATCCATCCGTTTCTACCGAGAGCTACATGTCCAAAAAGATCTTGTATAGCCGGTATATATAACGTTATAAGTACCAGCGGGATGGTCACAAGCGTGGATAATATGATCCATTTGTTATTGAACGGATTGAAGGTTAATATTGATTTATCCAGAGATCTGAAATTGTAGGCGTTAACCATTATCATCACAGAGATAGAGGTAAAGGTCATGGTTCTGGCAAGCTCGATAGAATCGCTTCTTAAACCGTATAAATAGGCTATAGATGCCATGGAAACCATCGCTATAGCCATGATGGATATCATAAACAGATTTTTACGATTCAACAATTCTGAACTTGGGTCTCTCGGAGGACGATTCATAAGGTCTTCGCTTGCCGGGTCAACCCCTAGTCCGAGACCGGGACCGACCTGTCCGATCATATTCAAGAAAAGTATCTGCATACCCAGAAGAGGGAGTAAAGCAAAATCTCTAAAAATTGCCAATAATGATGCGATGAGGATCACCTCGGTAAAGTTTCTCGACAATAGAAATGTAACAAATTTTTCTATGTTGTCATAAATTCTTCTTCCCTCTTCGATGGCTTTTTCGATTGTTCTAAAATTGTCGTCCTGTAAGATGATGTCACTTGCTTCTTTTGTAACATCGGTACCCTTTATACCCATGCCTATACCAATATCGGCATGATTAACCGCCGGCGCATCGTTGACTCCATCCCCCGTCATGGCTACAATCTCTCCGTGGCTCTGTAGGGACCTTACAATGGCTAACTTGTTACCGGGATGAGTTCTCGCATAGATATCTACATCTTTAATGACGTCCTTGAGTTCTTTTTCTGTCATGTTGTCTATTTCTTCACCGGTTATAACTCTGGGATTGTCCGATAAATCTATCATCTTGGCGATGGCCCTGGCAGTTTCCTTATTGTCACCGGTCACCATCTTGACCCGTATACCGGCCGCTTTACATTTTTTTATGGCTTCGGGAACCTCTTCTCTGGGAGGGTCCATTATTCCTGTAAGGCCTAGGAAGGTCATATCTTTCTCTACGATATCATCTTTGGAACTGTCCGGTGAATCCTGGTTGAATGCAAAGGCGAGTACCCTTAAAGCATCCTGGGCAAATTTTGTATTACGTTTCAAAATTTGTTTTTTCACTTCATCGGTCAACTGCTTACGTTCTCCATTTTCAAGAAAATGTGTACATCTTTCTAGAACAACTTCCGGTGCTCCCTTCATGAACGCATGAGGTGTCTTCCACTCGGAACTTTCATGCACTGTGGTCATCCTCTTCCTATCCGAGTTGAACAATATCTCTTGAGTACGTGGATATTTATCCCTGAGTTCTTCATAATCGTACTTTGTTTTTTGAACTAAAGTGATCAGAGCGGTTTCCGTCGGTTCACCATGAACTTCATCTTTTTTAAGATTGACTGCTGCGTTACTGCACAATGCTGCTCCTTTGAGCAAAAGGTCTAAGGAATTATTTTGTTCGATATCTACTGGTTTTTCATCCTTAGTGATGCCTCCTTTTGCAGAGTAACCCGAGCCTTCCACTTCAAATCCTTCTCCTCCAGCCCAGATCCGTTTGACCGTCATCTCGTTCTTGGTGAGTGTTCCTGTTTTATCCGTGCATATGACGGTAGTCGACCCAAGACCTTCTACGGCTAACATCTTCTTAACCACTGCCTTATTTTTTGCCATGGATTTCATACCCAAGGAAAGGGTAAGAGTCATGGTCAGAGGAAGGGCTTCTGGAACTACCGCTACCGCAACAGCGATGGTTACGGAAATTATCAATGTTCGTTCTACACCGACGCCTATACCTATTAGAAAAAGCATTACCGATACGAATATAGCTAGATAGCCTACTTTTTTGGCCAGGTCTTTAGATTTTCTCTGGAGTGGTGTGTCTATGGTCTGTTTCTGCAATTCGCCGGCGATCTCTCCCAGCTTTGTCTCCATTCCCGTTCGGATAACTTTGGCTTCGCATCTGCCTCTGGAGATCACCGTACCTGAGTATATCTCATCACCGATTTCTTTCTTCGCCGCTTTACTCTCTCCGGTTAAAATCGATTCGTCGATCTTTAGGTTGTTGGATTCTAACACTTCGGCATCTGCCGGTACTTTACCACCCATCTCCAGCTTCAAAACATCTCCCGGAACCAGCTCTTTACCTGGTACGTCCACGATCTCTCCATCTCTGTAAGCTTTGACCGATGGGGAGACCATCTTTGCCAGCTCTTTCATGGCTTCTTCGGCTTTCCACTCTTGAAAGAACCCCATGGAAGCTACGATCCCGATGATCGTAACGACAAAATAAAACTCAGCCATCTCACCGGCGGCGAAAGATACGATCGAGGCCACCATAAGTATCCAAATTAGAACATTTTCTTTGAACTGGTCCAGCAGTACATCCAAGGGAGTGGTTACTTCTTTCTGTTCCAACTCGTTTGTACCGTGCTTTTCCAGCCGTTTCTTCGCATCGTCGGTGGTTAAACCCTTAGCCATGATTCTTTGACGATACTGATATTTGGTTATAATACTTTTGAAACAGAGTTATTTAATCGATGAACTCCGATAGCTGAGATATTTCTTGTATCTCGATGTCCGGTACTTCACTTTCGGGTAGTTCTCCGTTGTGATTTATCCAGCATGTATGCATACCAACGCTGCCGGAGCACTCCGTTTCAAGATTTCTTCTACTGATAGATTTCGTGATTCCGTCCTATCAGTTCCGGTTGGAATGTTATACCCTTTGCTTTTTCTTTTTATCAAATACTAGTAATTTCTTCAAAAAGGTATATATATGACGATGTCCCTCATATCGTCATACAAAACGTCAGACGACGGTGGTTAAGATGGATGAGAAAAAGAGGGACGAATTGCTAAAAGATATACACCTGAGGAAGGAATACAAAGGGAACTTGATCAAGTACTTTGAGGAACATTGTTCAGATAAATGATACAGTGTATTTATGGATGAATGTCAGACAGACTTGGTTGATTTAGAATCTGTGTTTTAATACAGAAAAGATTTTTATATATCCCAGCCGAATTTGTAATCATGAAGATAGTTCCTGATACCAGCGTTATAGTCGACGGCCGTGTAAGAAGCCATGTGGGTGAAGATGTAGAAGCTGCGGAGGTCATAGTTTCCGAAGCCGTGGTAGCTGAGTTGGAAGCCCAGGCAAATAAAGGAAAGGAAACTGGCATCAGCGGTCTGGAAGAGCTGGCCATGCTGAGAGAGATGCACGAAAAAGGAAAACTCGTGCTGGTGTTCAAGGGTGAAAGACCTTCCTACGAAGAGATAAGGATGGCAGACAGCGGAGAGATAGACTCCATGGTCAGGGACCTTGCAGCCGAAGAAGAAGCGGAGCTGCTCACTAGCGATATAGTGCAGGCCCAGATAGCAAAAGCAAAAGGGATCGCAGTCCATTATCTGCCTCCGGAATCCGAAGGAGAAGTGAAATGGATAAGCGAATATTTCGAAGAAGATGTTATGTCGGTTCATCTGCGGGTAGGTACAAAGCCCCGGGCGAAAAGAGGCACTCCCGGAGATCTCAGGATGGAGGTGATCGACGAGCATATATCTGATGAGAATGAACTCAGGCAGGTAGCCCACGAGATAGTCGAAAGGACGAAAAGAGCACCAAACGGTTTTATAGAATTTGATAGAGGGGGAGCTACAGTGGTACAGCTTAGAGATATGCGCATAGTCATCGCCAGACCACCATTTTCGGACGGATTCGAGATTACCGCTGCAAGACCGGTGGCCGTCATACCTCTTGATGATTACCGCCTTTCGGAAGCTCTTAAAAAGAGGATCACAGAGAAAAAGCGTGGAGTTTTACTGGCTGGTTCCCCGGGTGCTGGGAAGAGTACCCTGGCTCAGGCCGTGGCCATCTATCTTATGGAGAACGAATATGTGGTCAAGACGATGGAGAAGCCAAGGGACCTCCAGGTACCAGACGATATCACCCAGTACACCGACCTCGACGGTTCGCTGGAGAACACCGCCGACCTGCTGCTGCTGGTTAGACCGGATTACACTATATTCGATGAAGTACGAAAGACGCCTGATTTTAAGGTGTTCGCAGACATGCGGCTGGCCGGAGTCGGTATGGTCGGTGTTACCCATGCGAACAGAGGTATAGACGCTCTACAGAGGCTGATAGGACGTGTGGAACTCGGTATGGTTCCCCAGGTGGTAGATACCGTGATATTCGTTGATGCCGGAGAAGTGGCAAAGGTTTACGATATCACATTTACAGTTAAAGTACCGGCTGGCATGGTAGAACAGGATCTTGCCAGACCGGTAATAGAGGTGAAGGATTTTGAGAGTGGTGCCACGGAGTACGAAGTTTACTCCTATGGAGAACAGGTAGTTGTCATGCCGGTCAAAGAGACCGCTGAGCAAAAACCTCTATGGGAGCTAGCCGCCCGATTCATAGAGGAGGATATCGGTAGGTACATACGGGGTAGAGTGGTGTGCAGTGTGGATTCCGAAGAAAGAGTTACCATATATGTGCCCGATTCACAGATCCCGGGGATCCTGGGGAGCGGAGGCAAACGTATCAGGACCATAGAGGAGGACCTAGGCGTGCATATCGACGTTAGGACCCTGGAAGAACGGGACCATTCTTCGGACTCGACATCGATAGACGTTTCGGAGGAGGCGGATAGGATCGTGCTATATATCGGCTCTCATATGTCCGGAGATACTGTAGATATACTTGCCGACGGCTATTATCTGACAACCGCTACAGTCGGTAGTGACGGCTACATAAGGATGAGAAAGAACACACAGGCCGGAGAGGTTTTACTGGACGCTATAAGAAGCGGAAAAGATATAGAAGCTGCGTGAATTATTGATGTTCCACTACACCTTACCAACCGGCGATAGATAGACGGTGAATTCGTCGCCGTCGACTCCGAGCAGCGAATCCATGAGCTCCTGGTCATAGGCGGCGATGGCACAGGTTCCACATCCGGTGGCTGCACAGGCTAGATACAGATTCTGACAGACATGGCCGGCATCCAGGGCGATGACTTTGTATGAAGCTTCTCCATAGCGCCATTCCATCCGGTACGGTATGGTGGTCCAGATGAATGTGGCTGCACAGTTACCTACGAAGGACTGGCCCATGGCCGCCCGGCTTATTTTGCTCTCCATGTTTTTATGTTCCACAACCTTCACCAGCTTGTGTTCCAGAGGCAAGTACCGGTATATCGCCTTGTCTAGTCCTTCGACGTTGAAGGCGGCGACATAGGTCTCCAAAGCATGTCGGCAGCCTGCCGACGGCACCACCCTGTAGGCGTGTCCGGAATCAATTTTTTCCCGTATTCCCTGGGTGGCCCACAGAAGAAATGATAATTC
>SKVC01000029.1 GCA_007129655.1 Thermoplasmata archaeon
GCGGATCGTGATCCTACCGTCCCCTTCTTCTGCGGTTGAATCTATCGAAGTAACCCTGGAAGTCCAGCCGATCCCGTCCTCTCTGTACGAATTATAGTTCGTATTTACTTCCGGAGAATTTTTTAGTGTAACTATCTCTCCTTGAACTTCATAAACATAAACATCCCAGCCCCAGAAAGGATGAGTAACTTTTAGATTAGGATATGGAAAGATCTCAAATTCTTCTAAGAAGTCTTCGCCTTCCATATATTCGAATACGGGAATATGCTCGATCAGTTTAACTTCGAATAAAAGGTCTTCCGTATAAGTATCATAGGCTTTTGCCGGAGGAACTTCGATCACTTTAGTTTGACCTTCACGCATCCCTACTACATTTTCGCTCCAACCGTCGATGACACCCTCTCCGACGGTGAACCTAAATGGATCTCCCCGGGTTCTTTCGTCAAAGGTGAATATGGTTTCTTCAGACACCACGTCTTGCGAACTGTCGAAAACGCGTCTACTTTCGTAGATACGGTCATCGCGTAGCCAACCGGTATAGTGAACAGAAACACTATCTCCTAATTCTGCCCTTTTTACGTCTTCAACGTCCTCTTGAAGGTAGTAATTTCTTATCACAACTCCGCCGATAACTGCTACCAAGATTACGGCCACTATAACATACGTTATCCATTTTTTCATGTGTAACCGGCGGAAAGAAAGTAGTATCAGTAATAAATTTTTTGGATTGTAAACCTTAAATATCAGATGATAATCCAATAACTTATGAGCTCGACGGTAATAGTAGGGACACAATGGGGAGACGAAGGCAAGGGAAAGATAACCGATTATTACGCAAAAAACGCAGATCATATAGTTCGTTTTCAAGGAGGAAACAATGCGGGACACACCATCATAATAGGTGAAGAAAAATATCAGTTGCATTTGATACCATCCGGAATACTAAGAAACGATAAAAAAGCGGTCATCGGAAACGGTGTCGTAGTCGATCCAAAAGTGCTCATAGAAGAAATAAGAGGTATAGAAGAGCGAGACATCGATACGGATAATCTGGTACTTTCGGACCGAGCACATCTGATAATGCCTTATCATAGAGAGCTGGATGGTATAGAGGAAAAATCGAAGGGATCTTACAGTGCCGGAACAACACGTAAAGGCATAGGTCCCTGCTACGCAGATAAGGTTGCACGGTTCGGTATTCGGGTTTGCGATCTTTACAATCCGGATATATTCAAAGATAAACTTTCCAAGATTGTACCTATCAAAAATAATATCTTAAGAGCCTATGGAAACAATTCTGATTTCGAAGTAGATTCCATATTTGAAGAATACCTAAATTACGCCAAAATACTGAAAAAATATGTTGATGATGTCTCCGTACTCCTGAATAATGCCTTCAAAGAAGGGAAGAACGTACTCTTCGAAGGTGCACAGGGAACACACCTGGATATAGACCATGGAGTTTATCCCTACACCACCTCATCCAATACTATTTCTTCCGCCGCCTGTAACGGTACAGGGGTAGGACCGAGATTCATTGATGAAATAATAGGTATAGTAAAGGCATATACTAGCAGAGTCGGCACAGGTCCGTTTCCTACGGAATTAAAAGGTGAAACAGGCGATCTCATAAGAGAAAAAGGTGGAGAATACGGGACAACAACCGGCAGACCGAGAAGATGCGGTTGGTTAGATATGGTGATGTTACGCTACTCTGTTAGGATAAATTCTATCACTTCTCTGGCACTCACTAAATTAGATGTTTTGAGTGGAATGGAAAGCATAAAGTTATGCACGCATTATGAATACGATGGTAAACGAGTAATGCACTTTCCGGCGGACATAGAGCGTTTAAGAGATTATAAGCCAATTTACAAGAGCTTTAAGGGATGGGAAGAAACTCTATCGGACATAGTCGATAAAGGATATGAAGCGCTGCCCGAAGAGATAAAAACATACATAAAATACATAGAAGAAGACACCGGCATACCGGTAAAGATAATTTCTGTAGGTCCCAAACGCAGTGAAACTATAATCAGAGATTAGAATTTGCAAAAACTGCTCTTCTCTCTTTTTCTCTGCACTCTCCAAAGTATTGACGTATGTCTTCCCGTACCTGTGTGGGATAATCTTCGTTTAGACAGGCGAGACATAGCCCCTCTTTCTGTCGCTCCAAACCTCGGACTAGCCCATCAATACTTTGATAGGTTAAAGAGTCTGCTCCTATTTTCTGTCTGATCTGTTCGATCGTACTATTGGCCGCTGTTAATTCCTTCTTTGTTGGAATATCTATTCCATAATAACATGGTGATCTTATCGGTGGACAGCCTGACAAAAAGTGAACTTCTTTGGCTCCGGCGGTTCTGATCAAATTTACCAATTTTTTAGAGGTCGTCCCCCTTACTATACTATCGTCTACCAGAGCCACCTTTTTTCCTTTGACTTCCTCTATTATCGGATTTAGCTTTATACGTACGGCGGTTTCTCTGGATGTCTGGTCCGGCATTATGAATGTTCTGCCGACGTATCTATTTCTCAAAAGCCCTTCTCTATAAGGAATGTTTAAATATTCAGCCATGGAGAGTGCCAGTGTACGAGCGGTATCCGGTACCGGTATCACCACATCGATTTCCAACCCCTTCTTCTTCCACTCCTTCGCCAACTCTTCTCCTAACCTCAATCGAGATTCGTAAACATTGGATCTTTCGATAGTGGCATCACTTCTGGCGAAATATACCCACTCGAACATGCAGTGTTTCGGTTCTTCCGGGCGAACCGGTCGATAAATTACGGTTTTGTCTTCCTTTATCAGTATGGCTTCTCCGCCTTTCACGTCCCTCATTATTTCGTAACCTAATATATCCAAAACGATGTTCTCCGATGCTACTGCGTAGCTGATTCCGTCAAGTGTGATCCGTTTACCGTATATCATCGGTCTTATAGCATGAGGATCTCTAAAAAGAAGCATACCTATACGCGGTATCAACGCGATCACGGAATAACTGCCGTTAAGTCTATCCATGGTTCTTCCAACAGCAGAGAATATCTCATCTATCCCTATATTGTCTTCCGATTTCAATTCTTGTGAGAATACGGCTAATATAAGTTCTAGATCACATTCCGATTCGAGTTCTACATCCAATTCATCTCTAAGTTGAGGATAGTTAACAATATTCCCGTTATGTACCATGCTTATCTCGATGGGATCGTGAGTAACGAATGGTTGAGCATCTACAAAATTATCGCTACCTATCGTTGGATAACGTACATGACCAAGTCCTGATGTCCCCTTAAGTTCAGAGAGGATTTGTTTGTTAAAAACTGAGCCTACGAGATCACTACCTTTGGATAACTTACCGGAATCCCCATTAGATATATACATACCTGCACCATTCTGACCTCTGTGCTGAATAGCGAACAAGCCATTGTATATTTCGGAGGATGCCTTCAGCGTACCAAAAACACCTACTATGCCGCACATTTGTATTCCTCATCTGAATTTTTAAGACGGTAATCTACGATAATGCATTACATGTATAAATGTATCGTTTAATAGTTACACTTAAAAACCAAAAAAACCTTCCTAGTTTATGAAGATAGGTATTCTCGGAGTTCAAGGTGCAGTTGCAGAGCACTGCATATCTGTAAAACTTGCTTTTTCGGAATTAGGTATAGATGGCATTGTTATATCCGTAAGATCTATCAGAGACTTAAAGGATCTGGATGGGCTCATAATACCCGGGGGAGAGAGTAGTACAATTTCCAGATTGATTGATGCTCTAGAATTGAGAGATAATATTATCACTCTTGCTAAAGATGGTTTTCCGATCATGGGAACATGTGCCGGTTCTATTCTTCTTGCTGATGAGGGAGATTTTTCAGTTGAACGTTCTGACACCAAACTACTTGGTTTGATGGAGATGACCGTTCGCCGTAACGCTTTTGGCAGACAAAGAGAATCATTCGAATATACTATTGATATAGAGGGTATAGCCGATAACTTTCCGGGAGTACTTATCCGGGCCCCGGCCATAGAAAACTGCAGAGGAGACTGTAAAGCCATAGCATACATAGACGACTATATAGTCGCTGCAAAACAAAATAATCTTACTGCACTCACTTTTCATCCGGAATTAACAAAGGACACAAGGATACATCAGTATTTTATAAAAGAAATAGCTGATAAAAACTAATCCTCTTGACATACTTTCATAAAATTCTTGAATATTTCTGCCCCGTATTCAGTATGCTCAACTTCGGGATGAAATTGTAGGCCGTAGATTTTTTTCTCCCTGTGTTTAAAGGCTTGATATCTACATGTATCCGAACTCGCTAGCGGGTACAATTCGGGTCCGAGCTCCTTGACCTCATCATTATGTGATTCCCACACAACAAATTCCGATGGAATATCCATGAAAAGATCATTCTGTTCCTTTATATGAATGGTGGTCTTACCGTATTCGGGTACTTCAGCAGAACCGGCAGTGCCACCAAAATATCTGGCGATATACTGGGCACCGACACATATACCCAATATGGGTATACCGAGTTCCAGATATTCATCCGTGTTTCCCAATTTCAATTCCGTATCCGATATGGTCGGTGCTCCGCCGGATAAAACCAAACCGCTTGCTACTATATCCTTTGACGGTGTAGTGTTTGAAATTATATCGGTATCTACACCTAGGTAACGAAGTACGCGCCATTCACGGTGGGTCCATTGACCTCCGTTATCCACCACATCTATCTTCATCGAGTTCACTTTCCTTTTTGTTCTATGATAGCCTTTACAAACGCCAGGAATAACGGCGCCGGCTTCATAGGTCTAGAACAGAATTCGGGGTGGAACTGGCAACCCATGAAGAAGGGATGTTCGGTTATTTCAAGTATCTCCATCCGCTTCTGATTGTGGGATTTTCCGCTGAATACCATTCCATTTTCTTCGATCTCTTCTTTAAAATCAAGATTCACTTCGTAGCGATGTCGGTGTCTTTCTTCGATCTCTTCTTCGCCGTATATCTCAAAGGCTCTGGTCCCTTCATCCAGGAGAACCTTTTCGGCTCCCAATCTCATGGTCCCACCCATCATATCTATACCACGTTGCATAGGCATGAAATCTATAACAGGATGTTCCGTTCGTTCATCAAATTCAGAACTGTTAGCATCTTCGTAACCTAAAACATTCCTAGCGAATTCGATAACCGATACCTGGAAACCTAAGCAGATACTCAATATAGGTATATCATTGATTCTTGCATAATTTACGGCGTTGATCTTCCCGTTTATACCCCGGGTACCAAATCCACCGGGAATAAGTATACCATCTACGTCTGATAACAAATTCTTGTGATCTTCTTTTTCCAAGTCCTCCGATTCTATGTATTTAATGTTTATTTTGGTCTTTGTAGCCGCCCGACAATGATTTAATGCTTCTTCATGGCTGGTGTAAGCATCTTTGAGGTCGCAATATTTCCCAACTAAGGCGATCGTTATCTCAGAAGTTGGATTCTCATAACTTTCAAGGAATTCTTTCCATTCCACCA
Organism: Thermoplasmata archaeon; assembly: GCA_007129655.1. Taxonomy (GTDB): domain Archaea; phylum Thermoplasmatota; class Thermoplasmata; order Halarchaeoplasmatales; family Halarchaeoplasmataceae; genus Haladaptatiplasma. The sequence continues at coordinate 5,544 of SKVC01000029.1, forward strand.
TACCAGTAGCCTGCTCCTTTCTCTCTTGGATTATTTCTTCCAATCCCATCTTCTTGATCACATAGGAGGTCATTCCTTCATCGTCTAAAATCAAGGGAACCTGGTATATATTGTTCGCATTGGGCGAACTGACAACCGCTTCAACGGGAACGTCACAAAATAGAGATATCTTCTTTTTTGTTGATTTATCGAGTTTGTTATCGGAACGTCCAACTATTATATCTGGTTCGATACCTATCGCACGCAGTTCTTGAACCGAGTGTTGAGTGGGTTTTGTCTTCTGTTCTCCGACAACACTCAATACAGGAACAAGTGTTGTATGTATGAATATAAGGTTCTTACTATCGTCTCCTAGCTCCATGTGTAGTTGTCTGCTGGCTTCAAGGAAGGGGGCACTCTCTATATCTCCGACGGTTCCTCCCATCTCTATGAGTATGATGTCCGAATTTGTATCGTCCGCTACTTTCCATATGCGTCTGTTTATCTCATCGGTGATATGTGGGATTATCTGTACGGTTTTCCCGAGATATTCACCGGATCGTTCCTTCTCGATAACGCTCCGGTAAACTTTCCCCGTGGTTATGTTGTCATCGCCTGTTAGTTCCGTATCTAAAAAACGTTCGTAATTTCCCAGATCTAGATCTACTTCCGTTCCATCTCTTAAAACAAATACTTCTCCGTGTTCGAAAGGGTTCATGGTACCTGCATCGCAGTTAAGGTAGGGGTCTACCTTGATCGCAGTAACTGATAATCCATGTGATTTCAATAACTTTCCCAGTGAGGAAGTTACTATGCCTTTACCAAGTCCGGATAAAACACCGCCCGTGATTACTATGAATTTTGTCATGATTGCTTCACGGGATTGGGTTATTCAGTACAAGTCTATTAAGGTTTTGGTCGGTTTTCGGTATATTTAATGTGGAATAATAATTGCGAAAATGTGTTATACATGTTACATGTAACTATCAAACGATGCATGAATACTCGATCATGTCACAGCTTGTATCCGCCTTGATAGAAGAGTTAGACGAAAAACACAATTATAAAGTAAAGACCGTTCATATCGAAGTCGGTGAATTTACCTTTTTGGAGCCCAGCGCCTTGGAATTCGCCTTTTCGGTGTTGATTAAAGACACTGTGATCAAGGGTGCTTCATTGGAAGTAAAAACTATAAGATCTAAGATCGAATGCGGCGATTGTAGCTACATCGGTCCGGTTAAATATTCCGAAGAGCCGGCATTTCATCTTAATATCCCCATCATCTCGTGCCCCGAATGCGGTTCCAAGCCAACGTTGATCAGTGGTAAAGAGACCATCATACGAAATTTGACTGTTACGGAGGAAGACGATGAGTGAAGAATTCAACAAGTTTAAATTCAGAAACGAAAAGGTAGCTAAAGACATTATCGAACAGTTGAATAATCTTGAACTAGAACTATCGATAATGCACGTCTGCGGAACACATCAGGATACTCTTGTAAAGCACGGCCTCGAAGGTATGCTCAGAGATGTAGGTATACGTATTCTTCAAGGCCCGGGTTGTCCGGTCTGTGTAACTACTCCCAGAGAGGTAGAGGAGATACTCGCTCTTGCTAGAAACGGGATAACCGTTACCGCCTTCGGAGACATGATAAAGGTTCCCGGAGTTAACTCGTCACTTTACGAAGCTAGAAGTCAAGGCGCCGATGTGAGGATAGTTTACAGCGTTGACGATGCCGTTGATATAGCCGATAAAATAGAGAACGACGTAGTTTTCATGTCCGTTGGATTCGAAACGACTTCTCCGTCTACCGCCGCTGTTATCGCCAAAAGGCCTTCGGAAAATTTTTCCATCTTACCTTGTAATCGTGTCGTCCCGCCAGCACTGGAAGCTATACTTTCAATGGGAGAATTGAAACTCGACGGCTTGATCGAACCCGGGCATGTGAGCACCATCATCGGCACGAAACCCTACGAACCACTTTCCGAGAGATACCACATACCACAGGTAGTCGCCGGATTCGAACCAGTCGACCTGTTGATGGCAGTACTGATGATCGCCCGCCAGGTAAAAAGCGGCAGGGCAGAGGTGGAGAACGAGTATACCAGGGTGGTTAAATCGGAAGGCAATCTAAAAGCATTAGAGTTATTAGATCAGGTATTCGTTCCCGTAGACGTTGAATGGCGTGGATTCCCGAAGATACCCGGCTCCGGTTACAAACTGAAGAAAGAATACGGATCCTACGATGCCCGCGATCGCTTCCCGGATATTTTAGAGCCCATCGCGGATATGGAATTCCACGAACCGGAGGGATGTCTATGCGGAGAAGTGCTCAGGGGTCTGATCGATTCCCGAGAATGCCCTATGTTCGGAACGGAGTGTACCCCGATGAATCCCATCGGTCCTTGCATGGTTAGCAGCGAGGGAAGCTGTAATATCGCATTTCGGTATCGATAAGGGAATCTATATTTCTTTAAAGTTTACCAAAAGGTAATTATACTTATAATTACCATCATCTACTAACTACGAAAGGGGATTTTATAATGAAATATGAAAAAATACTTGCGGTAAGTATTGCGGTTTTGCTAGTTCTGAGCAGCATGACTCTGGTTTCAGGGATACAGCTTTTGGAAGGAGTACATTCCGATAACATCCTAACTGGTCAAGGAACTCTTGAAGAACCATATATGATCTACGATGTCCACGATCTACAGAACATGAGTAATGATTTGAGTGCTCACTATGCGCTGGCTAACGATATCGATGCTGGTGTGACTAGTGGGTGGAACGATGGTGACGGTTTCGAGCCTGTGGGTACACTTTCTGATAGATTCATCGGCAGTTTGGAAGGAAATAACTATACTATTACCGATCTTTATATTAATCGTTCATCAACCTACCGCGTTGGTTTATTCGGATATATAGGTGATGGAGGAGAAGTTCGAAATCTAGGTATTGTTGATGCATATGTAAGAGGTGGAAATGATGTAGGTGCACTTGCAGGATATATTTTGTTTGGAAAGGTGCACAATTCATATGCAACAGGGATTGTATATGGAGACATTAGTGTTGGAGGTTTGATAGGTTCAAATAATGGCGGAGAGGTGTTATATTCTTATTCCAAAATTAACGTTAGCGGAGTTGAAGGAGTAGGTGGATTAGTTGGAAGGAATTGGCGGGGCGGTATATTGGAATACTCCTTTTCAACAGGGAACGTGAATGGAACTGAGGATGTAGGCGGACTCGTTGGAATTCACGGTGATGATTGGCATGGCGGGTCTTTATCGAATTGTTATTCAACCGGTAATGTTAGCGGAGACATTCGAGTTGGGGGTCTAATAGGATCTAACGGTGGTGGAGAAAGGGATGCCACGATAAAGAACTCGTATGCTGCCGGTAACGTAACTGGAAATAGTGATGTTGGTGGGCTCGTAGGAATTATGATGGATTCAGGTATAGTTGAGAACTCTTTCTATCATGAATATCTGCCTGAGTGTTCTGCAGAGTGGTATAACAGTGTATCCTTGAACGATGATGAATTCAATTCAATAAGTACTTTTGAGGCAGCGGGTTGGGATATCCAGATGGTAGAAACTGAAAGGGATTATCCTTACCTGTCATGGGAAGACGGAGAGGAAGGACCTATCTGGTTCATCAAGCAAAGTGAAACAACTTATGATCTGACCATTGAAGTCCAGGGAGACGGAATCACCGAACCAGAGGGGGGTACCCATACCTACTATGAACACGGCAAGATAGTTTTAGAGGCAGTCGAAGGCATATTCCTACATTGGTCTGGAGAAGTATATTCCGAACAACAATTCTTAGCTTTGACCATGGATGAAGATAAAAACGTGACAGCGAATTTTAAAGATATAGACTATGAGATATCTAACTGGGAACATCTCTATATGATCAGATTTAATTTAACTGGTGATTACACGTTAGTAGATAACCTAGATGAACACAGTGATTATTATGATGAATACGTAAATATTGAAGGCGGCTGGGAACCGATCGGAGATTTATATGATAATTTTGAGGGTACCTTAGATGGAAATGGTCATGTAATAAGTGATTTGTATTTAGAAACATCAGACGACCATAATCTAGGTCTTTTCAGTTATCTCGGTGAAAATTCTAATGTTACCAATCTAGGTATTGTAGATATTAATTTTAACATCTCAGGAATATCAAACGACATCGGAGGTATCGCGGGTCGTAATTATGGTACAATTTCAAACTGTTACGTTAAAGGTAATATAAGCGGTGCCAGTAGTATAGGTGTGATAGTAGGTAGAAATCATGAAACTGGAGTGGTATCAAAATCCTATTCAGAAGGCTATATAAGTGGTAATAATTATGCAGGTGGATTGGTAGGTAGAAATCAAGGATTAGTAAACAGTTCTTACACATTGGCAAGTGTCAAAGCAGACTTGAGTGGCGGTTTAGTAGGTCAGAACGATGGCACGATAACTGAATCTTATTCTGCTGGTGTTGTCGTAGGAGAATCTGTAGGAGGACTTGTAGGACATGGCGGTGGCACAGTTGAAAACTCTTTTTGGGACGTAGAAACTTCTGGACAAGATACCAGCGAAGGAGGGCAAGGTAAAACTACATCTGAGATGAAAACAAATCAAACCTTTATCGATGCCGGTTGGAATTTTGAAGACACCTGGTGGATTGTAGAGGATTTATCTTATCCTCAGTTTAGATGGCAGGATGATCTTCTCTTTGGAATAATATATCCAATAGATGGAAGCATTATTTCTTACGCTGACGTGACAGTAGAGTGGAGAGGCGGAAGTGTAGAGTGGGATCTTGATCATTATGAGATACGGTTAAATCATGGTGTGTGGGAGGATGTAGGGATGGATAATAATCATACATTCACAGGACTGGAAAAAGGAGAGCACACAGTGGATGTAAGGCTTTACTATGATAACATGAACCACTCAGTGATGGACTCAGTAACCTTCGAATTCAATATCGGCGACGGAACGCCGGAGGATCCGTATATAATCACCGATGTTTATCAACTCCAGGACATGAACGAAAAACGAGATGCTTACTATGCACTGGGAAATGATATCGATGCTAGTGGAACTATTTCGTGGAACGATGGGAAAGGATTCATACCAGTTGGTAATAATTCTGAACGTTTTACAGGCGGTTTAGATGGTCGTGGATATAACATAACTGATTTGTTTATCGATCGTCCAATTGAAGATCATGTAGGATTATTCGGTTATGCTCAAGGTTTCATAGTGAACGATATCAACCTGTTAAACATGAATATTGTCGGTGGAAATAGAGTTGGCGGACTCGTCGGATACAGATCATATGGGACTATTGAGAACTCCTTTACCATGGGTGAAGTTCTTGGAGAAGACCATATTGGTGGTTTAGTAGGTTATAATGTTGGAACAGTGATAGGGTCATCCTCATCTAGTCAGATAACTGGATCCCTCAACGTAGGAGGTTTTATAGGATATCATGGAGTAGGATCAATTTCTGATTCCTATGCCACAGGTCAAGTAATAGGAGAGACCCGTGTAGGGGTTTTAATCGGGTTAAACGGTGGAGATGGAACGGTTACTACTTCCTATGCAAGTGGTGATGTTTTTGGAAATGCTCTTACAGGCGGATTTATCGGACTAAATAGTGGAACGGTAGAAAATTGCTATGCAGTTGGGGTAGTAACTTGCACAGGTGACTCTTGGATTGAAAATTATGGTGGTTTTGTTGGTAGTAATAATCAAGGTAAAATCATCAATTGTTACTCTACAGGAAGTGTGCATCATGAAGGTGAAGATCCTATGGACAAAGGATTCGCCGGAGTAGTGGATACAGGTGGTGATTATGAGATGTCTGGAAACTTCTGGGACAATCAAACTAGTGGACAGGATGACACCGCTGGTAATGCCACTGGAAAAAACACTGCAGAGATGATGGCCTTTAATACCTTTGAAAGTGTAGATTGGAATATAATCGATGTACCATCTACCGATAAGACAAATCCATACTATAAATGGAATATAGTCGACGGAACAACCTATCCATTCTTTAACTGGCAGTATGAATACGTGCCTGAACCACCAACTCCCATACATGATTGGGGGGATCTATACAATATAAGAAACGATCTACTGGAAGATTATTACTTAGCAAACGATTTGGATGAGTTCGCTGCCGGATACGATGTGTATGTAGACACTTCTGAAGGGTGGTTACCGATAGGTACTCAAGAGGAGTGGTTCGCCGGTACTTTCGATGGACAGGGATACAATATTTCTAGTTTGTACATCAATCGACCAAATACGGATCATGTAGGCCTTTTCGGTTACACAAGATCCAGTGGAACTATACGTGATTTAGATCTAATTGCTGTAAATATTACAGGACAAGACCATGTAGGAGGCCTTGTAGGATTTAATGAAGAGGGAATAATAGATAACACACATGTAAAAGGAACCATTAACGGAACCGGATCTTATGTGGGAACACTCATAGGAACAAATTTTGGTACTGTTTCCCATTCTTATATATCCGGTATCGTAACAGGAACTAACAGTGTAGGGGGACTAATCGGATCTAACCTAGGCAAAGTGTCCAACTCTTACGCAACCGGTACCGTTACAGGAATCGATTATCGTGCAGGCGGCTTAGTTGGACAGAATGGTGATCTAGGTGAAACGACTGGTATGATCTCCAACTCATTTGCCACTTGTGATGTGACTGGAGATTATCGTGTAGGCGGACTTGTAGGAGATAATTATGGTTTGATGGTGTCCAATTCATATGCCACAGGGAATGTTAGTGGATATAGGTATGTAGGCGGACTTGTAGGATCTAATCGATATACGGTCGAGAACTCTTATGCCACGAGCAACGTATCTGGTTCATTAAATACAGGTGGGCTAATAGGACTCAACTCAGGTCAAGTAGAAAATTCGTTCTGGGACCTTGAGGCATCCGGTCAGGACACCAGTCAAGGCGGAACTGGTAAGAACACTTCGGAGATGAAGACCCAATCCACATTTACCGAAGTTGGTTGGGATTATGATGAAACATGGTGGATCGTAGAAGAAGCGACCTATCCCCTATTATGGTACCAGCCTATAGGCGTAGGTATAACCTCACCATTCCATGGAGAGGCTTTATCGGTAACAGATGTTACTGTAGAGTGGGCCGGTGGTACAAATGAAACCGGAGTGGTCAACTATCGGGTAAGAATCGATCAAGGTGGATGGATAGATGTGGGAACAGATACATCTTATATATTTTCAGATCTAAATCAAGATGAATTTACCGTCGATGTCGAGGCTTCAGATGAACATGATAACACTGCCTTAGCTAGTGTGAGTTTTTTAGTTGATATAACTGATCCGACTTTAGATATAATATCACCGATCGACGGAGATAACATTTCATCTACTGAGATTATAGTAGAGTGGACCGGAAGTGATGACTTCTCTGGTTTAGATTACTACGAAGTCAGACTTGAAGGTGATGATTGGGTATACAAGGGACTTGAAACATCTCATATTTATGCCGGTTTGGAAGAAGGGGGTCATTTGGTTTACGTTAGAGCTACAGATAAAGCGGGAAACGATGTTACTGAAAATGTTACGTTCACGGTGGATATCACCGCTCCAACGGTCAACATAACATCTCCCGAAGAGGGTGATATATTCAACACCTCTGATGTTACTGTAGAATGGACGGGTAATGATACTGTCTCGGGTATATCTCATTACGTGATAAAATTGAATGACGGAAACTGGGAAGATGTTGGTAATATAACCGAGTATACTTTTGAAAACCTGGCAGATGGTGAACACACCGTTTATGTAAGATCTTACGATTTTGCAGATAATACCGGTGAGGATGACGTAACTTTCATCGTAGATCTGACGGATCCAACAATCAACATTGTATATCCTTTGGACGGAGATGCAGTAGCATCAAATAATGTAACTGTCGAATGGGAAGGTAGTGATGAAACTTCCGGCATAAGTTATTATGAGATAAGGATAAATGGCGGTATTTGGCAAAATGTCGGTATGAATGTGACTCATGAATTCACAGATCTAGACGAGGATGAATATAATGTAGATGTCAGAGTTACTGACAATGCAGGAAACAATGCAACGGATAATGTAACGTTCACGATCGATGTAACTCCCCCGATTGTAAGTATAACATCTCCAGAAGAAGATGATCTCTTTAATATCTCTGATGTAATTGTCGAATGGAGTGGTAGTGATTCAGGTTCAGGTATATCGCATTACGAGATAAGGTTGAACGATGAAGACTGGATTAACGTTGGAAATGACACTGAATATATTTTGGAAGGGCTAGTAGATGGTGAACATACCGTGTACGTGAGAGCCTTCGATTTCGCCAACAACACGGATACTGATGATGTTACTTTCACAGTAGATGTAACCGCTCCTTCTGTCGATATTATCTCACCGTTCGGCGGAGAAGACA
>SKVC01000108.1 GCA_007129655.1 Thermoplasmata archaeon
AGAGGAGAGGCTATCCAGCTGATGAAAGATATAGATACGATAGTTCTCGACAAGACGGGAACCATCACGAAGGGAAAACCCGGTGTAACCGACGTCATCGGCTCCGAGGAGATGTTGATGTATGCGGCCTCTGCGGAAACACGTTCAGAGCATGCCTTAGGCGAAGCCGTCGTAAAGGAAGCGAAACGAAAAAATCTTCAACTGGAAGAGCCAGAGGATTTTCAATCGATCACAGGAAAAGGTATCACCGCAAAGATCCGAGGTAAGGAAGTACTGGTGGGCACCAAAGAACTGATGAAAGAAAACGGTATCAAACCAAAACACAAAAAGGAATTTCAAAGACTCCAGAGCCAGGCGAAAACAGCCGTTTTCGTAGCTATCGAAGGCAGTATCCAGGGAGTCATCGGTATCGCAGATCAACTCAAGGACGACTCGATCACCGCAATAGCACAACTGAAAAAACAGGGACTCACCCCGGTGATGCTCACCGGCGATAACGAAAGAACCGCGAAAGCCATAGCAAAGGAAGTCGGAATACAGAAAGTTCTCTCGGAAGTGATGCCGGACCAGAAGGTTAGAGAGATAAAACGGCTCCAGCAACAGGGAAATAAGGTAGCCATGGTCGGCGACGGTATAAACGACGCACCTGCCCTTGAACAGGCCGACGTGGGTATCGCCATCGGCACCGGTACCGACATAGCCATCGAGAGCGGAGATATTGTACTTGTCAAAGGCGACCTCACAGCCGTGGTCAAGGCGGTGAAACTGTCTAAAGCCACCTTCAAGAAGATCAAACAAAATCTTATTTGGGCCTTTTTCTACAACGTTGTTGCCATCCCGGTAGCCTTCGTTGGACTACTTCATCCGTTGATCGGTATGGCGGCCATGTCATTCTCCAGCATCAACGTAGTGACCAACTCCAACCGATTGAAGAAGGTCGATCTGGAAAAATAATTTAACTGTTTGAATTGGCCAAAATCCTCTCTTTCCTCATCTTGTTGTAGATATCAAGATGATACTTGATATCGAGATATTTGTCGTAAACGTCGGTTTCGAAGGCAACCCTCTTCTTTTCATCCCTGCAGAATAACAGCTCACCGGACTTTAATACTTGGTGTAAAAACACAAGATTTCTTCCGTTCAACACTATAATATACACATCACGACTGAACAATTTCTCTAACTCTCCGGCCAATCTCTCCGGATAAAATTTTTCATATTCACCATCCTTAAGGAATATCCCTATGTCACTCATCTCGTTCTCTTCGGAACGGGCGAAGGAACCGTAAAGGTAAGCGAACAGAATTTCCTCTCTCTCCTTTAGCACAGAAGTAACTTGTTCTTTTATGGAATCCAATCTCCGAACGCTCTTTTTCACAGCCATAACTGTGCAAGAGATAGCCTACCTTCGTTAAAACCTTAATTGAACCAATATTTTATATTCCCATCCTGCATAGTCACTACGATGTCTAAGATACTGGGAAACTCCCTATCTGAGGGATTATACGATCTATTGCGTTCCAAGGTACCCACGGCCATCGTAGCCACTGTTTCCGACGAATCCCCGAACACCACGCCGGTACACCTGATGCTGGCAAAGGACAAAAACACACTTCTGATGGCAATGGCTCGTCAACATACGGGAACCGCCAACATACAAAACAACGGAAAAGTGATGATATGCGTATGCGAAGAGGGTGACATAAACGTATCGATAAAGGGAGAAGCAACCGTAGTAAAGGAACATATGGACTGCAACAAAGCCATGTGCGTAGTCAAAGTCAAGGTCCAAGAGATCAAGGACGATTCCACTCATTCGGAAACCACATGTGGTATCAGGTATCGATGCAGAACGGAAAAGGGCGAATCGTTCATTAAAAGCATCTTTGCGGAACTCGAAGATTACCACTAAAAAGTGCCTTTATCTTCCGATAGATTTTTATGTTGCATGTACTATCAGCTTTCAGGAAGTGAAGTTGAATGATAGGAGACTTTTTCAAAAAGAAGACCTCTAAAAAGATAAGGGGCGAACACCTCGGTTCAGAGGAATATATCGATCTTTCGGAACTAGCTGAAAGCGGCGGTATCGAGATGCAGGCCGATACACTCATCAAAGTAGCGGAGATACACCGTTTTGAGGATATCAGGAACGTAACCAGCGTGGTATATGACGGTCATATACTCCTTGTAGACACCGATGCCATCGCCGGCAATAAAGAAGCCTTAGAGCGTGTACACAGCGAATTAAAAGCCGTGGCTAACGATGTAGGCGGTGACGTTGCTGGTGTCGGACAAAATTTCGTGGCGGTTACCCCTGCCGGTCTAGGCGTAGACCGTAAGAAGATACGGCCTTACTAAATAGTTTCATTTCCACCTTTCGGAAATGACCCTGGCTATCTGGAATTTACCCTGATCAAAGAGTAGTGCGTAGTAATTTTTTGTGTGGTCGACTTGCCTCATCTTAACGCATCTTATCCATAGCTGTATCTCCGTCTCGCTTACGTGCCTGTACTTGAGATGAATTATACCGTCAGACAAGAAATCTTCTCCATAGTTACCGTACCGACCTTCTTCGTCGTAGGACTCAGTTATCAGGAACACTGTTATATCGAGCGTTTTGAGAAAGCCGAAGAACTGAAATAGGTCCTTTCGCGGATTTTCGAATTCTGTTAGCGAATTCAAGGCGGACATGGAGTCTATGACCACCATATCGAATCCTTCTTCTACCCGACGTCTGATGTACTTTTCAAGAATGTTCATCCAGCTTTTCGTCTTATCCGCTCCTTTTTGTTCGAGTCGTATCTTCGATACATCAGCTATCAAAAGGTCATGTTCGTCCCATTCTTTGATCTCAAGACCCCGGGCGGTAGCTTCTAAGCTATCTTTTGATTCCTCCAACGAGACATACACGCCCTTACAGTCATCCTTTCCGACGTTGTTTGCCAGCATATTCAATGTGACGCTGGATTTGTAGGTTCCGGGACCGCCGCATATCAACACGATATGCTTGGCAGGTATACCGCCGTTCAGTATATTATCGAATCCCTCGATATACGTTTTGATTTTTTCTTCCATCTATAACAAGGAAAGTAAAGGTAGGCTATAAATTTAACTTTTGTTGCGGGAAGTCTCCTTGACTTGGCCGGGAGATGAAAGCAACGCTATCGCTGGGAAAACTATTTATGGTGTGTGTCATTTACACACAACTATGGGATATAACCTTGATAAAGGAAGACACTCGGTGTACGCTCTTCAATATCATTTTGTTCAATGCGTTAAATATCGAAGGAAGGCTCTAGTCGATCCTGGAATCATCGACAAACTCAAAGAACAGATTCACAATATCAGCCAAACATTCGATGTAGAAGTACTGAATATTGAAACGGATAAAGACCATTTCCACCTGATATTCAAAGGGCACCCAACATTAGAATTGACCAAGTATATCAATGCTGTCAAGACTTTATCTTCCAGAGAGATACAAAGGAATTATCCGGAAGTCAAGGAGATGTTATGGAAAGGAAAGTTCTGGTCACGTTCATACTTCCTTGCCACAACAGGACAGGTAACACTTGATTGCTTAAAGAAGTACGTAGAAGATCAAGGGAAGGAAAGGAAATAATGCAGCTCACACAACAGATAAAGATACAGCCGACCAAGGCACGGCAGGATGTATTAAATGATCTATCTGAGAAGTGTAGGCTTATCTACAACTTTGCACTAAAAGAGAGGAAGAAAGCATTCGAAGAGGACGATAAGCGTATATCTTATATCGAACAGCAAAATCAACTTCCTAAGACTAAAGAAGAATATCCCGAGTACAAGTGGGTATATAGTAAAGTATTACAATACATTCTCCGGGTATTGGATGCAGATTTTAGGAGCTTTTATGCTCTAAGGAAGA
>SKVC01000005.1 GCA_007129655.1 Thermoplasmata archaeon
CCTGAAGGTCCACCGAGCTGTACCGCCTTGAATTCTTTATCTCCCTCGATGCCGCCGCCTATATCGTATATGATCTTCTTTAACGGTGTTCCTATGGGAACTTCTACCAAACCGCCGCGCTTGATCTTACCGGCCAGGGCGAATACTTTGGTACCGCCGCTTTTTTCCGTGCCGTACTCTAAATATTTATCTGCGCCTTCGCGTAAAATATAAGATATGTTGGCAAGTGTTTCTACATTGTTTATGTTGGTCGGTTTACCGAATAATCCTTTCTGTGCGGGAAATGGTGGTCTCGGTCTAGGCATACCACGACCGCCTTCGATGGAGTGCATAAGTGCGGTTTCTTCGCCGCATACGAAGGCTCCAGCACCTTCTTTAACGTGTATTTTGAAAGAAAAATCCGTACCTTTGATATTATCGCCAAGAAGACCTTTGCCTTCTGCCTGCTTGATACCGATCTCCAGTCTTCTTATGGCAAGAGGATATTCCGCTCTACAGTAGATGTATCCTTCGTCGGCACCGATGGCATAGGCGCAGATGGCCATGCCTTCCAAGATCGCATGAGGGTCGCCCTCGAGAACCGAACGGTCCATGAAAGCCCCGGGGTCACCTTCGTCGGCGTTGCATATAACATACTTCTTATCGCTGGAAGCTCCATTTGCAAACTGCCATTTTAAACCGGTTGGGAATCCGGCTCCCCCTCGACCCCTGAGATTGCTTTTCTTTACTTCTTCGATGACTTCCTCAGGGTCCTTCTTCATGGCGTTTTTCAATCCCTGGTACCCACCGCGGTCTATGTATTCATCTATGTCTTCAGGATCGATCACTCCGCTATTCCTCAAAACTAGCTTTTTTTGTTCTGAGAAGTAATCGTATGATTCCTCCGGAGAACTGATTAGTTTTTTTTCGTACGGCGTACCTTTGACAAGGTGTTCAGAAACTATCTTAGGAACATCATCCACTTCTAGGTTACCGTATGTGTATATCCCGGCGTCATCCGCTATTTCAACTATCGGTTCGTTGTGACACATCCCCACGCAGCCGACCCTCTTTATCGGTGTGTCGATTCCTTCTTCATCCATGGCCTTTCTTAATGCTTTTTCCACGTTTGCCGCACCGGCGGCTATGCCGCAAGATGCATATCCCAACCGTACTGAATATTTCATTGGTCTCCCTCCTTGTATATCCGAATGACCTTCTTTACCTTGTTTCTGTCAAGATTACCGTGGGCAGTATCATCTATCATTATAACCGGTGCCAAACTGCAGCATCCAAGGCAGGCCACCCGTTCGAGGGTGAACATCCCGTCTTCGGTGGTTTCTCCACTCTTTATACCGAGCTCTGTTTCGATGGTTTCATTTATTTTGTCCGCTCCTTTTACATGACAAGCTGTTCCGTGTCATACTTTGACCATATGCTCACCTAATGGGTCAAATCGGAATTGGGCGTAAAAAGTAGAAACTCCGTATACCCTGCTTTCCGGCATATCCAAATATTCCGCTATACTCTCCATGACCTGCCTTGGTAAATAACCATACTTTTCTTGACATGTCTGAAGTAATGGTATCAGTGAGCTGGCTTTAGAAGGATATTTTTCCATAAGGCCTTTTATTTCATTTTCATCAAAAATTTCTTCTTCCATGATAGCACCTCTCGATGATCCCGTGCATATGACCCTTCCGAAGGGAGGGAACCACCTTTTTTAACAACGGAGACACGATACTTGGAATAAAGAGGGATAAATAAGGTTTTTGATAACAGTTCGTAGGACAACCCTGACAGTTATAAACTTTAATATTCATCATGTTGGTGAGTTTGTATAGATATTATACCACAAGATTAACTTATCGAAAGTATTAAATCATACACCTTCTTTGATGCAGTACCCACAATCGGGATAAAAAGGAGATCTAACCATGTCTATGATAGATAAAATATACAAGCAAGTTGAGGAGAGAAATCCGGGCGAAAAGGAATTTCATCAAGCAGTAAAAGAAGTTTTAGAATCGGTCGAACCCGTGCTTGATAAGCATCCAGAATTCGTGAGCGCTAAAATATTAGATCGCATAGTCGAACCGGAGAGACAGATCATGTTCAGAGTGCCTTGGATGGACGATAATGGTGAAGTCCATGTTAACCGTGGATTTAGAGTTCAGTTCAACAGTGCCATCGGCCCTTACAAAGGCGGCCTACGATTCCATCCTTCGGTTTACCTTGGGATAATCAAGTTCTTGGGCTTCGAACAGATATTTAAGAATGCATTGACCGGTTTGGCCATGGGCGGAGGAAAAGGCGGCTCAGACTTTGATCCCAAGGGCAAATCCGATGCCGAGGTTATGAGATTCTGCCATAGTTTCATGAATGAATTATACAGATATATAGGTCCGGACACAGACGTACCCGCAGGAGATATCGGAGTGGGTGCCAGGGAGATAGGATACATGTTCGGACAGTATCGTAAAGTAGTCAACCGCTTTGAAGGTGTTTTCACCGGTAAAGGCCCGGAGTGGGGAGGTTCACTTGGACGACCGGAAGCCACCGGTTACGGCCTAGTGTATTTTACCCAGGAGATGTTGAAGGACGACGGGAAAGATCTTAAAGGAAAGACCGTCACCATATCCGGCTCCGGTAATGTGGCACAATTCGCTTTAGACAAGTGCCTCCAGCTGGGAGCAAAGGTTGTGACGTTATCCGATTCATCAGGGACGATATACGACCCGGAAGGTATCGATAGAGATAAGTTCGAATATGTGATGGAACTGAAGAACATCCGACGTGGCCGTATAGAGGAATATGCAGAAGAATACGGTGTAGAATATGTAGATCGGGGCGTTCCTTGGGTATACGAATGCGATATAGCCCTTCCGTGTGCAACACAGAACGAGATCGACGGAAAGGATGCACAAACTCTAGTAGATAATGGTGTAACCGCTGTTGGCGAAGGAGCGAATATGCCTTCCACTCCCGAAGCGATGGATATATTCCTGGAGAGCGGCATTCTATTCGGTCCGGCTAAAGCCGCAAATGCCGGAGGAGTTTCAGTAAGCGGTTTGGAGATGGCACAAAATTCCCAGCGGGTACCATGGAGCTTTGAGGAAGTTGATAGTAAACTGCAGAACATAATGAAAAACATCTATGCGGCGACCTCTCAGCAAGCTAAGAAATATGGCAAAGAAAAAAATTTCGTCTTGGGGGCAAATGTAGCAGGCTTCATGAAGGTAGCAAAAGCGATGCTTGATCAAGGGCTCATCTGAGCACCTTTTTCTTTTTTTCATCGAAAATCCTTTATCTGTTGTGTTATATCAACATACCATGAGTTCAGTCCGGGAATTTTACGATTTAGTCGATGACCTTTACGAAAAGGATGAATTTTTAGATATTATCGAGTCAAGACGCTCAGACTACGGTGACTTATTTAGCGACGAACTTATAGCGAATTTAGTAGTTGCAGAAAATGGGAGATCGACCGGAAACAAAACGGACATATGCGATATAATCCCGGGCGAAAGTGCTACCATAAATGGAAAGGTAATTGACCTTGGAGTTTTGCGAAAATTTAGCAAAGGCGGAGGCGAAGGGCGGGTAAGAAACGTCCGGGTCGACGACGGTACGGGCTCGGTAAAACTTGTCCTATGGGACGATGAAACTTCCAGGGTGGGAAAAGATATAGTGATCGGGACAGAGATGACGATAGTGAATGGTACGGTTCAAGACAGAGGTTACGGTCTACAGATATCTCCAGGTAAATGGGGCTTGATCGAGCTAAATGATGAATAACCGTAAAAAGAATTATTAAGGTATACATAGTTACAAGTTGGGATGAGCGAAGAGGAAGTAAATACGGGTTATATCGAGTTAGTAACTGAATGCCCATTTTGCGGTGGAGTAATTCCCGATGATTTCGAATGCATAAAATGCGGAGCCGAATTACTCGAGGAAAGAGAGGACGAAAAACACCGATATGTTTGTTCGATCTGTAGAAAGGTTATCGATGAAGATGTGATCTCGTGTCCACATTGTGATGCTAGTTTTGTTTGAATTGTTCGACGTTTGCACCAAAGGGCATATATATTTAACTTATACCTAGGAAACCTATAACCTCCGCAACCCCCCTTTCTTTTTATTTTTGGTTTTTGTGTGAATTGAGATTTTTCTCTCGCTTCCGAAAACGATATTACCATGCAGCAGTTTACACGTTTGATGGCAGAGAAGAAGTTTAAATTACGGGATATAATGAACGCCCTTGAAGAGGAAAAGGGTGAAAAAAAAGTCTTATCCGACATACACAACAATTTTTTTCCCGAGTTGAGAACATATCTTAAAGAACTAAAAGAGAAATTGAATAATCAAGAAGATCACACATCTCGAGAAGCAGAAAGGTTGAGAAGAAAATATTCGGAAGCAAAAAGGATGTCTGAGAAATTATTCATGATCAGAGTAAGAAAAATATCGCTCGCTTCTATACACAAATTCAGTGGTGTAGAAGGTGTGAACGCAGATAATATGACCGAGAGAGAAAGGGAATTTTTCGAAGATGTTCGTGGTCTGCTTAAAACGATGAAAGATGAAGTCTTCTTCGGCAGATATAGAAGAGAAACCACAAAGGAAAAAGAGATAGAGGAAGAAGATGAGGAAGAGTTAGAAGAGATATCTCCCGAAGTCGAGAAATTGGATGAAATAACCTTTGATGAAGAAAATGGAACAGGGGAGATACTGATACATATGATCGATGATGTTCCAGCTTTTGTAGATATGGAAGCAACTCACGATCTAAGAAAGGAAGATGTGGTTACGCTGAAGGAAAATATAGCAAATGTTCTTATATCTCGGGGAAAGGCTAGGAAAGTAGAGCTCGGTTAACCTTTAGAAATATTTGTCGTATTCGCCTTCATCCATGGCCTTCTGAGCATCGCGAGGATCCTTTCCGTCTACGGTGACCCCCATGGATACGCAGGTTCCCATGATTTCTTTTACTTTTTCCTTTAGTGATTTACCCAAAAGGTCATCAAACTTCATCTCGGCGATCTCTTTTGCTTGTTCTATACTCAGATCTGCAACTTTATTTGTAGCCGGACTACCGCTGCCTTTGTCGATACCCAGTTTTTCTAACAGCAGTGATGATGTAGGCGGGGTACCTACTTTGATATCGTATTCCTTTGTGCCGGTATCTACAGTTATCACTACCGGAACCTTCATCCCTTTGAATTTAGCTGTCTTCTCATTAACAGCATTGATTATTTCCATTATGTTAACCTGCAAAGGACCTAGTTCTGGCCCTAGCGGCGGGCCTGCTGTTGCTTCGCCACCGTCTACTAAAGCTTCAATCGTTTCTGTTGGCATAATTTATCAACTCCATTATCTTTTCTTTTCTTTTTCGAGTACGCGGACGTGGTCGCCTCTTACGGTTACAGGGATTGGTACTGTAGCTTCGAAGAGTTCAACCGTTATTTCATCGTTAGCTTCATCTATCTTTGTCACCCTGGCCTTTTCTCCCTTGAAGGGTCCTGCCGAAAGCTCTACTATGTCTCCTTCCGCTATACCTTCAACAGCCAGTTTTGGCGTAAGGAAATGTTCGATTTCATCGATGCTGCTCTCTCCTGCAACTACTCCTTTCGCTTTACGCATACCGCTGACGGCTTCTTCAACAAGCCCTGGGCTCATGACCTCTAGAAAAATATAGCCTCTAACGGGTTTCGGACTTAAGATAGAATAAATGTGAAGTTTTTGTCGTTTCGCTAGACTGGAAATATATTCTGCTACCGTCTTCTCTTGGCCTATCTGGGTTTTTACAGCGATCACAGTTGGTCTTGCTATGGCCATTAGTGTGACGGAATCGGAAATAAACCTGTCTTTAACGGAAGTTGCGTCGACAATGATCTCAAATTTCTCGCCGTATGTTGCACCAGACGGAGGTTCAACTGTTATAGTCATTGTTGATTTATCTCCATGAGATAATGTTGCTTCCTCCCGATAGCTTTCATTCGGTTCTGAGAGAGTTTTCTTGCCTTTGATTGTCGCCTTCCAAGGAACCCGATCTTCTTCCTCGGAACTGTAAAGCAACTTAACCTCTATCTCTATCACATGATCAGAACCGGTTTCATTGGTTATATTTACATTATAATCCACTGTATGTCCGGGAGATATAGTTTCATGTTTACTCTCTGTTTCTACTCTCAAACCACCTAAGCTCTTTTCCGGTTCTTTATCAACCTTTTTCGAGGCTTTTTCTTCCTTAATCTCCTCTTCGGTAAAATCTTCAAGAAGGCCCATAATCAATTACCTCTCATAATAATCACATCTGTATGTACTTTGGAACATTTTGGAAAAGCCAGTAGATCAAAAAGCCCAAGCCGCCTATCAACAGAATTCCGATTATACATATTGATAAGGTTTTCTTGTACTCATCTGCATCGGGTTTCCTAGCCATATTTAAGATACGACCATATCTTCCTTTGCCGACTTTACCAGCCTTCTCTTCAATCTTGTGCTGGATCTTCCACGATTTTTCCAATATATCCATCTATTCGACCTCAAGCAACCGATGGTATTTCCTGTCTACCCCTGACTCCTTCTTTTCCAAATATCTGTTTGGATCTCACACCTGTTATGACGACCATAACCCGTAATGATTTTTCAAGTGAAGGTTCAACCCGGGCACCCCAGATGATTCGAGCATTCTGGCCTACCTTACTCTCAACGATTTCAGCAACCTTTTCTGCTTCGGATACAGTCATGTCGCTACCACCTACCACATTGACTAATGCTGCGGTTGCGCTGCTTATATCGACTTCAAGGAGAGGTGAATTGATAGCTTCTTCGATGGCTTTTTCAGCCCTGTTCTCTGAATCGTCTTCGCCTAATCCGATCATAGCTACACCGGCGCCTTCCATCACTGTTTTAAGGTCGTTAAAGTCAAGATTGACAAGACCGGGTTTCGTAACTATCTCGGTAATTCCTCTTATAGATCTTGTGAGTACTTCATCTGCAACTTTGAATGCCTTGTTTATTGATAATCTTGGTACCAGTTCTAGCAGTTTATCGTTCGGCACCGTAATCACAGTATCCGCGACGCTTTTCAATCGTCCTAGACCCCATTCAGCATTCTCCATACGTGAACCGCCTTCTGCCTTGAAGGGTGTGGTGCAAACGGCAACTGTAAGGGCACCTTGATTCCTAGCGATTTCAGCGATCACCGGTGCTGCACCCGTTCCTGTCCCTCCTCCGAGGCCGCAGGTTACGAAAACTAGATCGCTACCTTCTAAGAGTGCGCTTAGTTCTTCCCTAGCCTCTTCGGTTGCTTCGGATCCAATCTGCGGGAGTGCACCAGCACCGAGTCCTCTGGTCTTCCTTCTACCCAAGAGAATTTTTCTGTGGGCATGAACAGAAAGAAGGTGCTGTGCATCGGTATTTGTAGCTATAAGAGTAGCTCCCTGAATACCTTCGTCGGTCATTCTGTCTATAGTGTTACATCCGCCCCCACCGGCACCGATTATCTTGATATCGGTTTTGAGACTGGCGAGTACTTCCTGCAGTTCTTTATCATCTGCTGTAAGGTCACGAACGTCTCGTGACTTCTCTTCCTTCGATTTCCGGGGGCCTGTACGTGATAAGGCTTCTTCTACAATCGACTCCATCAATATACTCTCCGTGAATTATTATTCAATAACAGTAAACATTAACCCTTATATAAAACATTTGCCCACCGGCTAAAAATTAAGAACGAACATTTTATGTAGATAAAGCGAAATGATACCGGTGATGTTCGAGGAAGAATACCATCTGAAATTCTTTGAGGAACGAGGTTTCGTTCGTAAACGATGCACCGAGTGCGGCGAGCATTTTTGGACGCTGAAAGAAGATATGGAGACATGTCAGGATGCTCCTTGCACCGAATTCGGATTCATAGATAACTCGCCTTTTGACCGTGTTCTAACTACCGGAGATATGAGAAAATATTTTTTGGGTTTTTTCTCTGAAAGAGGACATACGCCTTTGGAAAGATATCCGGTTGTGGCCCGTTGGAGGGACGACGTGTTTTTAGTTCATGCTAGTATATATGATTTTCAACCTCATGCCACATCCGGTCTCGTAGAGCCTCCGGCGAATCCCCTGGTAGTCTCTCAGCCGTGTATACGTATGCCGGACCTTGAAGAAGTCGGCCGTACCGGAAAGCACATGACAAGTTTCGAGATGATGGGACATCATGCATTCAACTCCGATAACAACTTCGTTTACTGGAAAGACGAAACCGTCAGATACTGTCATGATATGCTCATTGAACTCGGATTGAATGAAGATGAAATCGCTTACAAAGAACATCCATGGATAGGAGGCGGAAACGCAGGACCCTCCCTCGAAGTTAACGTTCGAGGATTGGAACTCGCAACACTTGTGTTTATGAATTTAGAGAAACATCCCGATGGCGACGTGGATCTTGACGGCGATATGTACAGACCATTATCACTTAACGTTGTCGATACAGGATACGGACTCGAACGCTACGTGTGGATGTCTGACGGTGCACCTACGATATATGATTCGATCTATCCGGATATCGTAGATTACATCTGTAACGAATGCGGGATCTCACATTTCCTAAATGAAAAAGAATATCGTTTCATGCTGGGAGAATACACCAAACTCGCCGGACGATTGAAAAAGGATTTTACCGATGACGAATTGATGAACCGTTTGATTGCAAGGATGGAAGAAAGAGACTATTGTCCCGATCGTTCACAATTGGTTACCCAGCTAACCAATTTAAAAGCGGTTTATACCGTAGCGGATCATAGTCGTACGATAGCATTCATGCTTACCGACGGCGTTGTACCATCCAATGTTGCCGAAGGATACCTGGCACGGTTGATGATACGACGAACTCTAAGAAATATAGATAGATTGAAATCAGATATATCGCTATGGGAAGTTGTTAAAAGGCAGATAGAAAAGTTCTCCGAAATAATCGACACCTCTAAGGAATCCGTGGTTATGGACATCATAGAAAATGAGATAGAACGTTACCACGAAACAACAGAGAGGGGTAAAAGATTGGTCAAACGTTCCCTGGAAAAATGGGGCGGAAAGAGTATACCTTTGGATAGTTTGATCGAATTCTATGACACCCATGGAATACACCCTACAGTGGTCAAAGATATGGCAGAAGAGATCGGGGTTACAGTGGAGGTTCCGGAAGATTTCAATGTGATGCTAGCCGAGATGCACGAAAAACCGGAAATCCAAGACGATGGAACGTTTACAGCAGAATACGACGTACCTGATACCGAACTAATATACTATGTAGATTCAGAGAGATGTTCCTTCGACGCCGTTGTTCTATATTCTAAGAACGGTGATGTCATATTGGATAGATCATGCTTTTATCCGGAAGGAGGTGGGCAGATGTGTGATCAGGGCACGATAGAAACGCAGGATGATTCATACCGTGTGAACCACGTCAGGAATGAAAACGGGGTTATAATTCACGAGTTAGAAGGAGATATTCCTGTGGGTGAACGCGTGAAAGGTCATATAGATATAGAACGTAGAAAGGCTCTCACCAGACATCATACAGCCACACATGTGATCATCAGCGCGGCACGAAAGGTACTCGGCCAACATATATGGCAGAGAGGGGCACATAAAAGTCCGGAGAACGCCCGGCTGGACATATCTCACCACCGTCGCGTAAGTAGAGAACAGTTAAAGGAGATCGAACGGCGGGCCAACGAGACAATACTCAAAGATCTTCCTGTTGAACGGGAAACTCTCTCCCGAGATGAAGCCGAAAGACGCTTCGGTTTCGAGCTATATCAAGGGGGTGTTCCGACCAGCGATATAATCCGAGTAGTGCATATATCTGATGTTGACGACCTTGATGCACAAGCATGCGGAGGAACCCACGTAAAAAGTACAGGAGAGATCGGATTCATCAAGATACTAGGCACTCAACGCATTCAGGACGGAGTGGTACGTCTAACTTACTCGGCGGGGATGCCGGCTCTTGTGCGTGTCCAAGAGATAGAGGAGCTACTTCTAAAAACCGCAGATACATTCGATGTAGATATAGATAGATTACCAGAAACTGGAGAAAGATTCTTCGATGAATGGAAGGAGCGAGGTAAAGAGCTAGAAAAGCTGAAGGAATATCGATCGCTAGCATTGGTGGATCAGTTAATTCCTGGGGAATTCAAAAATGGCGTTGAGTTTGTTATTTCCGTATTGAAAGACATCGATGTAAAAGAGATGCTCAGTGCTGCAGAAAGGATTACATCGGAGGGAAATAGAGTGGTACTACTTGCCTCGGTTTCCGACAACGTCCAGCTGGTTTTTTCCCGGGGCGACGGTATAGATATTGATATGAGACACATACTCCGGGAGGCGGCTAAAGAGATAAACGGCGGCGGCGGCGGAACGGAGAGAACTGCCCAGGGAGGCGGTAAGAAAGTAGAAGGAGCGGAAAAGGCTCTAGAGCAGGCAAAGGAATCGATACTTGAAAAACTTTGAAAGTGAAAAACCTATTATACATCATACTCACATCCTCCGCTATGAGCGTACTAAGACATCTCGATCCGGAGAAAGACAGAGAGGCGGTTCTACGCATTTGGAAGGAGATCGGGTGGCTCGAGAAGGGGAAGGAAGACATATTCGATATTTTACTGGAAGCCGATGGGGGTAACTATGTAGCTGAGCTCCATGGGACTCCCGAATGCAATGTAACCACAGTAGCGGGAAAAATACGATACATGGAAAATGAACTACCGCTTTCGGTGGTCGCTAGTGTGTTGACAAGTACCGTGGCTCGTAGACAGGGTTTAGCGGCAAAGCTAACTGCTAAAGCTATCGCGGAATCGGCCGTTGACGGAGCATGCTTATCCGGATTGGGTATATTCGACCAGGGATTTTACAATCAACTCGGTTATGGTACGGGAAGCTATGAGAACTGGATATTTTTTGACCCTGCATCGTTAATTGTGGATAAGCAGGTGAAGACACCGAAGCGTATAACCAAGGAAGATTGGAAGAAAGTACACCGTTCACGTTTGAACCGTACGAAACATCACGGCATGGTAGATTTATCTAATGAAACCGATACCCGACTAGAGATGATCTGGCCTACCCACAGTTTCGGATTGGGGTATTACGATGATGATGAATTAACGCATCATATATTTTTCAGAGCCGATAATCTACACGACAGCAAATACAATGTTCAGTGGATGGCATATCAAAACAAGGAACAGTTCATGGAATTGATGTCCATACTGAAATCGCTTTCCGACCAGATACACATGATAATCATGAGAGAGCCTCCGGGTATACAGTTCCAGGATATTCTAAAAAGACCATTCAGACATCGTCGGATCACCAAGGAGTCAAAGTACGAAAATAAGATGATGAGTAGTGCATACTGGCAGATGAGGATCCTCGACATCGATTCTTGTGTTGAAGCTTTTTCTCATACCGGTCACCAATTGCGGTTCAACTTATCGCTAACCGACACCATAGATAAGTTGTTGGAAAAAAATGCGTCCTGGAAGGGACTCTCCGGGGATTACACCATAACCTTAGGAGCTAAATCTAGTGTGAATCACGTTAAAAAGCGCGGACTACCTACATTAAAGACAACAATAAACGCTTTCACGCGTATGTGGCTTGGCGTGCGGCCCGCTTCTGATCTTTTCATGACCGATGAACTGGAGGCGCCCCCAGCATTGCTTAAAGAATTGGATGAAGTTTTACGACTTCCGACACCACATCCGGACTGGGACTTTTGAGCAAAAATATCTGCAGTATTATCGCCAAATAATTTATAGCTAACAAACCAAAAGGTATTTATAGGAATGCTTTTCAAGTATGGGAACATGACGACGACCGGCATCGAATTCACTCACTCCGGCGTGCATTTGAAGGGAGACTGGGAAGAGGTTTGCAGCTTTGCTAAGGGTTTAGAGAATGCTATCGAGAAAGCTGAAGCGAGCGAAAAAACCGTTGATCGATACCGAAATTGGAGACCAAGAAAAGACGATTCTCAAAAGGATCTTGAGAAAAAGACCGTCGAAGAGGCGAGGCTAAAAGTTTCTGATTTAGAAGAAAACGGTATTCCAAAAAAAGTGGATGAGATCGGCGATAAAGAGAATTCTTCGGATCTGAAAGTTGCTACATCCAAGATAGTCAAGGAACTATACCTTGGCTCTGCCAGATGTTTCAGCAAGGTTGAGGAGATGATATACGGAAAGATGATGCTAATATTCAATCCGTATTTCTTTGATGATGCAGAATTTTCCGCCAATCTAATAGTAAAAGATAAGGATCGATGTCACCTCAAATTCAATTTCAATAACGGAAACATGCGTGAAAAGGTAAAAACTATCGTAAAAGGTTGAATATGGAAAGGATTTTGATTTTAGCTGTTATTTCCGCATCTGTTTTTATGAGTATCGCAATAGGCTCTTCATCTATTGCTGCGGTTTTTGCACCGGTAGCTTCAGGTGGTACCACCGGAATGATGCGTTCCGCGCTACTGGCTGGTATTGCAGCACTGTTAGGTGCGATATTTCAGGGTAGAAAGGTAACGGAAACCATAGGTACGGGGATAGTGGGAGATGGATTGAATATTATCCAGGCACTCATTATTCTACTGATCGCATCTACTCTGGTTTTGACAAGTGCCTTGACAGATTATCCCATGCCTACCGCCTTCACTGTTGTAGGGGCTATCGTAGGAGTCGGTTTGGGCTTCAACATAGGTGTAAAGTGGGATGCTGTAAGTCTGATACTAACATATTGGTTGCTTTTACCCATTTTAGGATTCGCCATGGGGTATTTACTATATTTATTAGTTAAGCGTGTGGTTCCTAATGAAGGTAATGAAAGAAAGTTGAGGCATATAATTCTGTTTTTAGGATTATTGCTAGCCTTTAACGCCGGTGCCAATTCCGTAGGAAGGGCTATCGGGCCGCTCATGGTTCTCGAGATAAATATGTTTTATCTGTTGATACTCGGCGGTACGATGATGATGGTGGGTTGCTGGACCCTATCTCCACGGGTGATAAATGCCATCTCCTTTGATTACTCCAATATAGGTCCGAGAAGATCGATCGTTACGCTGAGCACAGTGATAATTCTCGCCCAGGTGGGGAATATGCTGGGGGTGCCCATAGCTTTTGTACAAGTCATCATCACCGCCATCATAGGAAGTGGGATGGCGGCAGGTACGGGTAACATTGCTAGGAAGAAACTGGTATTGACCGCTGTTGGCTGGACAAGCGCTTTTCTGGTAGCCATGGGGCTTGCTTTCTTGATAGGCAGTATCTTGCTCTGAATTTGTTAGTAAGACTCTTCAATTATTTATTTCGTCTATTATCGCTATCCTCTGAAGGTTTCTGTATCTAGGCCGGTACACGATCAGAATGTTAATCCATCTAAGATCTCGTCATTCCCCTCGCCATCCCATATCTTTACGGTTTGGTCCTCTCGATCTAATCTGTAATTCCCTTTTTCTAATCCTTCGAAAACTGTCATGTACCTCTTTCTTTCCTCTGACAGAGAGCCTGCACCATTAGTCCACAGCATGAGATTTTTCTTGGTGATAACAACGTACGGAACATCTTCTAGTCCTATATCGAGCATCTCTTTCTTCAACTCGTGTTGTTCTTTGATATCATAATTATAGATATGAACACCCGGATATACTTCTGCTAGCTCTTTTAGAGCTATCTTCAAATTTCTACACTGTGCAGAACCATCTAGAGACACATGCAGTACCTTGATCTTCGATGATGGCTTATGGAATAGAAATTCTATCGGCTCTATTTCGACCACCCGCCTTGTTTAAATGTATATAGATGGGGGAGGGGGTTCGTAGACCCCTTCACCCCGTACCCTCCGTCCAGGTGGTTTATCTTC
>SKVC01000111.1 GCA_007129655.1 Thermoplasmata archaeon
GATACCCCGGTAGATTATGAAACATTAACCGAGGCCGGCGCAATAATGGGTTCGGGAGGTATGATAGTCATGGACGAAGGAGATTGTATGGTCAACGTGGCACAGTATTTCCTTGATTTCACCCAAAAAGAATCCTGCGGTAAATGTACTTTCTGCCGTGTAGGAACCAAACGTATGTTGGAGATACTCGATAGATTTACCATCGGAAACGGCACTGCCGAGGACATAGAGAAACTGGAATCGTTAGCATCTAATATAAAGGCATATTCTTTGTGCGGCCTGGGTCAAACAGCACCAAATCCGGTCCTTACGACTCTTAGATACTTTAAGGATGAATACATGTCTCATATAGAAGATAATTCCTGCCCCGCAAAGGTATGCCGAAGCCTCATAACTTTCAAAATAACGGACGATTGTATCGGCTGTACCAAGTGTGCAACGGAATGTCCTGTCGAGGCCATAAGCGGTGAGAAACGTGAGAAGCATGTGATCGACCAGGAAACGTGTATTACATGTGGGATCTGTGAGGAAGTTTGTCCCGTAGATGCTGTGGAGGTGAAATAGATGGTCGATACAATAGAGATAAACGGAAAAAAATTTCAGTGTAAAGCCGGAGACAGCGTTCTAGATGTCTGCCGAGATAATAACATATTCATACCTACCTTGTGCGAGATCGAGGAGATAGACGAACCCTTCGGCGGATGCAGAGTGTGTCTGGTAGAAATAACCGGACCCAGGGGAACAATGATCACGACATCCTGTGATACTCCTGTTTCACCGGATATGAAGATACGAACCGAATCTCCTGAGATATTCGAAGGCCGGAAGGCATCCATAGAACTTTTACTGTCCGAGCACACCGGCGATTGTGTAGCTCCATGTTCTAGAGAATGTCCAGCTAGCCTTGATATACAGGGATATCTAGCTCATATAGCCAATGGCAGACCGAGAGATGCGATCAAACTGGTTAAGAAAAGATCCCCCTTAGCGATTTCTCTGGGACGTGCTTGTTTCGCCCCGTGCGAGGAAGAATGCAGAAGAAATCTTGTGGAAGACCCCATCGCCATACGTCAGGAAAAGCAGTACGCCGCAGAGATAGATATAGAGGATCCATGGACACCTGAAATACCAGAGGAAACGGGAAAGAGTATCGGTATAGTAGGCGGAGGCCCTGCAGGTTTGACAGCGGCATACTTTCTCCGATCAAAGGGTCATGATGTTACCATCTACGATATGATGCCCGAGCTGGGAGGTATGATGAGATACGGTATCCCCAATTATCGTCTTCCGAAGGACCTGTTGGACATGGAAATAGATTGGATCATCGGTCTCGGAATCGATGTAAAAACGGAAACTAAACTCGGTACAGATATATCATTGAAAGAGCTCCGTAAACTTCACGGTGCCGTATTCGTCACATCCGGTGCATGGGAAAGCTGGATGGTACCGATAGAGGGAAAGGACCTTCCCCGGGTGTACGGCGGTATCGACTTTTTGGTGGATGTCGCACTCGAAAAGGAATTTTCTCTGGGACACAAGGTACTAGTTGTCGGCTGTGGAAACACCGCCATGGATGTAGCCCGTACCGCTGTAAGGTTGGATAAAGACGTAACAATTGCGTACAGGAGAACCTCAGATGAGGCACCGGCCTCCATCGAAGAACGGGAAGAGGCCGAAGAAGAAGGCGTAAAGTTCATGTATCTTACCAATCCCGAAAAGATATGCGGTTGCGAAGTTAACGGTGTTAGCAAAGTAGAATGTGCCCGCATGGAGTTGGGTGAACCGGACGCATCCGGTAGACCGCGACCGGTGAAAATCGAAGGCGACCCACTCTCTTTGGAAGCGGACAGCGTGATACTAGCCATAGGACAATCACCGGATCTTGAAACCCTTCAGAATGAAGGATTGGAAACGGCTAAGTATACAATGAAGAGCGATTCTAAGTTTATGACAAACCTAGAAGGAGTCTTCACCGCAGGCGACGCACTGATAGGTCCTTCATCGATAGTAGAATGCACCGGTCAAGCAAGAGAGGCAGCCTACGCGATCGATGCATATATTGAAGGAAATTTGGATTCCTACCAAGTTCCGGAAGATTACAAATTACCCTTCGGATATGCCCATACAGATATCAAATCAGAGGAAGATTTCGCTGACTGGGAACGAATACCTAGGACTATGATGCCTAAACGAACTCCTGAGGAACGGGTAAAGGATTTTGAAGTGATAGAACTAGGATTCAACGAACTACCTGCAGAGGAAGAGGCAGAGAGATGCCTTGAATGCGGTTGCCTCGATCGATTCGAATGTAAACTGAAGGAATATGCCACATTATACGGTGCGAATCAGTATACTTACGAAGGGATCAAGAATGATTTAGAAATCGATGAATCACATCCTCATATAATTCGAGAACCCAGCAAATGTATCCTGTGCGGTTCCTGTGTAAGAACTACAGAAGAATTCGGAGAGGGAGTGATCCAATTCTCTAACCGTGGATTCATAACCGTGGTAGAGCCTGCGTTCGGCGATCCTTTAGTAACCGTCGACAGTGAACTCATCGGGGCACTGGCAGATGCTTGTCCTACCGGAGCCTTGGAAGAACGTCTCTATGGTAAACCGGGACCCTTCGAATTGGAAGAAAAAGGCACCACCCATTGTGGTGAATGTGGGATCGGATGTCCTGCAAAGCTGATGGCGGTTGGAGATACACTTGTAAAATTAGTACCAGATACGCCCTATGGCCATCTTTGTGACAGGGGCAAATTCGGACTTCTACAGGAATTCGATGAAGAAGATAACGATCTTAAGACGATTTGCGATTATCTGGAAGACGGTCCCGTTGACATATATGTGTCCGGCGATGTAACTCTCGAAGAATTGGAACTTTTGGAAAAGATAGCGAAAATTTCCAGAGGAGGCATATATTCGCCTCACGCGCCACCCATCATTTCAACAGTTGGTTTACAAGAACTTCTAGCTGCTAAAAAATTATACATCGAAGAAGAAGCTTACCGGGAAAGTCCACTTTTGAAATATTTCGTCAGGCAAGCAACGGATTCCGGTGCACAAGTAGTTTCTCAACCCGAGGAACTAAAAAACGGTATAGCCGTTTTGAGTTCTAAAACCGATGTTAAGGCAGATAATAGGATAGTTGCCCAGAGATACGCCAACTCAGCCGGCCTTTTCGGAATACCCGTAAAGGGAGAAAGCGGACGTAAGGTTCTTCTCTACGGTTTAGACGAAATCGATGTTGAAGCGGAGAAACAATTAAAGATAAAGGACAGCGGAAACTGGTTATCAAAAGAGGGCACCTTCAAGAACATCTTCGGTGAAATAGTTGAACTAACTCCACTTTTAAAAAAACAAACATCACTCTCGGAGATATTGGATAAAATACAGTAAACGATTTCAAAACGAAAGATTTAACCTCTGTAGGCTCATCGAACAACCGATGGAAAAACTAGAACCTAAGGGCGATAAGCAGTACGCAGAAAAAAAAGATGATCTAGTAACATCTTGGAATGGTGAAGAACTACTAGACGGCAAGCTGAAAAAATCCTTTACCTTTATCATGCGGACTAGTGGTTGTTCATGGACCCATGAATCAGGCTGTCTTATGTGTGGTTATCACACAGCTTCGAATCCATCTATCACGCCGGAGTCACTGTTAAAACAGGTAGATACAGCCTTATCAAAATATGATGGAGAACAACTGGTCAAGATATATACATCTGGAAGCTTTCTCGATGAACGGGAAGTTCCGGAGGACATCGCAAAATACATATTGAAAAGTTTTCCCGCAAAAAAGATCATAATCGAATCAAGATCTGAATATGTTGATCCTAACGTACTAGATTCCTACACCAAAATCCAAGAAAACATCGAAATCGCAATCGGTTTAGAATCCACGAATAATTTCATTCTTACTAACTGCATTAACAAAGGTTCTACTGTAGAAGATTATTGGCGTGCAAGGGATCTAATTTTTTCGAAAGACTTGACCATGAGAACATATCTCCTTCTTAAACCCCCATTTCTGACAGAATATGAAGCAATCGAAGATCTCAGCAGATCTATCTCGGAAGTCTCTCATCCCAAGAACACGGTTTCTATAAATCCAGTAAATGTTCAAAAAGATAGTTTTCTTGAAAAATTATGGTATCGGGGGGAGTATCGCCCTCCTTGGTTATGGTCATTGATTGAAGCGGTATCTTCATCAGAAATCAATGGCCCACTGGTTATCTCAAGAGCAGGTTTAGGCTCCAAAAGAGGAGCGCATAACTGTGAAAATTGTGACGAAAAAATAATAGAAAAAATAGACGATTTTAATTTAACTATGGACCTCGATATTTTAAAGGAGTGTTATCCTTTATGCGGATGCAATGAATTGTGGAGAAACGCTAAGAAATACGGTTCAATTCTGCAGTTCAGAGGTCCTGTTGATATTTTAAGCAACCGATACGCTGGATATGTCTGAATGTCTCATCATGATCATACGTGCAATCGATAGATTACGGCCTTTTTTACCGATGGCACGAGCTTTGTTCTCCGGTTTAACCTCCACTGTACCGTGTTTCACACCATTTTTATCTACGATATCGATCTTTTTAACTCCGTAACTGTAAAAAATATTTGACAGCAGCTTTTCCGGATCATCTGAATACTCGATAACGTGGATGTTGCGGCTGATCTTATCACTCATTTGAGTGACGTTCTTTCCGCGTTTTCCGATCGCCTTTTCTATATTTCCCTCTTTTACCAAAAAGATCACTTTTTCGGGAATATCTATGCAATCCTTTACCTTAGCACCGGTGATATCTTCGAAAAGCGTCGTGTATCTGATGGTCTTTTCGGTAAATTTTATCTCTTCCATACTCAGTCCTCACGAACAGAAAGGATATTCGATTCACCTGGTTCTATAACGGTTAATGCCGAGATGGCGAAAGGTTTTCCAGCAGCAGACCCGAGTTCATGGTTATTTCCTTTGAAAGGATATATCTGTACACCTCTGAACTTCTTCCTCTTTAATTCTAGGTCCGGGCAGTTAATCGCCGTTATTATCAATTTCGCTTTCTTTTTCTCCGCTGCACTTCTCGACTCTTTTATTCCGCTTACGGTTTGTCCTGTGTTTACAGCCAATCTTATAGCTCGATTTAAATCCATAAAAATTTCTCCTTTTTTGGTTCGGTATTTTTGGTATACATATCAAGATACTCCATAAATGGTTTTATGCCTCCGGCTTTTTTGGCATATACTTGACCTCTATAGCTCCGGTACCCTGTGTAATAGGTTGACCAACGATTATATTTTCGGTAACACCTTCCAATTTATCGACCTCTCCGACGATAGCAGCTCTGAGTAAATGCGTACTGGTGATTTCAAAAGCTGCACGCGCCAGGACGCTGGTTTTCTTACCTGAAATACCGTGCCTACCGATTGCCTTTATATCGCCTTCATTGGTCATCATATCTGCAACAAGCATTATATGTCTGACGTCCACTTCTAATCCCTGTTCGTTGAGTGTATCGAGAGCCTCTTTAATAATTGAATTTCTTGACCCCTCTACGCCTAATACGTTGTAAATTTCAACAGGGCTGTTAGAAGAACTATTTTCTATATTTACCAGTTCCATCTGCAGTGCTTCTTTCAAGTTGGAACCCTCGGTATAGATGATAAATTCCTCACCGGTGTCTCTGATAATCGCTCTATTGATCCCGTCGAGACCTTTGATCTTAGTACCTTTTGCCAGTTCAATAGTTTCATGAAGTGATGCATATTTTTTTTCATCTTCCGGAAGGACTATCTTAAGAGTTTTACCAGATTTTTCAACATCTCCTTTTATACCTCTCACACCCTTTAATTGATCCATTATATGTTCTATTTCTATATTCGAAGATTTTAGTTTCTTCATGTCGGGCTTTATAACGACCTCTTTATCCGCCATGTCTATTTCAACATCAGCTACATCTATCAAATTCGTTACTTCGAGGTCCGATGCGAGCCTTTTAGCTTTTTCTCTGTCGTGTTTAAACTCCTCTATAAGATGAACTTCCATCATGGGTGTGCTGGGAACCTTTCTTGCATCAACGACTTCTATCATACGCGGCAATCCTTGAGTTACGTTAACCTCTGCAACACCTGCATAATGGAATGTTTTCATAGTCATCTGTGTTCCTGGCTCGCCTATTGATTGCGCCCCTACGATTCCGACGGACTCCATTGGGTCGACCCGCCTACTTTCAAATCTATCCATTATAAGATCTAACATGAGTTCATAATCTTCTTCCGGCAGTTCGATCTCTTTGATTTTATCTGCAGCATCCTGTATAGTTTTTCTAGGTAATTCGTGACCTTTTTCATCGCAGATCTCGATAAGTTTTTTAGCTATATCTCCCAAAGGAGCAATCTTATCCGGTATTTCGAGTTCCTTTAATTCTTTTTTTGTCTTCTTCTTTTTATCCTTCTTTTTCTTCGTTCTAGACTTTTTCTTCTTTTTACCCTTTGAAACCTTTTTGTATACATCCTCACCCTTTTTCTTACCCAATTCTTTGATCAATTCCTTTTTACTAGCGCTCTGAATATCTCCGAGTAAGTAATTCTTCTCAGCTAATTTAGTGGCTGTATCTTCGTCCACCCCTCTTCTTATTAAGGCGTTAATTGTGTCTTTTTGTGCCATTTTACTTACCTCCTCTTTTGAAGGCTTTTAAATCGGTTATAATATCGTCCATGTCTATGGCCTTTCCTTTGATACTCCGCATAGGATCGACACCGTCTTCACCGTATTTGAATTGAATTATGGTATCTGCGGGATTTCTTACACTCTCATCTGCGTAAACCATCAAGTCTTCCAGGGCATTGATGAGCCTTCTTTGCATGTATCCTGAACGGCTGGTTCTTACAGCGGTATCGACTAAACCCTCTCTACCACCCATACTGTGGAAGAAATATTCTACAGGATTCAAACCATCTTTATAGGAAGATTTAACGAATCCTCTCGCCTCTGCACCGAGTTCACCTCTTTTGAAGTGTGAAAGTGTGCGTTCTTCGTAACCTCTGCTTGGTCTTTCTCCTCTGATAGCTTGTTGTCCGAGAGCGGCGGCCATCTGTGTTAGATTTAACATACTCGCTCGTGCTCCAGTCCTTGCCATCTTTACGGCATTATTGCCCATACCTAGATGTTTACTCGCTATCTTACCGGCGTTGTCTCTAGCCTTCCCCATACGCTGCATAGCCATTACTTCCAAAGTTTCTTTCAATGTACGACCGGGCATCTCTTCTAACTCACCGTCGTTGTATGACTGAGCAAGCTTTCTGACTTCGTCCTCCGCCTCTAAAAGTATGTCCTTGATCTGCTTTTTTGCCTCTCGTGGTACATCCTCGTCCTCTATAGATGTAGTGAATCCTTTCAATGTTATCACCCCTAGAGCCAACCTAGTGATCCTATCTATGAACAATCTAGCGCTATCCGTTCCGAAATCTCTCGCTATTTTGTCAACGATCTGTCCTTTAAAAGCACCGACGGCACTTTCGTCGATAGTACCGGAAAGTAATTTACCGTCCTCTATGACAACAAACGCGTCTTTATCGCACTCTATTCCTTTACATACATCACAGTTCTCACATATTGAAGAGCTGAATTCAGTATTCAGGTCTTCCGGTAGGAACGTACTGAAGATATCTTTACCTCTCCACATCCTCTCATCGTCCAAGGTTACCGATTCGGGATATTTTTCTATGACTAAATTGGAGAAGATACTAACAACCTCTCTTCTGGTAAACAGAGGATTCTGGTAAGTCAAGAAGAACAAACCGGTTATGTGATCCTGGATCGCACCGATTATAGGTCCACCGAATCGAGGTGATAGTATATGCTCTTGAACCATCATCATCACTTTGGCCTCAGCTCGAGATTCTTCACTCTGCAGAATATGCAGGTTCATCTCGTCACCGTCAAAATCAGCGTTGTAAGGAGGACAAACGGCTAAGTTCATTCTGAACGTTTTTCCGGGTACTATCTTTACTTCATGGGCCATCATAGACATCCTATGCAGTGATGGTTGTCTGTTGAATAGCACCACATCTCCTTCCATCAGTCCCCTTTCAACCGTGAAACCGATCTCAAGTTTTTCAGCAACGGTTTCCGCGTTGGTTTCAGTCAATCGTATCCGCCTTCCGTCCGTTCTGATAATATAGTTTACTCCGGGTACGTATTTCCCTCTATCAAAGGGCTCGGGACCTTTCAGCACCATCTCGCGTATTACCTCTATGTTCTCAGTAGTAACTTTCATTGGTACGGTCAGTTCACGGGCCGCTCTCATAGGAACTCCCACTTGATTAATAGAAAGCCACGGATCTGGAGATATAACCGTTCTAGCGGAAAAATTAACACGCTTTCCACTTAAGTTTTGTCTGAATCTACCATCTTTTCCCTTCAACCTTTGAATCAACGTTTTTAGAGTACGTCCGCTTCGATGTCTTGCCGGAGGAATACCCGACGTTTGATTGTCAAAGTATGTTGTAACGTGATATTGAAGCAAATCCCAAAGATCTTCAACGATAAGCTGTGGTGAACCGATATCTCTGTTATCTCTCAATCGCTGGTTGATCCTCAATATATCTACGAGCTTATGTGTGAGGTCATCTTCCGAACGATCTCCGGATTCGAGTGTAATAGATGGTCTGACCGTTACAGGTGGTACAAGCAGCACTTTCAGAATGAGCCACTCGGGCCGAACGACATCGGGATTCATACCCATCGGTATCAGATCTCTATCAGGTATCCTTTCCATCCTTACCCGTACTTCTTTAGGAGTAAGTTTTCTGGAATCTTCTCTGAAAGTGGTCGGCTTATCCAACATTATCTTCAACTGCGGCGCTTCGCAATGAGGACATACGGAGCTTTTCTGTGCGGTAAACGATATTTTTTTAGTTAAAGCTCTCATATCCAACGAATCTCCACCTAGATGCTTGAGGTGCTTTATGGAAGATATAT
Source organism: Thermoplasmata archaeon (assembly GCA_007129655.1). GTDB lineage: Archaea > Thermoplasmatota > Thermoplasmata > Halarchaeoplasmatales > Halarchaeoplasmataceae > Haladaptatiplasma. The sequence goes on from SKVC01000111.1 coordinate 8,996, forward strand.
ATTCTTCTCGCTCCTCATCGGTCATAAGAATTCTACCACATTCGCAGCATGTAGATCGCAGTAGCTTTTTGATCTCCTTTACATATCCTACATGTATTACCGGCATAGCCAATTCGATATTTCCGAAATGTCCCGAACATTGGTCAACACGACCACCACATGTTTTACATCGGAGACCCGGCTCGATTACACCCAAGTGCGTATCCATCAATCCCATATCTATGGGAAAACCATCGTCGTCATAGGTATCCGGTGTTATTATCTTTGTAGCTGAAAGTTTTCTTATCTCCTCAGGTGACATGTACGAAAACGTGATAGACCCTACTCTTTTTGATATACCCTTTCTCATCATTTCAAATCCTCCAATTGTAATCTCATGGTAACTCCAAGTGACCTCAGTTCGTCCATCAATAATTTGAAGGCGTAACTAGTCTGTATATTGTGGACATTGGACCTTTCACTGCATACAGGACATCTCAATTCATCGTTACTGTCAAGTACGGCGACATGCCCACAATCAGGATTACCGCAGATATATTCGGTTGTACCGTCGGATTGATCCAACAGTCGGTCTTTTATCACCATCGCTGCTCCGTGCCCTATAAGACAATCTCTTTCCATCTCTCCAAAACGCAGACCGCCTTGTCTTGAACGTCCTTCGGTAGGCTGTCGTGTGAGTATCTGCACAGGCCCTCTAGAACGCATGTGTAGTTTACCCGAAACCATGTGATGCAGTTTTTGATAGTATATAACACCAACAAAAACTTCGGATTGTAGCATCTTTCCCGTCCTTCCGTCATAAAATATCTCTGTACCGTTGTGCTTAAACCCTGCTTTCATTAACGCGCTTCTCAAAGATTCTTCTTTCTCTCCGCTGAAAGGCGTACCGTCAACAAACCTTCCATCGAGGGACGCTACCTTTCCACCGAGCATCTCAAGAACGTGTCCTACGGTCATACGTGAGGGTATAGCATGTGGATTAAGTATAAGATCAGGGACCAATCCATCTTCGGTGAATGGAAGATCTTCCGGTTCGACCAATCGTCCGATAACCCCTTTCTGACCGTGTCTTGAGGCAAATTTATCTCCCAGCTCTGGAATACGTTGATCACGAACTTTGGCTTTAACCACTCTGCTACCATCGGAAGATTCGGTTAACATTATTGAGTCCACCCAACCCTTTTCTCTAGGTCTAACGATCTTTGATGTTTCTCTCCTTTTTTGTGGTGCCATGAAATCAGTATCTTCTTCAAGGAAACGAGGCGGTGACGTTTTACCTACAAGGACGTCTCCACCATCAACTTTTGTTTCCGGGTTGATTAGACCGTCCTCATCTAGATATTTATAGAATTGATCACTCCTGGCACCTCTAACGTCTGGGTCGGGAATTTCGAAGTGGTCTTCTTGTCCTCCGGGATATCTGCGTTCTTCAGTTGTGTAGGTTCTAAAGAAACTTGATCTTCCTAACCCCCGATCTATCGATGCTCTGTTAAATATAAGTGCATCTTCCATATTATAGCCGTGGTAAGACATCACAGTTACTACAAAATTCTGTCCTGCAGGCCTTTCATTGTAATTAACAAATTCCATCGATTTTGTTTGAAGAAGTGAAAGCTGTGGATAATGTAGTAAGTGCTCCCTAGTATCCGGTCTCAATCTATAATTCGATGCCGGCATACCTAAGGACTGCTTTAACATGTTTGCACCCATAGAACAACGTGGTGCTGCATTATGCGGACTATAAGGTATGAGTCCGGTAGATGCTCCTAGCACTAAGACAGGGTCCAATTCAAGATGGGTATGGTCTTTTTCGAGCAATAATTCGTTATCCATCTCTTCCCCACATGTTTTGCACTCGAGTATTGCAGAGTCAGCCTTTGTGTCTCCCATATTCTTCCATCTTACATCGGGGGGAGCTAATGGCTTATCACATGCTCTACATCTTGGAGGCATTTTGAAAGGTAACATACAAACGTATATGTCTTCTTCCTCTTCAGCGTCCATCCATTCCATTATTCCTTTGTCAAATAGGTCTTTTATACCTATCCGTCCGGAAATCAAATCCTCCATCATTTCTGATGTAAGTTTAATTTGTCCATTTTCTACTATGAGCAAAGGTCTACGCACACGGCCTTCTCCGCAGTTGATAATTACTTCATTCATATTTCCATCATATCTTATATTGACTTGATCTGAGATTGAACCGTCCCTTCTCTTCTCTCTTACCTTATCCGTGAAAACTCTCGGGTCTTCGGTGACTCCTACGAGGTCACCATTAATAAACACTCTATCCTTGTTCTCCTCGCCCATCTTTTCCAGACCTATATCATAGAGCTTCCACTGTACATCCATGACGTCAGTGCCTTTTGCCACATCTATTATGAGGGCAGATGTTTTCACAAGACCACAGTTCTGTCCTTCGGGCGTCTCATTAGGACAAAGTCTACCCCATTGAGTCGCGTGGAGTTCTCGTGCTTCAAAGTGTGGTTGACTTCTTGATAAAGGCGATTTAACCCTTCTTAGATGACTTATAGAACTCATATTCGTCGTTCTATCAAGTAACTGAGACAATCCAGTACGTCCACCGACCCAGTTTCCTGTCGCCATGGCATGTTGTATCTTATTGGTCATAAGATCCGGTCTTATTGAAGAGCTGATACGTATCTCGCCTTTTCGAGAGTAATTCCTCTCTATCTGGTACTTTAAGTCTTTTAAGAGGTTCACCAACGAAACTCTAAACAGATCCGCTATAAGATCTCCGGCAAGTTTCAAACGCTTGTTAGCATAATGGTCCTTGTCATCAGCAGTTCTTTTTCCGCTCTTAAGATCCAATATGGCCTGAGCCATACGCCCAAGGAACAGAGCCTTTTTCTTTCTATCCTTCTCTTCATCGCCTAGATGAGGTAGAAGAGATCTATCGAGTATTGATTCTATCTTTCTTTTACGATATTCCTCTGCTTGACCTTGTGCGAATTTCCGCTCGAGATATGAAAGGGCGTCTTGTTGTTCATACACCCCACCCGGCGAATATTCTTCTTCATCCTGCGCCATTTCTATGTTTGCTAAAACAGTGTAGGCCATGTCAGGGTCCTTCACAATAGCGTTGTATAGGTCGGTGTCTTCATCTAGCCCAAGGGCCTTCATCAATATTATTAGAGGTATTTCCCCACGGGTAGAAGGTATAGAAACTGCTATAGTCCCGTCTTTCTTTCTTTCCATCACGGTAAGTGCCCGATACCCGTGCCTTTGAGAGAATATTTTTGCAACCTCTATCTGCCTTCCATATCTCTTGTTTACCTCACACATTATACGGTTAGAAGCCATATCTTCAACGGCCATGAGATTTCTCTCAGTTCCACCTATGATAAAGTATCCCATAGGGTCTTTTGGATCTTCATCTAGCGCTATCAGTTTCTCCTCATAATCCATTTTTTCTGTTTCCTCGATATCGGTACCGAGCATCTCTTCCATAGTGCCGTCTATGTTATCCGGATGCAGATTACAATTCTTTGACCCTATCATCACAGGTAATTTCCCTATCGGTATCCATAAGGGATCGCTTTCATGTCCATCTTCAATTATGCTAAAAGAAAGTTCAAGACTTGCTTCATAATGCATATCTCTCAAACGAGCTTCCATAGGAGTAAGGTGATGTCTTTGACCACTTGCCTCCTGGACATCAGGGCGCTTAAGCTTCAATGTTCTTTCTGATTCAGGATCTATTCTATCATCATCAGTTCTCTTTCTTCCCACTCGGATGATAATCTCTCTTCCATCTACCTTTTCGGGATCCAGTTTGATTATACCCCAATTCGTTTCATCGTATCCTATACGTATGTTATCAATTATCTTTTGTGCCCTGTTATTGGGGTTATCTCTCGTTGGAATGAATTCATTATAGGATTCCAGATGGTGACTGACTACGTTTATCTCCTTGAAGAAAGCATCGACTAATTCTTTCATTTTTTATTCACATCCTCTTAACGTCATTATCGCTTAACCACCAGGCGATAGGCTTTTGATATGCCAGCAGTTGGACTCTCACGTTCTATTTCTACCATGCGCCCCTCTTTGATATCGCCGGATATTTCTATCAATTGCTCAACGGCGGGATCAGACTTCAAAATTTTCGGAAGCTTATTTTTTGAGGTGCCTAGGCTTTCAAGTATTTTTTCTTCTTCGTTTTCGGGAACTAGGCGGTGTACGGGTACCATCGCGTGTTTCATCACGTTCAAACTACCCATATTTTGCCCCCTTTATCGGTTTTGTTGTGATACATAGCGGGTTCTCTCCATACATCTGCCTTTGGGTTTTATATACCTTTTTACGGAAAGGTACTCCGTGCTGAAGTGGGCCCGTGGGGATTTTCGGGATGCGCCTGATTAACGATCCTATCGAACCCCAGACCACCTGGTTAAAAGCCAGATGCTCTATCCAGGGATAGGCATCGCTGCTGTATCCTACCTGGCTGAGCTACAGGCCCAATTTTCAAGCAAGCGTTTTAGGAGCTAAAAGGAGGTAGTATATATACTTGTCCCCTAAATAACTCCTTACTGCCGATATCGTATAGCTATGACACTGTTTAAGTATGTTTTCATCACTTTTAAAAAAGAAAAAGAAAGGGTTGAATGGGTTTTTTAGTAGTCAACTGTCCAGATGACCGGTTCTGTGTGGTCCAGATAAACCATGTATCCCTGTCCGGGATTGAACTCGAAGTTCTGTGGGTCGTAGTTGTATGCTATGTTGTACTCGTTTGTTGCATCGAAGTATCCGATTCTAGATACATCTTGTGGCAGTCCATGTGTTTGACCTGTACCTGCTGTATTACTCGGCAATCCTACCATGTTCCAACCAGGATACA
>SKVC01000091.1 GCA_007129655.1 Thermoplasmata archaeon
GATGAAAAAGACGAAGTTGTTGGAATGGTAACACAGGAAATGTTTACTCAGAGGAGACATCTTCCACTTTCGACAAAATTGGAAAACGTCATGAATAGTCCTCCTTCGGTTCAAACCGAAGATAATGTGATGGATATCTGCGAAATGCTCATGTCTGCAGGATATCGTGGGATACCTGTGAAGTCATCCAAAGGGAAAATAGTAGGGTTTGTTTCCCGAACAGACATAGTTAAAAAGATACCTGAGATGAAGGAATTTAAGGACTTGAAAGTTAATGAGATAATGACTCCTGCACCTTCAACGATCACGGAACACGATTCGATCGATTTGGCAAAGAACATGATGAGAGATCTCGATGAAAAGGTTCTTCCGGTCGTGAACAAACAGGGTAAATTGAGTGGTATGATCGGTATTAAGGATATGATAAAATCCGATCTATATCCGTATATTAGAGAAGAAAAAGGCGACATGACAGGTGAGCGAGATTCACCACACCGAAAGATAGAGATAAGAAGCTTGATGAATTCTCCACCGATAACTACCACACCGGACGAAGACAGTATAGAGGCCGCACGTAAGATGGCTGAAAATGATATATCTACTCTTATAGCATTGGACGAATACGGAGATATCAAAGGTGTTCTTACCAGTATTGACTTGATAGAGACTCTAGCGAGTTTCAAAGAAGGCGAACGTGTTTATGTACAAATAACCGGGCTAAACGAAGGGCCGGATACGCTGGATATGATGTACGAACTGATACAAAAATATCTGCAGAAATTCAATAATGTTATCAAACCGTTGGTTATGAATATTCACGTGGTTACTCACAACAAAGAAGGTACCGAAACGAAATTCAGTCTCCGTATGAGACTTCAATCGGATCACGGTATGTTCTATGTTAAGGAACATGATTGGAACATAATGAGGGCGCTTAACGAAGGTCTCGATAACATGGAACGTATCATATTCGAGGAAAAAGAGAGGCATCTGGATCGGATCAGAAAACATCCTAAATACAGAGGTCAGTAGAACTTCCAGTGATCTTGGAGAGCACGCTTAGTTCTCTCTACAGCCTGTCTTCCGAGACAATTGTCATCGTATACACTTGTGTGTTCCAGTTTCAGCTCTTTCCCCTCGGTCAAAGCGGATATACCGGCTATTATCTCGGCTAAAGAGTTTAGATGATATCCTCCTTCAAGGAAGAAGGCTATTTTCCCACCACACAATTTTTGTGAGAGGTCGATCGATTTTTTTGACATCTCGATGTATGCTTGACTCGAAAGAGATAATCCCGTCATTCCATCGGAATAGTGACCATCGGTACCCAGAGAAACGAGTATTAATTTAGGTTTATAATCTGATAATATCGGTTCTATCAATTCATCCCACGCGAATCCGTAGGACGAATCACCGACTCCTGTTTGAAATGGAACGTTAACGTTAAAACCTTCACCCCTTCCATCTCCTATGGCTATGGCTTCGCCCGTACCCGGATATATTCCATAATGATGGGTAGAGATGAACAAAACTCCCGGATCAGAGTAGTATATATCGCTAGTACCGTTTCCATGATGACCGTCAAAATCCAATATTGCAACTTTATCCACGCCTGAATGTGCCGCTGCCAGGGCTATATTATTTAAGTAACAGAAACCTCCACCATAACCGGCGCCTGCGTGGTGTCCCGGCGGCCTTAGAAGAGCCAGGGCGGCCTTGCCTTTTTTGGAGATATCGACAGCAGATAAAGCTCCGGCTGCGGATAGTCTAGCGATATCGTATGTGCTTTCACAGATATAGGTGTCACCACCGTCCAAATAGCCGGGTGGATGAGACTTTAATCGAGATATGTATTCTTCCGTATGAACCACGGTTAAATTCTCTTCGGAAATATGTTCGGGAACGATAACATCTTCTGTCAGATCCTCCTTATCGAGTCGCTCCATAACTTCGATTAACCTATCAGGTCTTTCCGGGTGGGTCCCCTTTTGTTTATGAAGGATATAATCAGGATGAAATATTATCTCCATATTTGTGTAAAACTTAGCAAATTATTTAAATGTTGATGACAAAGAACCTGCATGGGTTACGCGGTACTGTATTCCGGTGGAAAAGATTCCAATCTTGCTATGTGGTATGGTGAGAAAGCAGGAATAGATATTAAAGTGATTTTAACCGTATCTCCTCGTAGCGAAGATAGTTATATGTTTCATAAACCAAATCTTGGACTCGTACCTCAATTAACAGAATCAATGGGTTTAGAACAGATAACCGTTGAAACTTGCGGTGAAAAAGAAGTTGAACTGGAAGAGCTTGAGAAAACCCTTGAACAACTTGAGATAGAAGGAGTTATCAGCGGAGCAGTAGCGTCTACATATCAGCGCGACAGGATAGACAATATTTGCGGAGAACACGGTTGGGATCATTATGCACCTTTATGGGGTATGGAACAAAGGGAGATATTAGACACCTTGATCGAAGAGGGTTTTGAATGTGTCATCGTGGGAGTCGCCGCCATGGGTCTAGATAGTTCGTGGTTGGGTAGAACTATCGATGATAAATTGATAAAGGAATTGGAAGAACTGGAAGATAGATATAAAATAAATATAGCCGGGGAAGGAGGGGAATATGAAAGTCTAGTGTTAGGTGGCCCAAATTTCAGATGGGGTTTCGAAATAGTATCTGCAGTAAAACATTGGGACGGTCACAGAGGTACATTAGAGGTAAAAGAATTGAAAAGGAGGGCATGAAACAGGCCCTTGAATATGTTTTATCTTACGAAGGTAGATTCCTTGCCTATCTCTTTCGGATCAGGGGTGATATCTTCACCTGGAGATTGATCTTTACCATCTGTGTGAAAATCTACCTCGTCTTTGAGTATATCGTAATGTTTACGCTCCATGTTAGCTAAATGTTCGAAGGTGTCTTTGTAGAGTTTCTTCTCTTTAGCTAGATATCGATATATCTTTTCAGCATTCAATTCGTTTTGGCGGGCCGCCTGAAGAGATTCTATCATACTTTCTGTAGTTCCTACATCGATCTCGGCTTCGTGTGGCGGTAATTCCTTGTCCTTAGGGAATTTTATCTTTTTGTCACCGAACTCATTCTGGTGTATCTTTTTGAGCTCATGACTATGCATCTCTTCCTCCTCGGCTAGTTTTCTGAATTTTTTGCCCTTCAATTCACCGACGACATTTTCTGCGAATTCGAGATAGGTTTTCCTAGAAGCTTTTTCTGCAACTATAGAATATCCGATGATCTCCCTGAATGTCAACTCGTCCAATACTTCTTTCATGCTTATCAATCTTAGAAAGACGTGGTGTTATAAATCTCTTTCGAAGAAATTTACTGTTCCGGGTTCGGTTATCTCACTTTGCTGGAGATGTTTTCTCTTTCCTCTCTTATCCAGATAGAAGGATCTTCGCTGCCCTTTATTTCTTTCGTATCTACACCCTCTTCGTACATTTTCTTTTCAGCCTTCAAAGATTCATAGTGGCCGTGTTCCATAGCGGCGAGTAATTTGAAAAATTTCTTGTGTTCGGGTTGATTTTTTGCCAGGTAGGTATATATCTCATAGGCGTTGTGTTCACTTTTGATGGCTGCATCTAAAGATTGTATCAGATTGATTATAGTATCTATATTGACGTCGCCTTCGTGTGGTGGAAGACCTTCTTTATCAGGTACTACATACTTATCGTTTCCAAAGAGACGTTTGTGCAGTTTCAATAGCTCTGATTTATGCATCTTTTCGTCGGATGCCAGGGAATGATATCTCTGGGCCGGTAATTCAGACAATCCGTCTGCCATCTTTGTATAGAATTGATATGCATTTTCTTCTGCTTCGATTGAATAACCCATTATCTCCTTGAAGCTCAGCGAATCTAGTGTTTCGTACATGTTTATCATATTTATCAGGAGCTTTGATGTATAAAATCCTTTTGTTATAGGTGAAGATTAAGAATGTTATTTATCGAACCCTTGATACTTTCAAAGGATTCGGTATCATCGGCACCTTCTTTTTTCAGACTCCAGAGCTTTTGAAATATTGGTAGGATCTGGCTCTCTTTAGCCATATTGCGTTGGGCTGCAACCTCCAAAACGTATACCAGCTGGGATATCGCTTCTGAGCTATCGTTTGGAAGTGGATTACTTAATATTGATTTTATCAATCTTGGCTCTTCTCGGTCTAAGAAGTCATCCTCTCTCTTTAAAACATCGTCTATGTGATCCATATCTTCATGGTATATCTCCCAACCGGATCCACCAATATTCTCTTCCAAATGTTCCTTTTTGGAAGGTCCGGTAAGAGCACAGACGATGCCTGGTTGGGAAAGTACCCATCTGATTGCTATTTGAACAGGTGTTTTATCGTACTTTTTTCCGAGTTCTTTCAACTCGTCTACTATGCGTAAAGCTGATTCTGATCTAGTGTATTTGAACAATGGATCGATATTTCGTATATCTATATCCTGAAAACTGGAATTTCTGTTGTATCTGCCGGTTAGTACACCCCTTCCGGTAACGCTGAAAGCGATGCCGGCGATCCCTTCATCTCTACATATGGGTAGAAGAGTATCTAAAGCTGAACGAGCAACGGGGCTAAGTTCCATCATCACGGCCCCTATATTTCCTTTTTTAAAGTAAGATGATGCATTTTCTTGGGAAAGATGGCTTATACCGTAATGCACGATCTTACCGTCGCTTTGGAGATCTTGTAGTGCGTTCAATGTTTCCTCGATAGGTGTATTTATATCTGCATAATGCACAAAGTAAAAATCTATATAATCTGTATCGAGTTCCCGTAAACTGTTTTCACAGGATGATATCACATGTTCATACGAAAGTATCGGTTCGATTTCGTTCTTCATCCCTACCTTGGTACTCACATACATTTCTTCGCGATCTGGCTTTATGATTTTTCCCAATATTCTTTCGGCTTTGGGTCCATATGCAGGTGCCGTATCGAAATAATTTACTCCGTGTTTTCTAGCATGAAGAAGTACTTTTTTATAGGTGCTGATATCAGTGCCACCGTAGGCGCCGCTTAGTGCGTAACACCCCATACCGACTTGGGATATATCCATCTTTTTGTACCTGCTGTAGTCCATTTTAAACTCCAGTTTCAGTAATTGTAACCTTCTTTTTCCTCCTTGGTAACTTCGACTCCCAGACCAAGGGCTATTCGGTTGACGAAATTGAAGTAACTAGTGATCAGGTTGACATTCAGGATTTCTGATTCGGATAGACCGTTATCCCTAAATTCTTCGATATCTTTGTTTTCGATTGAATTCGGGTTCTCCGTAAGTTTTCTAGCGTACCGTACTAAACTTTTCTCTCTTTCGGTCAGTGAAGGCATCTCATGTTGCTTCATTATCAGTTCGTCGATCCTTTGATTGTCTTTCCAATAGTGATTCAGTGCCTCAGAATGGTGCTCGACACAATATTTGCAGCCGTTGGATGCTGATACGATTACCGCTATGAGCTCGCATTCCTCCCGAGATATTTTTCGATCCCGGAACATGATGCTCATGTAGAGGTCTAGATGTGCAGCTAAAGCATTTGGATTGAGGCTGTGCACCTTCATTATGTTGGAGATTTTACCACGTTGCTTTTTTAGACCATCGTATAGTTCTCCGAGCTTCCCCTCTGCATCCTCTTCTTCGATTTCTTTAATCCATGACATATTTTGACCTCTTATCTTTTATTGTCGTCTAAAGGCTCTTCCAATATATAGATTATATCTTTAGGTGTTTCGGCTAGGAATTCGGCCTCACTGATTTCATCTTTACCGTAGCCGTAAAGTGCACCGATGAACTGTATCGAATTTTCTTTTGCAGCTTCAAGATCGTGGTATCTATCTCCGATCATGATCGTACGGAGGTCGCCTGAGGACTCTATTAACTCTTTGATCCCATGAACTTTGCTCTCCATATCATCCGCACTTTTGATAAAATCAAAATACCCTGTGATATTCTGGGTATAGAGTACATAATCTATATAATCGGTCGTTGCATTGCTGCATATGGCTAGTGTATGGCCTTGATTTGACAATCGTTCAAGTATATTTGGGATGCCGGGAAAAAGCCGGCCATGTATCTTTATATGCTTCGCTTCGGCTACCCAAAGAGCCTGTAAAAAATCATCGTACTTATCCATGCCATCATCTCCATAAGATGAAAGTAATTCAGTACAAAAATTCTTTGTGTTTTCGCCCATGAGAGATAGGATAAAGTCGTCCCGAGACGGAGGCAGACCGACATTTTTCAACGCTTCTTGAACTCCTGGTAATACAGATGCTTCGCTGTCTAGAAGCGTTCCGTCTAGGTCGAATATTATTAAGTACATTATATTGGGTTTATTTTCCATGGGTAATAAGATTTACTCTTTCGCTGGTTTTATATTCTAAAAACACTTGCCGGGCATGATGACTAGCGGAGATATATACGGTCTGCTGCTTGTTTACATGTACGTGTTTGTACTTATAGCTGTGACTGAAAAGATAGTCAATAACGGATTACTCAGCCGAAAGATACTACATGTTTGTGTCGGCAACGTATTGTTCATATTACCACTCTTTGATTCGCGTTGGGTCATGACTTTTTTGGCGGCTGCACCTTTCGTTTTACTCACGTACCTGATCAGTCCATATTCTCCTTTGAAAACAGTTAGTAAAACATCATCAAAGGGGCACAGTTTGGGCTTGTTTTACTATGCTGTTTCATGGACTGTTCTCGCGTTCTTCTTCTTCGAAAGACCTGAAATCATAGCTGTTGGTATAGTTGCGATGTCCTACGGCGACGGTTTCGCATCCATGGTGGGTGTGCGTTATGGTAAGAGAAAATTCAACGTTTGTGGAGATGAAAAATCCATTGAAGGGTCTATAACAATGTTTGGGGTGACAGCAGCGATGGCGATGATCGTCCTTCTATATTATGGGGTCACACCCATTCCACTATACCTGATTGTTCTGATCCCTCTAGCAGCTACATTCGCGGAAGCTATTACACCCAAAGGATTGGATAATTTGACCATATCCATATCTGCCGCAATACTTTATTACCTCTTATTTTGATTACTACGTAATGCGCTTCGTTGTCATAGACGGTTTGGATGCTTCGGGAAAAGATACGCAGGCATCTTCCATTAAGCAGCGTTATGAAGATATGGGCGATCGGGTGATATTACGCTCACATCCATCTACGGATAACATATACGGACGAAGGGCGAAAAGTGCATTATGGCGCAGAGACAAAAAAAGTAGATTGGAAGCCTCGGCTTACTATGCGATGGACGTTATCCACTCAGTACGAAATTACTATGGAAAGGCAGACACCGTTATTTTTGTTAGATATCTCTGCGGAGCAGCCTATCTACCCTATCCTTTAGCTAAGACCCTATATCACAGCTTTTCAACTCTTCTGCCTTCAACAAAATACAAAATTTTTTTGGATGTCGAACCTGAAATTGCCATCGAGAGAATAAACGGAAGGCCTAGGAAACAGATGTTCGAGAACATGAGATCATTGAAAAAGGTAAGGTCTCGAGTATTAAGACTGGTAAACGATTGGTACATCATAGATGCATCCAAACCACTAGAAGATGTACAAAATGATATACACTGCGTTCTCGATGAGCTCGATAAGTGATTTTGAAATCAGATTATAGCTTATACTTCTACATCAAGATCTAGTTCTTTTACAAGTTCTTTATATCTGTTCCTTACCGTGACTTCGGTCACGGCAGCGACGTCTGCTACTTCTCGCTGTGTTCGTCTCTTATTTTCCTGAATAGACGATATGTATATAGCTGCGGCCGCTAACCCAGTTGGGCCTTTTCCGGATATCAATTCTTTCTCCTCTGCCTTTTTAATTATGCTTTCGGCAACCTTTTGGACCTTTCCGCCTAGATTCAGTTCGCTACAGAATCGTCCTAAATACTCTTCAGGCCGTGTTGGCTTGAGTTTTAGTACGAGCTCTCTGCTCAAAAAACGATAGGTTCTTCCTATCTCTTTACGGTCTGAAGCAGATGCATCGGCTATCTCGTCCAAGGTACGTGGTACTCCGGCATCTCTGCAGGCGGCATAAAGGGAAGCCGCTACTACGCTGTTGATGCTACGTCCACGTATGAGATTCTTCTTTACTGCTTTTCGGTAAACCACTGCTGCGCGTTCCCGGATATTCTTAGGCAAGCCCATTGTGGATGCCATACGATCTAGTTCCTGAAGTGCATAAGCAAGGTTACGTTCAGTTGCATCTGAGACCCTTATTCTACGCTGCCATTTACGGAGTCTGTAGATCTGGGCCTTTTTCTTACTTGGAATAGCTCGACCGTAAGAATCTCTATTTGACCTATCTATACCTGTAGAAAGGCCTTTATCGTGCACCATTTCTGTCATAGGTGCACCTGTTCTCGCCCTACTTTCCTCCTGCTGCATATCGAATGAACGCCACTCCGGTCCTGAATCTATATATTGATTATCGACTACGAGACCGCAATCCTCACACACAAGTTCACCCCTGTCATAGTCCTGGGCAAGGTGTTTGCTGCCGCATTCCGGACATTCAACTATAGTTTCTTCCCTATTGCTATTTTTTTCCTTCAGTTCGTTTAAATCTTCCACCATTTTATTCCACCTCTACATAAACGCCCTTTTCCATCATCGATATCGGATTATCCACCTTTTTTCGCAACCGGATCTCCACATAAGGGTTATCCACTGGCCCCAGTAGAGAATGTGCTATACCTAAGTGATTTCTACGGTTGTCCTCAACACTACTCCCAAGAGGGATTGTGCGTGGAAACCGACCGATAATAATGTCTCTATCGATGATATTTACAATCTTTCCTTGTATGAGCAAATTGTTTTCCTCCAACACTTATTGGGTGCGTTTGTTTAGTTATTACATAACCGAAGAATAAGTATTTAAGCTTTTCGTAAAGCTTATTATTTAAAACTCGGGTCTGTTAAATAAACCTTACTATAAGACGTAAGAGATTGGATTTCCTATCAAAAAGGATATGACATAACCGATGCAAATGGGTACGATAAATGGAATCTTTGGGGTTACCCAGACGCGTTTTAGTCCTCTTTTTCGCAGTGTCTCTATGACCTCGTCCATGTCTCCTCGCGGGAAGAGTTTTATAGTTCTCTCTCCGTCCTCATTATAACGTTCCATAGGCCAAACGAAGGAATCCGAGACATTTTCAATATCCATTCTATATCCAAAAAGCATCTGTGGAAATCCAAAATCCTTATTCTTAAGGTTTATAAACAGATAAACAGGGAGTATAAACAATACGATAATAGATGCGTTTAAAAGCACTATAAGGGTGAAGGGAAACATGATCTGCATGAAAGGTATCTGTTGAGAAACGAGTCCGGTATGAGTGAACCCGGGTATATGTGGATAAAAGGGAACGAGAATAGCTAAGACCAATACGGCTTTAGCATCTGCACCGCCGTATAGTATTGCAAAGTAATAAAGGATGAATACTATGATCATCATTATAGGGATCGCTAAAAGAGACCAAAAAAAGATGTCGTCACTGATTGAGAATATTTGATAGGTTACGGTGATAACAGGTATGAAAAACCATGTTAGAACTCCAAAATTGATTCCCTTGTCGGTGAATAATGCGGGAACCTCGTAAAAAGCTTCGGATAAAAGTACGATTATAGGTATGAATATCAGATAATATCTCCAGCCGACTTCTTTATTAAAAAGTTGAATCGATAGTAAAGCGAGGGCAACAACGGCCATGACTATCCATAACTTGTCCGTCACCCGTCTCGTTTTTATATCCATTAAAGCTGCTACCGAAAGGAAGGAAAGACCGACGATGAACCGGACTATTGATAGATACGTCATATTCTTAAACCTGTTATATTATATTCATAGAAACGTCTGCAGATTTAACCGAATGGGTTATAGCTCCACTTGAGACAACATCCGCAAAGGGTGCATAATCTGCTATATTATCGATGTTGATGTTTCCTGAGATTTCGACTATTATGCCGGGATCGATGTCTTTAATTTGTTTATATGCGATCTCAACTTCTTGGATTGACATATTGTCGAGCATTATTATATCAACATCTAAGTTGGCAGCCTCGGATACGCGGCTAGGAGAGCTAACTTCGACTTCGATCTTTTTGTATATCGAACCCTTTTTCGCTAAACGAACAGCTTTTTCCAGACCGCCGGCTGACTTTATGTGATTATCTTTGATAAGGATCATATCGTCCAATCTATATCTGTGCGGATCTCCTCCACCGTGGACCACAGCTTTTTTTTCGAAATATCGAAATCCGGGGGTCGTCTTTCTTGTTGCCGCTACCTTCGTATCTCCTGCCAGCTTAACCATTTTACTTACTTTCGTCGCTATTCCGGACATACGCATCAATATGTTTAGTGCTAACCGTTCTGCTGAAAGGACATTTGATGACACACCCTGGATATTCATGAGTATGTCGCCTTTTTTCACCGAATCGCCGGATGAAAGTGAAGATGTCCATTTAGCTCCTAGTTCTTCGAACACTATCCCCGCTTCCCTCAGACCGCTCAAAACAAAATCCTCTTTTGCTATTATGTGGCAATCGATTTCTTCATCGCCACATATGAGATCGGAAGTTATGTCGCCGTAACCGACATCCTCCCTGAGAAATCTTTGAATTTCATTTCGAACGAAGTGATCTTCCATCTGTCATCACAACTCCAATACCTCGCCTTCCTTCGGGATATGTACATTAAATTCAGACAGATCTTCAGCCACTAATTCTCGGGCATCACCGTGCATGAGAACGATCTCTTCCGGATCGCAACCTCGAGCAAATTCCAGGAGTTCCGAATGTCCTGCATGTGCAGAGAAGTCATAGCGCTTCACTTGGCAATCTATTGGGATTGTTGCGCCTCTGTCCTGTATAACTCCTTTTTCCAGCAACATATTTCCATTGGTTCCTGGTACCTGGTAGCCCGTGAGCAATATGGAGGTGTTTTTGTCTTTCCTTTTGTTCAATATATAATTCATAACGGGACCTCCGGACACCATACCACTTGTAGAAACTATAACTTCGGCATCCATCGCCTTTTTTCTCATCCGGTGAGAATGAACTTGGTTGGCGTTATTTACAGCACGACGAAGAGCGTCCGGCGATCTTAAAAAGCCTTCGTGATTGAGATATATCCTATTCACCGTACGGCCCATACCATCATACCATATATCGTAGTCTCCTTCATCGAGCAGCATCAGTATCTCCTGCGTACGTCCGACGGCGAACACAGGTATAATTGCTTGACCGCCTTTACTCAATGTATCGTCGACGGTGTCGAGAAGATCCTGTTCGGTTTCTGATCTATCGGGATGATCTTCGCCGCCGTAGGTGGTTTCCATTATCAATGTGTCGCATTTAACCGGATGGGCACCCCATTGAAGCCTTGTGTTTTTAGTATTTATATCTCCAGAGAACAGAGTGGTTTTTTCTCCTCTTAACTCAAACATTGCGGAACCGGGTATGTGACCCGCTGAATGGATCTCTATCTCCATACCGCCGATATCTCTTTTTGAATTGTAGCCCACCATGTCGAAGGCTGATTTGGTCTTTTTGATGTCAGACTTGTCGAAAAATAAAGGATATCCTTCGATTTCAGCGATCTTAAGACTGTCGTATAACAATAGTTCTGTTACTTCTATTGTGGGATGTGTCGATAAAATCGGGACTCCATAGGTTCTTACCAGAGTAGGAAGCATACCGCAATGGTCTAGATGCGAATGAGACAACATAGCAAAATCCACCATCGGCGGTCTCATGGGATATTCCGGTGGATCTGCAGGAAGCATACCATGATCAAAAATGAATGTCGTGCCTTTGTGTTCCATAAGCATGGAGAGAGGGCCAACTTCGCTAACTCCTCCAAGGAATGTTAATTTCATATTATTTCATCACCTTTTTCTTCTATCATTACTTACTTCAAATAGAGGTCATATATATTATGTTTGTCTTTTTCAACACGAAATTTGGCAGATGTTTCGAAAACTTATAAATACATCCCAACCAATTGTGTCGCAAAATATCTACTATCAGTCAAGTACAGATAGGAGGATTACAAATGAAAAAAAATTGTGTTTCGATTTCGGTCGGTCTTAGAAAAACTATGATGGTTCTTTTGGCTGTTATGTTATTGACTATGAGTTGGGTCAGTTTCATCCCAGAAGCCACAACTGCGGCAAATGAAGAAATGTACGGAGGAACTCTTCGTGTTGCGATAATGGATGAGCCATCAGAAGAAATACACCCACTAACTACTCATGAAACAGGGAATCTCGATATAATTGATTTGATGTACGATTCTCTTGCCATAAGAGACGTAGAAACAGGAATTATGATTCCATGGCTTTCAGAGAGTTGGACAACGGGAGATGACAATGTAACCGTCACACTAAGAGATAATATCGAGTTCTGGGACGGTTCGATGATGACATCAGAGGATATTAAATATTCTTATGATAATTACGCGGGGCCCCTTATGGTTCCGGTAAGCAGTGTAACCGCTGTGGATAGTCATACTATTACCTTTGAGTTGTCAACCTTGAATCCTTCTTTCTTTATAACAGAAGGTATGACAGTACCCATTGTTAAAGAAGGAACGGATGATATGGGATCCGGCCCATTCATGGATTTGACGAGACGGGAAGAGATCGGTAATGAAGTCAGCAATGAATTCTTGAGAGATCCACAGTTGGATACTGCAGAGAATTCTTTTTTAAACCTGGTCTTTGATAATGTTTACGACGTTGAATTATACGGTAAATTGATTGACGATGATAGCAACGAAACTCACGAAAGAGAATTGATCGACAGTTCCGAATACAATCTAAACGAAGAAATTGGCCGTATATACAATATAGATTTACCGGAAGATACAGAGATAACTGCAGATTACAAATACGATGCAACGTTTTATGATCTCGAAACTAACGAAAATTACTTCATGGAAAGACCATACATAGATGGAATATCCTTCCAAGTTTTTAATACAATAGCTGCACCCAAGGGTGTCAACCAGGATAGGATACCACTAGGTCCAAGCCAAAGTGATGCAACATACATGGCTGGTGCAGTAAATCAGCTTGGAAACAACAACATAGATATGATCAAGCCCTTTTATCCACGTATCTATATTCGGTTCGTTAACGTAGCTGAATCGGCAATCGTTTCCGTACCGAGCAATGAATTTGTTTACGCTGCATATAATGCACAAAGCGCCCCGTTCAACGTTGGTGAAAATGATATCACATTTGAACGTGCAGAGGCTGCTCGTAATGCGATTAACCTTCTTTTTGGAAGAGACACCGTGGTAAATGATATCTTGGGCGGCGCGGGCCACAAAGGAATAACCATAGTTTCGCCTGCGAATGAGTACTGGTTCAACCCGGACACAGCTGCAGTAAAGCAGGACTTTAGGGAGGCGAACGATCTACTTGACGATGCTGCCTTCTTTGATTATGATGCCAACGGATTTAGAGATCTTCCGAATGAAGAGTCATTTTCATTGGGAGTTAATTATCCTAGCAGCTTAGAAGATGAAAACCCCGGCAGCATCGGTAGCGGTTTAGCCGGCGGCGGCGGATTGGGATCTATTTGGATAGATGCAATCGATAATTCCATGAGCCTAGCCGGTGTTGAGGCGGCTAAAGAAAGCGGCGATTTCGACATAACTATTGGAAGATACCACGCAGCCTTCGACCCGGGGAAAGATCTTTACGCTCTTTTCCACTCCGAAAGCGATGAAAACTTCATGGGTTTAAACGATCCCGAACTAGATGCTGCGATCGAAGAAGTAAACAGCATACTAGATCAAGGAGAACGGCAAGAAGCTATGCATGAAATACAGGAATTGCTTATCAAAAAGATGCCGATCTCTGTAATATATACGCCATCACTCAGCCAGGTCTATAGACAGGATCTTTATACCGGATGGATAAATGGATTCGATATCGGCGTCCACAACAAACAGAATTACTTGTCTTTACACAGGATGACAGAAGATTCTTTAAACGTAAGAATCACAATGATGATGAGTCTTTCGAGCGGAGCCGACACCACAATAACCGTTGTAGCTGAAGATGCAAACGGCAACCCAATACCCGAGGCAAACGTAGAGCTAGAAGTTGAACTAGGAGAACTGGAAGCAAGAAGCGAATTAACTGATAGCGGCGGTACGCTGGTATACGACTATACTGCTCCAACGGTAACAGGCATGACCGATGTATTGATATCCGCAAGTGTGATCAAAGGTACGGATTTAGGCTACACATCATACGTAGCTACCATACACCCTGTTGAAACTGTATTCACTTTAGGAGTTAACATAGATACAACACAGATGGATTCAGGCGAAAGTGCGGAAATTACCGTAGAGATATATGGACAGATGGACACATACCCTGAGATAACTCTGAGCATACTTCCATCGGGCGGGGCATGGTTAGAAAAAACCAACAATGTCGGAGAAACAGGTCAAAAGTTCACTACAACACTACATACCGATGGTGTGTTGACTGAAACGACCTATAGGATAACAGCTACTGCAACCTATGGACAAATCACACAGACAGGCGAAGGAAGCATTCGTGTCAACGCGAATCCGGTGGAGGAATCTGAAACAACTCCGATGTGGCTCTACGTCGGGATCGGATTAGCAGGTATAATCATACTGATGATTCTGATCCTAGCGATGATCAAAAAGAGAGAACATGAAGAAGAAACCTTCGAAGATGATTAATTCGAATTGATAGAGGAGCCTGTTGAAGAAGACTTTGAAGACGGAGATATCTTTGAAGAAGAGGAGGACTTTGAAGACGAAGATATCTTTGAAGAAGAAGAGGATCTCGAAGACGAAGATATCTTTGAAGAAGAGGAGGATCTCGAAGATGAAGATATCTTTGAAGAAGAGGAAGAACCTCTAATTGAACAGGAGCCGGAATTATCACAAGAGCAACAGGAAAAACTCGATAAGCTAGAGAAAGCACATGACGAAGGCAATATGCCTACGGAGATCTACGAGAAAAACAAGCAAAAGATTCTTGAAAACTAAAACAAACCCCTTCCCCTTACTTATCTTTTTTATATCGTATCGACACGGAATATTTCTTCGCCATCTTTGTATATACGTATTATACCTTCAGACGAAATAACCATCGCTATTGCCATCGTTTTTGAAGTTATGCTGGCAGCCGCCAGATGCCTACCACCGAGGCCTTCTTCCACGGTTATATCCAAGTCTTTGTTAAACATTACATACCTACCCGCTGCTATCGGATTGCCGTCTTCATCAAGCACCATTGCACCGTCGAGCATGGTGTATTCTTTAACTGTATTCCAATTTTTTCCTTCCCGTATATTTAGATTTTCAAGAGAGCATCCTTCCAAAGGGTTTCGGATCAACTCTCTGGTATGATTTATGACTTTATTCACATCACCCATTATCATAAGACCTCCCACCGGTAATCCTTCCTTTCCCTCTTTAATTATCATCATACCTATCTTGAACACCGCATCTAATACTCTGATATCTATTCTACCTCTTAGCACTTCCTTCAAACTAGCGGCATCGATATCCTCCATATCAAACCAATGTATGGAATAAACATCACTGTATATAACGAAAAGCACCCTATCGATACCAGAAAGAAGTCCTTCGGCATAGCAGGTGAGTACAACGTCTTTGGCCTGATCAAAAATATTCAGACCTTTGGGGGCTGCATAATGGGTACGGCGGATATGCACATTGCTTTTAGAGAGAATAGAAGACATGGGAGGGTTGTTTGTTGCAATTATTAATGGTATTTGACCTATCTTTTCAGATAGTGATTCCATAACATCCTTGGAATCTGTGTAAATCAACACCTTTGTGGGCTCGAAATCCCGCATCATATCCGTGAAAGAATCCAGCAGTTCGTTCATGTCTGAAACCTAAAGACAGTGAATACATTTAATCCTTTTCGTGATGTTATTTTATTTCATATTCCGACAAGTCGTTTGGTATGATACAATCTGGAAAAATATCTCTAGCTTCTAGCTCGAGTTCCTTGGTATTTTCGTATCTGGGACTTACATGTACGAGGAACAATTTTTTTACGGATGCTTTACGAGCTATCTCCGCAGCCTGTGTAACAGATGAATGCCCCCTTTCGAGCGCTGTTTCAGACATAGAGGCATCGAAGGTTCCTTCGTGAACTAACACATCTGCATGACGGGCTGCTTCTAGTATATCCGATGAGGGCTTAGTATCCCCGGAATAAACCATCAATCGTCCCCTCCTGGGAGGACCTAAAATGTCGTCCGGGCCTATGGTACGTCCATCTACTTGAACCGTTTGTCCTCTCTGTATCTTGCCGAAAAGCGGTCCTTCGGGAACCCCCATCTCCAAAGCTTTGCTCTTGTCGAATCGTCCGGGTTTATCATCCTCTTTGAAGGCATATGCAAGAGAAGGTATATTATGATTCGATGGTATCACTTGCACAGAAAATCCGTGGAATTTCAGAACGGCGCCGGGTTTAAGTTCTTGTGCCTTTACCTCGAAGTTGGGGTTGAAATATCCTAATCTTGTGAGGATATCCAACAACTGTTTAGTACCCTTAGGACCGTAGACCTCCAGGGGCTTTTCACGTTCGTTGAGCTTCATACTCTGTATAAGACCGGGTAAACCGAGGAAGTGATCTCCATGAAAATGAGTTATGAAAATTTTATTTATGTCCATAAAGGAGAGTGAAGAGCGCATCAGCTGCCTCTGTGTGCCTTCTCCACAATCGAAAAGTATGACATCACCGTTGAATTTCAGGCCGAGTGACGATACATTACGTCTGGGGGATGGATAGCTACCCCCTGTGCCCAAGAATACAATTTTCATGCTTATCGCAGTGTCTGACGGTATAAATCGTTTTGCCCATCAGTAGTTTCGATTACGCCTCTCTCCCGGCAGGAAACTTAAATATACTAGAATGCATAAGGTTAGTTAGGTGTTCCACTGGCTGACGAAGTAAAGAAAGAAAAGGAAAAACAGGATTCGAAGGAAGATACGAGAGATAAACTCATATCGAGTCTTCTCGAAGGAAAGAGGATGGAGGCCTATGCCGAACATCATACGGGTAAGATGAATTACTGTTTCTTTTGTGAAAATATAAGTTACAAAAAAGTACCGGGAAAAGAAGTCGGTAATAAGTGGATCTGTATTAACTGCCTACATCAGTTGAAAGAAATTTTCGAAGGATTGGAAAGATGGGAAGAAGAGATGGCCATGGGCAGTAAGATGCAGGATCAGATAGACGAGAACCTTGGTATATAATTTTAGTTTCACCCATCACTCTCCGAAGGATTGAAATAGCATCTAACTGTTTTGAAAACGTGGCTTATGAACACCCGCTGATAAAGGAAGGAGTTATTGAAGATAGGGCTTATCAAGTCAATATCGCTGATGTCGCTAGTAAAGATTCTACTCTTGTTGTATTACCTACGGGTATGGGGAAAACCATAATCGCATTGATGGTCATCGCCGATGTGAAAAACCATAACCCGGATGGGAAGATACTGTTATTGGCACCCACCAAACCTCTGGTTCACCAACATGCTGTTGATATCGAAGAGCTGATGCTGCTGGGTAAACCCGCAGAATTCACAGGAGAGGTTAAGCCTTCTCTACGAGCCGAACAGTGGAACAAAAATGATGTTATCGTTTCCACACCCCAAGTTATACGAAACGACCTTATGTCCCATTCTATATCCTTGGAGGATGTAGCGTTGATCGTGTTCGACGAGGCACACCGGGCTGTTGGGGGTTATGCCTACGTGTTCATCGGTGAGAGATATAAGGAGGAAAAAGGCTTGAGCCTGGGATTGACTGCCTCACCGGGTAGCGAAGCAGAACAGATAATATCGGTGTGTGAATGTCTCGGATTCAACCAAGTAGAGATACGCACTAAGTACGACGCCGATGTTTTCAATTACGTCAAGAAAAGAGAATACCAGTGGTTAACGGTTAGCCTCCCCCCAAAACAGCGTCAGATAGTCAACAATTTGAAGGATCTACGTAAAAAACTATTGAAAGATATGCAAAAGCATGGATTCTTTAAAAGAAAGAATCTAGAATACATCTCAAAAAGAGATATACTCAAAGTCAACGGTAAGATAAGAGGACTGCTTAATTCCGGTGGCAAAAAGCATCTTTACACTGCAGCGAGTGTCGTGGCATCACTGTTAAAGTTGGATCATGCAATCGATCTGGCAGAAACCCAAGGTCCTGACTCACTGCGGGATTTTGTAGAAAAAATGGAGAACCAGGCCGAAGGCCGTGGAGGCACCTTAGCATCTAAACGTATCTTGAATAGCGACGAATTTATTCGTACTATGAAGCTCCTAGAAGAGGTAGAACGAGATCATCCCAAGATAGATAAAGCGATTGAAGAGATCCGAGAGCAGCTTGCCCAGAAGAACGATTCAAAGGTGATCGCCTTTACCTCATACAGGCACACCGCTATGAAGTTGAAGGATAAACTTAACCAAGTCGAGGGTATCAAGGCGGCAAGATTCGTCGGCCAGGCGAATAAAGAGGGAGATAAGGGATTGAAACAGAGTGAACAGATAGCGGCAATCGAGGATTTCGAGAGCGGGGTGTACAACGTCTTGGTGGCCACCAGTGTCGGTGAAGAAGGTTTGGATATTCCGGCAACCGATCTTGTGTTGTTATTCGAACCAGTTGCCTCCGAGATCCGCACCATACAGCGCAGAGGGAGGACCGCCAGGAGGCGAAAGGGTAAAGTAACCGTTCTGATAACAAAGAACACAAGAGACGAAGCATATTACTGGGCAAGTAAGAATAAAGAAAAAAATATGTGGAACAATCTAAATCAACTAAAAAGAGAGATCGAAGAAGATATAGACAAGAAGTTGGTTAAAAATAATGATGCTCAAGAAACAAGAGTTGTAACGAAAAAAAGTAAAAAGGAACTAAAAAAAAGATTTAGTAAAAATACCGAAATACTTCTTGATAATAAACAAAGATCCCTCTTTGATTTCAATACAGATAAAGAAAAAAAGGAAAACGTAATTGAGATCGTGATAGATTCAAGGGAACAAAACAGTAGAGTGGTGAATGAACTTGCCAGAAAGGGAATAAAGATACAAACTACACAACTTTCTACAGGTGATTATCTTATCTCCGAAGACACCGTTGTCGAAAGAAAATCTGTAGAAGATTTTCTGAGTTCACTGATGGATGGGCGATTGTTTAGCCAGGCGAAATCACTTTCTACTGAATTCCAGAATCCAATGATCATAATCGAAGGAGAAGGATTGAATCATCGACGGAACATCGACGAAAGAGCGATCTACGGGGCATTAGCTTCGCTTGCTACGGACTTTCGTATCCCGGTGATGATGACAAAGAACGAATCAGAAACCGCTTCTTTTATCAACGCTTTACTCTCGAGAAAGAAGAAGAAAAAAGGCCCGGTTTCACTGCGTAAAGATAAGGAAAGTATGTCCAACATAGACACAAAGAGGTTCATACTGGAGGGTTTACCTAACATATCCGGAACCCTTGCAGATAGACTTCTAGAACACTTCGGAAGTGTACAAGCAGTTTTCAACGCCGATGAAGATGAATTAAAAAAGGTGAAAGGCATCGGGGCTAAGACCGCAAAAAAAATCGTGGATTTGATTAGATAAATCAAAATGGTTAAGTATTACCTATGCATAACCAAGACTATATGAAGGATTTGATAGAGCGCGAAGATCTCGGATGCGACATCGCCTTAGAATGTTTATACAACCTTTCGACACTTGATAAAAGATTACTTGAAACTCTAAAAGATGGAGATGAATATCGCAGTGACGAGATCGCAGAGATATTAGAGCGTGATCAGAGCACAGCCTATCGTTCACTTGAAAGATTGGCCCGGTGTGGGCTTGTTTATAAAGAAAAACAGAATATACGTAACGGCGGCTACTTCTATGTGTATTCGTTAAGACCTCTAGACAAGATAAAAGAAGAGGCTTTGGAGTGCCTCGAAGAATGGTATAGAAAGATGAAGAAAGCTATAGAAGAACTTTAGATATCAAAGGTATCTGCTATTATTTCTTCCAGTTTATTCTTGGATAACATACCCTTTTCCGAACGGACCACATTCCCGTTTTGTATGAAAAGGAAAGCTGGTATGGCTTGTACCCCGTACCTTGAAGCAAGTGAACCATTCTCCTCTACATTTATCTTTGCAATGGCTACTTTTCCGGCAAATTTCTCGGCCATAGATTCCAATATCGGATTCATAGCCATACATGGAGAGCACCATGTTGCCCAAAAATCGATCACAACGTTGTCATTATCTCTGATATATTCTTCAAATTCACTTTCGTCTATACTGACCAAATTACCGTTATTATTAACCATTTTTTCCACCGATATCTTGTGTTTACAGTTATAATCTGTTTATATATAGTTTTAACGCCCCATCTGTTTCAAAAGAGTTATTATCTGAACTAGCTATGGAGTTATATGCAAGAACTTCTATTCGAACTCAAAGGACCTCACTACGATCTGGCATCCGCCGAAGTAAAATGTGCTCTTGAGGGATCGGATAGTACATATCGTATAGTCGATATCTGTTCGGGCGTTCTGCATGTAGAAACTTCTGTCGAACCGAAAAAAATCGGCCGGAGATTAGGATTGACCCATCGTATATATTATCACATTTTAAATTGTGATGAAACAGAGTTGATTGAAGGTACGAGTGGGATACGGTTACCACCCGGATCCGCTTCAGTTAGTACAAGGCGTATTCAGGGCAAAAAGGCAAGAACAGAAGACATCAACATAGGTTTAGGTAGTGAAATATCAAAACGTAATGCCATCGATCTAGATCGCCCGGACCATCGAATAATAGTCATGATTTCCGACAAATATTTTGTGGGTAGATTGGCATACGAAATTGATAATAAGCCTTTTCAAAATCGATTGTCTAGAAATCGGCCATTTTTCTCACCCGTTTCTCTAGAACCTAAATTAGCGCGAGCACTCATCAATCTAGCCAGACCAAAGGAAGGTGCATACATTCACGACCCGTTTTGTGGTACTGGAGGCATACTTCTAGAGGCAGGCGATATGAATCTTAACGCTTCCGGAGGCGACATAGATGAAAGGATGGTGGGGGGTAGTAAAGAGAACCTTGAATTCTACGGTTTTGATGTTTCGGTGGTACAAGGGGATGTATCAGAAAGCACTTCGAAATATCTTGATTGTATAGTTACCGACCCACCATACGGGCGCTCTTCTAGCTCTCAAGGAGAAGATATTTGCCGCATATATCGGCGCTTATTCGAGACATCATCGGAGTGTTTGAAAAATAAGGGATATCTATCAGTAATATTTCCGGATAAGAGTTATTATGAGATCGGGAGTAAATACATGGAGCCTGTTGAGATGTACCGGGTTTACGTGCACAACTCTTTGGAACGATTTTTTTGTGTGTTCAGAAAGCAGTAAATTTTATTCGTCTAATTTTACTCCTAATATCTCTATATCTTCATATGTGCCTTTAGCTAAAGAACGTATCCTTAAAGTCGCCACTACGAATTCTGCACTTCCGCGAGTAGGTTCATTTTCAGTACGTGTATAAAGTTTCATTCCCCGGGTAAGAACATCTGAAGATATAACAGCGGTGAAATTCTCAGTGCCACCCGAAGGAATTTCTAGAGTAAGATTCTGCTGGTGTGAATTGTTATGTAGGAAATAAACATTCCAACTTTCGTTGTTTATTTCCGTGCTAGAGATTTCATAGGCATCATCCGGCCCCATGTTGAATATATATATGGAGAAATTTGCCTTTCCGTCTTCTATTATTGAATATCTCTGGAAAGAAGATACCGTGAATGAATATTCTAGCTCAGTGGTAAGTTCCTTAGTCTTATCCCGTCCCGTTGTGTTCGACCGCACGGTGAATGATACATCGTTTCTTATATGGGCTTCGTTTGTAGGGGTTAACTCCAATCTGAAGCTGGTGTTTTTCCCAGTATCTAAAGATACGCTCGTCCTGTTACCATCTATAGGGGACCATGAAGTGATGTTATTTTCTAGACGTTGGACATATAGTAAGCCGTTCCAAGTACGATTACTCATATCGAAGCTTACATTATATGTGTCTGAATTCGGACTTCCGGTGTTGGTGAGCTTGAAGGTATATACCGCACTTTCATTCAATGAAACAGTTTGAATAGCCGATTCAGATAATTCGATCTCGAAATCGTATCTGATGGTTTCTTCTTCGATGGGAATAGGGTGAAAACAGCTGAATAGCAGAACTATTGCGAGAACTCCGACTAATTTGCGTTTTGTACCTATTTTACCAAGTTCGTTTAAAGGTGGGGGATGTTTTAAGCCGACAAAAAACAAAAGGAATATCGCAAAAAATAGCCAGCCGGGATAGAACCATATACCCACTATGACTAGGAAAGCTGCCGCGATGTAACTTGCATACTTCGCTTTATCTCCCAATAGGGATCTTACCACATGTCCGCCGTCGAGCTGCCCCGCTGGCAATAAGTTCAAACCAGTTACGAGAAATCCCACCCATCCGGCAAAAGCTGTAGGATGCATGGTCTGCCCACCGCTGAATGGCAGTATGTAATCCAAAACTCTGAATATTATAGGGTAATTTATTATCCATACTGTACCTTCCATACCCAAAGGAAGGGATTGATCCATGACACCGCCCAAATATATACCGATAATAGCCACAGGAACTGCCACTATAAATCCACATATTGGCCCGGCAACCCCTATGTCTAAGAGTGATTTTCTGTTAGGTATAGGGTCTCTTATGCTTATGAATGCACCTATAGTTCCCAGAGGAGG
Source organism: Thermoplasmata archaeon (assembly GCA_007129655.1). GTDB lineage: Archaea > Thermoplasmatota > Thermoplasmata > Halarchaeoplasmatales > Halarchaeoplasmataceae > Haladaptatiplasma. The sequence continues at coordinate 22,905 of SKVC01000091.1, forward strand.
GGCAAAGGGTAGGAAAAAAGGAAGAGATGCGTGTATTTTATGGTGTCTCGCCATGAAATAATGGCCCATCTCGTGAATACCGAGGATCGTCATCAGTGGTAGGGTAAAAAATAATGCGCCGTTACTAAGATTATAAAGCGAAAAAAACGGTTCTGTAGATGTATAAGACGACCACCACCACATACCGGCTATCAAGGTGGTACACAAGGTAACTATAAGCATGACGATGTTCGTCTTTACCGTACGGTATTTTCTGGGCGGATTCTTCTTTACACTTATTACATACTCACCTTTCTCTTCCCGTAAAAAAGGGATGAAATTAAGAGGGACTAGTTCCTGCCTCAATTCATCGAATTTTTCCTCAAAATCATCGCCCTGTATGATCCTGACATAGATGTTGACTATATCAAATTCTATCTCTGTTTTATAAACGGGGAATTGTTTACTCACTTTCGCTTGAATGAACTCGATATCGTTCCTGTAGTCTTCTGGTCTGTCGACCATATCAACTGTTATTTACGATGGAGATACTAATAAGTGTTGTGCTTTAACATGGCTCGAAAGATTTATCAACGACATATTGATGAGCGGCTGAATGCCCAGGATTTTGAAGGAAGATAAAGATGCCATCGAGGGGCTCCCACTAGAGCTGCTAGTGATATGTGTAGTGATAGCTATTACGATTCCTACAGTTTGGGGTTTTGCTGGGATGTACATTAGACAACAAACAGAGAACGATTTAATGGTAGAGTTAGAGCACCTTAAAAAGACCGTAGAAGAGGTAGGATCTTCCGAAGAGGGAAATATGCGTATAATCGAAATGGATTTAAGCGGTCACCCTCTAGCAAGGATAGATTATGTGGAGATCGGTGGTGAAATACCGGGAACAGAGTATGTCAGATACCGTATACGGGGAAGAGAAGAATCAGCATATAAACTGGGTGGATTTAATCTTGCAAACATAAGCGGCGGAGAACCGGTGATATTGGATATCTCCGGAGAAGAAAACGTTTTTATGGTGAAAAGGAGCGGCATGATAGATGGGGGGGTCGAGATCATCGAAATAGGATTAATAGAGGGAAGACATGAGAAATAGAGCTAGTGTTCGCAGGGATAAAAGAGGTTTAATGGAATTACCATTCAAGCTATTTATTATGATAATCCTTATTTCTGCTACAATGTCCATGGGTATAATCAGCTTTAGGAATATGCAGCGCAGTGCATTCGAACAACATGTCAAAGATGAATTGAATGGATTGATATTCCTTTCTCATATGATAAGTCGGGAAGGAAATCTTTCGAGTCAAGAGATGGTGCTCGACCTTTCCGGAGATATGTTTGCAGGGATAGACCAAATCCGTTTCGGGGACAGAGTCGGTGGCAGAACGGATATAATCTCTTACAGTATGGATTGGAGAGAACAGAGAGAAATAATACATCTCCGAGATGATATCCATCTTACATCTTCCGGAAACAGCAGTTTCACACTACGGAGTGGCCTACACAATATTCGTCTGACATGTTTGTATATCTCTGATGATACTACTGTGGTTATCGTATCTCGGGCGGGAGAAAGAATAGACTACAGTAGTTTTTATTCTATGTAATCATCAAGGCGTTTATCCTTCCAACTGCCGCCTTTACCAATGTGGATAACTTCCCATCCTTCTTCTTCAAGTCTCTCAGAGATGTGGCGACGGTGGCATTTCATAGGATCTTTTTCAAGACACATTATCGCAGTAGGAATGTCTTTAGCGATCGATTTTAATCCTTCGTAGGCTTTTTTCCAGCTATCCTTTTCCATGACTGTATGATAATCATCTTCTACCATCCCTCCGAGCTCCGGTTTATGAACATACATTATACTCTTAGAGAATAATTTTTCTTTTAGTTCCTGCCCTCCGAAACCAGGTCTTGCGGATTTTGCTATCGAACGTACATCGACAAGATGATTTATGCTGCTCTCCAGAAGTAATTTTATAAATTCGTCAAGAGTTTTTCCTTCGTAACCAATGGTATATATATTATTCACATATTTGTTAGCTGGAAGTTAGATAAAAGGGTTCTCATATATGTTGGTATTGCGTACGAGTGTAAAGGTATCGAAATAGTTAAATACCCGCTTACGCATGTCAGACGGACGACCGACGGAAGGGGTCGTTTAAACATACAGGTGGAGATCAATGACAGATACCGAGAAGATAACCGTAAGGCTCCCTAAGCGTTTTCTTAAAGAGCTTGACTTCCTGGTAGAAGTTGATGATTTCCCATCCCGTTCAGAAGCTATACGAAGTGCGGTACGTGATATGCTTTATTATCGTGTCGAGCTTGCCTCTGAGAAGGCAGAGAAGATGGCTAAGGTCGAACGGGCTATGAACCAGGCGAAGGCAGTGCGAGATGAATATTTAAAACCTTAACCCTTAAGATGCACTCTAACCCGTAAATATCCCCAGACCTGCCTTTGCCTGGATCACACAAACCATCACGATACTATATCTCCCCCCTTTTTCTTTTTTATTGTTGTTTTTAAGTGTGTTTTGCTATCTAAACTCTATACCCCCATGACAAGTCGCAGGGTGTTTCTAACTCCCGGGGCCATCCCAAGTGTGATGATAGCGAATTTAAGTAATACTGTAAGGCGAGGATATTTACTTAACTCATCTTTATAATAGTGATCGATGGTGACTATAACCACTACCACAAGAACTATTTTCAGTAAGAACATCACTATCGGGTCGCCTACCAATTCGATGGCAAGAGCGGGGATCACATGCTTTTCCGTATAACCGTAATGCTTTATTCCGCGATAAGTGGCTGAGGCATCGAAAAGGTGAGATAGTACTATCAATAAATTGAGTTTGGTAAAGAACAATTTTTGGAGGATTTTTTTATCCGATAAATATATCGGTAATGAAAATAACCCTACCGCGACAATTGTTAAAATAGGTATCATGATGAGTTCAAAGGGGTTAGTATCGGACAATGTGAGTGTATAGTACAGATTGTATGTAAGAGATATGGCAAGTAGTATAATTCCATATGAAACGAATAGATATCGTTCATTCAAAATTTGCTGTTTTCTGCCGATAATGTAAAAAATTGATAAAAAGATTAGCCCGATAACGATCATGATGGTTGTGTAAGGCAATCTGAAAAGTAAATATATAACCAGTGGCGGGGCAAGTACTGCGACTCGTAAAAGACTGTTTTCCTCTTTAAATGTTCGTGATATTTTGACTCCCAGCACCATCGTTACTATTACGGAAGCTCCCAATAACATATATATTATAGGCGATATTAAAAGCGGAGCTATGGATTCAGAGAAAAGTCCTACATCCTCCAAGGTACGCAGTGAACCTCCTAAAATTATCCATGGTATGAGTGAAAAAACGAATTTGTTGTCTATTCGGACATCAAGATAATTTATTAGGTCGTATATACCAAATAAAGCCACCACCAGAACGATACCGTATACCAATGTGTTTACCGGATTGTAACCGGCAGATACATCACCTATCGAAGCGCCACGTGCATCTGCAACTACCGGTCCCCATAGATATCTCCATAAGAAAGCATCCCAGAATAGTTCTCTCCACAGTAGGCTTCCCAGTAACAGAAATAACGGAATTACAACAATGATAAAAATCCAGATTTCTTTTTTATATGTTTCATATCTTTTTGAGAGATCCGTACTCATTCCACCGTCACGCTCTTAGCAAGGTTTCGGGGTTTATCTATAGAACAGTTCAGTTGGTAAGCGGTGTAATAGGCAAAAAGCTGCATGACCACATTTACAAGTACAGGTGAAAATAACGGTTGGATATCGGGTATGTATACTAACTCATCGCACAGTTTTTGCAATTCCATATCCTCCTCTGCAACTCCGATTATAGGGCTTTCACGTGCGGCTATCTCACCGATATTACCAATCATTTTTTCGTAGGTTTGATCTTTGACGCAAATTCCTATTACAGGTGTTTTTTTTGTAAGTAATGCAAAGGGACCGTGTTTAAGTTCACCTGCGGGGTAGCCGGCGGCATGGATGTATGCTATCTCTTTTAGCTTTAAAGCGCCTTCCAGAGCCACGGGATAATTTATGTTACGCCCCACGAAGAATATATCTTCCGACTTTGCCAGTATGTTTTTAGATATTTCTTTGATATGGTCTGTATTGTTCAGTAATATCTCTACTTTACGTGGTAGCCGACGAAGTTGATTGCGGAGTTCGTCGGCCTCTTCTACCAGCAATTTTTCTTTTTTCAGACCGAGCTGGATAGCGATTAAGTATAGGACTATCAATTGGGTTGTAAATGTCTTTGTAGCTGCAACGCCTATCTCCGGGCCTGCATGCGTATATACGACTTCATCCACTTCACGAGTTATAGAGCTGTCCAAAACATTGGTTATCGCTAGAGTTTTGCAGCCCCTCCGTCTCGCTTCCTTCGCAGCCGCTAGTGTATCTGCGGTTTCGCCGCTTTGGCTAATCAAGATGGTGAATGGATAGATATCGGAGGGAGATGAATATCTGTATTCGGAGGCGAGGGCGGTCATACATGGAATCCCTGATATCTCTTCGATGATGTATTTCCCCACAAGACCGGCATGATAGGATGTGCCGCATGAAATTATCTTGATCATGTCTATGTTATATTTTGAGAAATCAACGTCTTTAAACTCTCCCAGCCGTCCTAGGATCGAGTCGTGGATGGCCTTGGGCTGCTCATATATCTCTTTTAGCATAAAGTGATCGTATCCCCCCTTCTCCGCATCCTCTACGGTCCACGAAATTATCTTAGGCTCGCGAGTGACATTTGCACCTGTTTCATCCCAAAGTTCGATATCTTTATAAGATATTTTAGCTATATCTCCGTCCATTAAGTATATAACTTCATTCGTTCGGTCCAGTATTGCCGGTACGTCGGATGCAACCATGTTCTCGTCCGTACCAACACCGATAACCAAGGGGCTCTGATTACGGCAAGCTACCATGTAATCCTCGTCTTTGTGTATTGCTACAATTGCATACGAACCTCGAAGTTGTGAAATTGTCTTTTTAACCGCTTCCAGGAGATCGTTTTCGTAATGTGATTCGATTAGATGTGCTATGACTTCACTATCTGTTTGAGATTTAAATTCGTGACCTTCTTTTTCTAAGGACTCCTTTAAGGTTACGAAATTGTCGATTATTCCGTTATGCACTATTGCAATAGATTCATCACAATCGAAGAACGGATGAGAATTTTCGTCCGAGGGTTTTCCGTGGGTCGCCCATCTGGTATGACCGATGCCGGCGTTACCTGCGATAATATTGTCCTGTTCGATCTCTTTGATACGACCTTTCTTTTTCTCTATGACTATGTTATTATCGTCTTTGATAGCTACGCCTGCAGAATCGTATCCTCTATATTCTAAGCGTCTCATACCCTTCAATAGTATTTCGCCCGCCTTGGCATGTCCGATATAACCGACGATTCCACACATCTTATTACCTCATAGTACCTTGGTGAAAGATGGAATATTATCTCTCACCATGGTTCCTGAACCGACGGTGCAAGTTGAACCAATGATTACTCCTTCTTTTACCGTTACACCGCTACCTATTACTGTGTCTTCCGCTATCATGCACCCGATCCGTTCTATTGTTTTGATGTCGTTTCCTACTACTTTTTGTGCTTTATTTACATTGGATGAAAAATTGCCGTTTATATGAACTCCATCTCCGATAACACTGCGCTCTACTATGGAATTCGGGCCGATCTCTACACCTTTCATCACCAGTGAATTTTTCACTATTGAAAAGGGCTGAACTCTAGTGTCGCTACCTATACTGGTTGAAGGAAGTATGCATGCATGTGGCCCTATTTCGCAGCCTTCACCGATGATGACCGGGCCTTCGACATAGCTACCCCCCTTTATCTCTGCGCCTTCACCTATCCATACATTTCCTTTGATAACCACGCCTTTCTCGATGGTTCCTCCGGTATATTTTACTACCGAAGCCAAGGCTGTTGAATTAAGAGGTATAAGATCCCACGGGTGTACAGCGTCTATCCATGTGGATTCAGTGATAATTCCCTTTAAATCATGGTCTTCTATCATCCGGTCTATTACCGTGGTCATATCGTAGACCTGGGAATCCATCATCTCCTCAATGTAATCGAATATGTTGGGTTCCAGGGCGTAGATCCCTGTGGATATTAGATGACTGGGACTCTTTTCCGGCTTTTCTATCACTTCGGAAACTAGACCGTTGTCCATCGAGATAACACCGTATTTAGACGGTTCTTCGCTGGTGGTTATCAAAACGGAATATCCGTCGCTTCCGTCCAAAAGATCTGAGATCGTATGCTTGGATATCACGTTGTCTCCGGGTAAGACGATGAATCTGTCCTTTATCTTGCTCTTTGCCTGATACAGTGCGTGGGCGGTGCCCAGCTGTTTCTCTTCGTTAACGTATTCAATGTTCGCTCCGAACACATCCCCGTTCCCAAAATGAGACATTATGCTTCTGCGCTGGTATCCCACGACGATGACGATATCCGTTATACCGTTATCGACCAGAGATTCTACTATGAACTGAAGTATCGGTTTGTTAGCTACTGGGATCATCACCTTTGGTTCCGATGCTGTAAAGGGCCTGAGTCTTGTACCTTCCCCTGCAGCCAATATTACGGCTTTCATGCTGAAGTATCAGGGTATCGGGATATAAGGGTTTTGTTATTCACTCGATGTAGATCGCCGGCTTGCCCGGTGCCGCTTTGTCCTTCCTGTTGGCCGGGTCGTAGACGTCTTCGGAAGCTAAGTGTACATTAACTTCGGCTTCGAATTCCCTTTCAATAAATGATTTATCCTCCTGGAGTATCTTCATCTCGTCGAGGGCCATAGCACTGACGGCAGCGGCTCTGTTCTTCTTGATGTCTTCCAGAACGGAGCGAAGGAAACCCGATAGTTTCTTCGGCGGTACGTCGAGCTCTTTTGAGAGTACGGCCATCAGGCCCATGCCTTTTTCCGTTTCCGTTAGGGCTTTTTTCAGAACCTCTTTTTTCCACGAGGGTGTTACGTATATGTGTATGGTATCGCCCTCTACATCAGCTATGGAGAGTATGTTTCGGATATCGTCGAGCACGCTCCTCAAGTATTCCTCTCTACCTTCGGCTGCATCGGAGATCGCTTCCTGTCGTACTTCCGGTATCTGCTCTTCGGTAACATACTCTATATCCCACATCTCGCCGAGTTCATCGGCCATATGCGGAGTAAAGGGTGCCGTTAACTTGATCAGGGTCTCGCCGAGTCGGTCCAATAGAGCACTGTTTTCACCGCCCCTTTTGAAATACCATTCCAACTCCGCCGGGATATCGTAAAACACCACATTGGCGGCCTTGCGTATCTCGTGATCGTCCATGAAGGAAAATGCCTTTTCCAGTAAGCGGTTGAAACGTGATTCCAAGAAATCGTCCACGGATGATCCGCCACCGTCGGCGGATTTTATCCTGTTTATCAAACGCCACATGAAACCGAGCCTTTTTCTGTAAGTGAATGCCTCTTTTTCGTCCCATTCTTTATCGACGAAAGGACTTGCCGAGTGTGCGTAATAAAGTCTCAGTGTGTCTATACCGAATCGATCGGCAACATCGGGGATCGGCTCCGCACCACCCTTTGATTTGGATATCTTACCTCCGGTCATGGTTAGATACCAGTTTACCAGTATCCCTCGAGGCCAGTGCTCTTCCTTTAATATCGAAACGTGATTCATCAGGAATACCGGAAAGTGTACCGTCATGTGCTCTTTACCCCCGAGATTAATATCTAGGGGATACCAGTACAGAAAATCGTTTCGTACCTTTTCCAGCACCTCTATGTCTATCCCTGTGGATTCCGATACTTGAGATATCTCTCCTTTACCTAAGTAAACAAAATCGAAGAATTCGACAGTCATCTGGTCTGCTTGAAATTTATCGTCGTTGTAATGCTTTGCAATGATGTAATAAGCAGGATACAGCGTAGAATCGGCGATGGCTTCGATTATCCACCGTTTGTCCATGGGAAATCGGGTACCTATCCAGTTCCCCAGCCGTGCACAGGAACGGTCCTGGAACCACTCTAAAGTATCCGGTAGTGTATTCGCGTAGGTCTCCGGCTTGATATTCATTTTCTTTGCGTGTGCCTTGCTCTTCTCAGTAAGTTCTTCGTCGGAATATCTTATGAACCACTGATCCGGTATCTTCCCCATCACAACATCGGTACCGCATCGGCAGATGACTTCCTCCGAAAGGTCGTAAAACATATCCGCCTCACCGGAGTCCAGCATATCGTCCTTTATGTTGTCCTTGGCCTCCTGAACCGGCATACCGGTGTATTCGCCGCTGATGTCCAGCATCTTTCCCTTGTGGAAGCCAGCACGATATATCTTCTGGGTAGCTTCCTCCAGCTTCTCAACTTCGTTCTGAGAGGTGATCCCCATCTCTTTGATTATGCTTTCAGCAGGATTGGTGCCAAATCCTTCTGATTCGATTATCTCGATCGGTTCCACATCTTTAACGATATCTTCCAAACCGTACTTCTCCAGTAATCCATGATTATCCTTCAATTCCTTCAGTGCTATCCAGTCATAGGGGGCATCGCTGGGGACGCTGGTGACTATCCCGGAACCGACGTCGGGGTCGGTGAAATCTGCCGGTAATATGGGTATGTCTCGGTGTATCATGGGAGCCGTCGCTTTTTCGCCTATCATCTCCTCTCCCTTTATGTGATCAGTCACCTCTACATCGTCCATCTGGTAGAGTAACTTCTGTGCGGCGGCCTCGCTCATGATCCACTCTTCACCGGCCACTTCTACAACTGCGTAGTCCTCCTCCGGAGACACCCATAAGTTGGTCTGGCCGTACACGGTTTCCGGTCTTAGTGTAGCTGCGGTTATGTATCGGTTTCCGAATTTGAATTTGAGTAAAGTGTATTCCTGGATCTCGGCGTTACCGCCCTTGGACAGATCGGTTTCCGAAGGGTCGACGGCCACCGGGCCGCAGTTCTTGCAGACCGGTGCGTAATATGGTTTCTGTGTCAGTAAATCTTTTTCTTTAAGTTTTCTGAACTGCCATTGAATGAATTTAGAATAATCTTCTCTAGATGTATAAGTAAAATGATCCCAATTGATCTGTATACCAAAGTTCTTCCATTCCTTGATGTAGGATCGAGAAAAATATTCGATGATACCGTCTGGATTATCCAAAAACAAAATATCTTCATCGGTGGCACCGTTTGCTTTGAGATAAGCTATGATATCAGGGTCGTCTTCCCTTACACGTTTGGCCAAGCTGATCACCTGGTTACCCGTAGGGTGTGCCCCGGCTGGAAACAGTACGTTGTAGCCCCTCATCTTCTTGTACCTTGCGATAAAATCAGTGTAACTGTAACATCTCATGTGACCCAGATGCAGAAAGCCTGAGATCCCGGGATACGCGAATATGATGTAAAAAGATTCACTGTCTTCGTCAGCCTCCGTTCGATAAAGTTTTGCCTCTTCCCATCTGCGCTGCCACTTGCTCTCGATAGTTCGGGGCTCATATTCTTCCATGACGGATTGTAAGATTGAAGATGGTTTAAAGTCTTTCGAATTTTCCCGCAATATATTAATTGTTCGATGCCCATGTCCTCCCGATTAAGATGATATCCAAACCGGTGATAATGGTCAATTACAAAACGTACAACGAATCCGTAGGGAAGAGAGGGTTGGAATTGACTAAAAAGATAGAAAAGTATGCAACTGGCAACTGGACGGTATGCCCTCAAGCTGTCGAGCTGCGAGAAACGATAAAAAGTACCGGATTACCAGTATTCGCACAACATATCGATGCTGTCGAGCCCGGGAGCCATACCGGACACACACTCTTCGAAGCCGTGGTGGACGCCGGAGCTGTGGGTACACTGATCAATCACTCTGAAAATACTTTGGAACTTTGGGAGATCGAGATGCTCGTTTCCAAATGTAAAGGCGCCGGATTGACCACCGTCGTGTGTGCAAACAATCCTTCTGCATCCGCTGCCGCCGCCGCTCTAGGACCGGATTTCGTCGCCTACGAGCCACCGGAACTCATCGGAGGGGACATATCTGTATCTACCGCAAAACCAGAACTCGTTGCCGAAGCGGTAAGGATGGTCAACGGTGTAAACACGGATGTAGGCGTCCTATGCGGTGCCGGTGTCAAAAACGGTGAGGACGTTAAGCGCGCACTGGAGCTGGGTACGGAAGGCGTACTGCTGGCATCTGGTTTGGTGAAGGCAAAAAATCTGGAAGCGGTAATCGCAGACCTGGAATCCGGGCTGCTTTAGTCGGAAGATAGAGCATCTTCCGGGCATACTTCCACACAGCAGTAGCAGCGTATACAATTCCACCAGCTTATCTTAGGACCGTTTTTACCAATCTTTATAGCGTCTTCAGGGCAGATCTCCATGCATTTAGCGCATTTTGTACAAGAACCAGCTTCCAAAGACGGACGCTTAAGATACATATTGGCCAGTACTCCGCCCAGGGAATCCGGTACCCACCACGGCGTAGAGCCGCCGGAAGGATAATCGAGATTTTGTTCTATCTGAGAGGGGGTTAGGCCGGTGTATTCGATAATCTTGATAGCTTCCTTCTGAGCCTTTATGGTTGTTACCTTTTCCGGCGGTATACCCACCGATAGACAAGCGGCTATGTCCAGTTCGTATGCATCCTGTGATACCAGCACCATCCCTAATTCAACGGGATTGCCACCGGCGGGGCCCGAGCCCTCCATGGCCAGCACGCCGTCCATGAGTGATAATCTTGGCTTCACTGCATCGTGTATATCCAGTATCACCTTGGAGAATCGATCTATACCCCGGTACTTTCCATGAAATGCAGCCTTTGTCAGACCGGGAACAGCGCCGTACATATTCTTGACCGCTCCGGTATAAACCGTCAGTCCGTGGGTTTTGAGTTTAGGTAGATTGATCACTCCGTCGACTTCCTTGAATACGGAGAGTACGGGAACCGATTTGAGTATTCGGCCTTCCGGTAGATTCACTCTGGATTCCGAAAGATCATAATTCAGTCTCGCTCCGGTTTCTTTTTCGACCTCCAGCCATCCGGACTTTTCGTAAAATTTACGAAGTATACGAACGGAACTGGGGCCGCCCGGTGAATCCGCGATGATCACTTCCGCTCCTTGTTCTAGAACTAACTCCACAACCGCACGGATAAAATCGGGATGTGTGGTAACCGCTTTCTCAGGTGGAGCGCCCTTGAGCAGATTGGGTTTTAACAATATCTTCTCACCGGGTTTGACGAACTTGGATATGCCGCCGAGAGATTCTATACCCTCTCTGATCACCCTGTTAACTTCTTCGTAACCTTCGGTTTTACCTATATAAACTGCCACGAAAAGGAATAGTCTGTTTGTGATAAATATTTACCGGAAAAGAAAGATAATTTTACATAACTTTCTTTTCCACTGCTAGCTCATAAGAAAAATATGTTTTCATATTTTTCTTGATCGCTATTTGTGGGTTAGAGGTATCCACGCATCTCCATCACTATCTTGATACGCTCGGCCATCAGCTCGGCCCCTAGCTTCCACAGCTCTCTGCCTTTCTCCGCAGTGGCTTTGGACGGGTCCCCCAGTACGCCTACAGAAGACAGTTCGTGGGTATCCCATGCAAATTGGAAGTTCGGTTTGTGGTCGAATGACATGGAAGGATGTGGAAAGTTCATCTCGAGTTCCGGGATGGCGTCGGTATCAACAAGCTCTTTACGGTTGGCTAGAGATGTAGAAGTTTCGTATTCGCCTGCATGCACGTCATTCTCTGTTTTTACCAGCTCTTTTTTACCCGGCTCCATACTATCGCCGGAGTCGATGAAAACCAGTAGTCCTGTCTCTTTTTTCAGCTTACGGGCTACCACATTCAACACAGAGGTATTGCCTCCGTGACCGTTACTGATGAAGAGCTTCTGGAAGCCGTGGGTTGCTACGGAACGTCCGATATCCATGATGACCGCCTCCAATGTTTCCGGTCGAAGTGTGACAGTCCCGGGAAACGACATGTGATGGTCACTCACGCCGTAGGCAACAGTGGGAAGTATCGGTGGTTTCGGACAATCTAACAGTTTTACCGCTTCTTCGAGTATGTATTTAGCATCGTAAGAATCCGTGTCTAAAGGTAGGTGCGGCCCGTGCTGTTCGAGGCTACCTACCGGCAGCAGTGCTACATCGACGTATCGTGAGAGGCATAGTAAATTTTCTCTGGTCAATTCGCCCCAGTGTATCACCGGTTCGTCCAAAAATGTTTTCTCTTTTTCTTCCATAGAAGGGTAAAGTACGTGGCAGTTTTTACATTTTTTCACTGTTTTTTGTTGCATATATCCATGGCTGCTGCCAGACCGGTACCCCATGCCAGGGATGCATGTCTGTAACCGCCGAGAACCAGGGAGCCCACTAAATATAGTCTGTCTACATCGGTACTGCCTGAAGGGAATTTTACATCGCCATATGAGAAGTCCATAGGTGGTACGCAGGGCTCACGTCCTATGGCCACTACGACCGTATCGCACTTTAAGATCTCTTCCCCAAAATTCAACTTATAGCCTCTTTCTTCAACTTCCCAGTCCTTCAGTTCCCCGTTCAGTACACGTATATCCTGCCGTTTTACTTCGTCGATCAGCGTTTGAAGTGCTTTCGGTTCGCCCCTCTGCAGAATCACGGACTCACCACCGAGTTCGTTTATCCGAAGAGCATAATCGTAGGCTGCATCTCCGCCGCCCACCACGCCAACGGTTTCGTATGTATGATCGCGCCATTCGGGATGATATTTTTCATCCGGAATACCCAGTCCTCTCGGTTTGGTGCCGGTGGCCAGTACCAGATTATTCGAGCTGACCACACTGCCGTCCTTCATGACAGATTCGAAGCTGTTCTTCTTCTCAGATATTTCAGTTACTTCGTCTTTTAGCACCGTTAAATCGTGATCGCTGATTATATCGGTTAGCTCTTCAACAGCTTCTCTGCCACTCATATCACGCAAGCCGGGAAAGTTCTCGATACGGTTCGCCTGGTAGAGCAACCCGCCCGGTCGATCTCTCTCTATCAACAGTACATCCTCTATCCCTTGGCGTATGCACTGCTGTGCACATGCTATTCCCGCCGGACCGGCGCCTATGATCGCAACCTCTGCTCTACGTTTTTGCATAGTAATATCTCCGCCAGACCGTGGCATATGGATTTAAGGGAGGACATATGCACTTCTTCGCCGCTGGTAGCGGTAGCGTCTGCGATGAAAAAGGTGCGGTAATCGCGTATGAAGGCTTCCCTGCAACTGGTTTCACAGCATATGTCAGTCATCACTCCGGAGATGAAGATGTTCTCGATGTCGTCCAAATGCTCTTCCAGTTCCGTCCGATAAAAAGAAGAGTATGTCGGTTTTTTTATCAGTTCTCCCTTTACATCGATCCTTTCATCGAGTTCGGTCATGGGACCTTCTGTTATGATGGAGCTCCACCATTCCAGCATGGAGCCCTTTTCTTCCGGATCCTGTACCGTAGTCGTATAGAGTACCTTACCGCCTTTATCAACGAACAGCTTTACTAGATAGTTTATGTTATCGATGATAGCTTCTGCAGCCGGCAGATATGCGTGGCTCTCGGGATCCAAAAAATATTTCTGCATATCGATAACGAGGAGTGCGCTTTTACCCGTATGAATATCGCCGGGCCATCGTTTGCAGAAGGGTAGTTCTTCCAACCAGCCGGCGGCTTTACGCTCGATATTTTCCGATGTCAGGTAGTTCGCTTTTTTCATCTATATGGATA